>NZ_AP023423.1:2088884-2413512 GCF_021654335.1 Sideroxyarcus emersonii
GGGGTGGATGTTCCGCTACGCGGATGAAAGCATGGACCTCTCAGCCGCCGGCTTCGACGGCAAGGATCGAGAACTGGTGCTCGGCCGCAGGACCTATGAGATATTCGAAGCGTACTGGCCATATCAGCCCGAGGACGATCCGATCGCGAAAACGCTCAATGCGGCGAAAAAATACGTTGCCTCGCGCACGTTGACGGCGCTCCAGTGGAACAACTCGACCCTGCTCCGGGGGGATGTGGTCCAAGCAATAATAGCCCTCAAATCCCAACCGGGCCCCGACCTGCAAATCATCGGCAGCGGCAATCTGATCCATACCCTACAGGCCGCTTCACTGATAGACGAATACAACGTGTGGACCTTCCCCGTGGTACTGGGACGGGGCAAGCGCCTTTTTGACGGGACTGCCAAGCCCTCCGCGCTCAAGCTGATTCGCTCGCAAGTTTCGACTACGGGTGTGGTGATGAGCACGTATATACCAGAAGGCGATATCCGGCCAGGTTCGTTCGTGAATGGCGAGCCGAGCGAAAAGGAATTGGCACGACGCAAAAGCATGAAAAAAGGGACGTGGTGAGCAAAGCAGGGAATCGTCAGCCAAAAGGAGCGCATCATGAAACACAATCCCGTCAACTGGTTCGAGATCTATGTGCAGGAAATGCCGCGTGCGAAACGCTTCTACGAGACCGTGCTCCAGCTCAAGCTGGAAAAGATCGAGAATCCCGAAACTGAAATGTGGAGCTTCCCGATGGATACGGACCGTTTCGGAGCCGGAGGCTCCCTGGTGAAAATGGAAGGCATGCCCTCGGGCGGCAACAGCACGATCATCTATTTCATCTGCGAGAATTGTGCAGTGGAGGCATCGCGTATTGCCAAGGCAGGTGGCCGCATCTTCAAGGACAAGATGTCCATCGGACCATATGGCTTCATTGCACTGGCGTATGACACCGAAGGCAACATGGTCGGGCTGCACTCGATGCAATAACAACAATCTCAGTAACAGACAGAGGCCAGTTACCCACTCCTGGCCGACCGATCGGAGGGAGGACATGGAAGACTATCAGGCAGTGCTGGACTACTGGTTCGGCGACGGCAGCGATGCCGCGCGCCGCCAGCGCGAACTCTGGTTCGCCGGCAGTGCGCACGTCGACGCGGAAGTGCACGAGCGCTTCCTGCCGCAGGTGGAACGCGCCGAACGCGGGGAATTCGACCACTGGCGGAATACACCCGATTCCTGCCTGGCGTTGATCGTTTTGCTCGACCAGTTCCCGCTGATGATCTTCCGTGGCGAGGCGCGCGGCTACCGGGATGGCGACCTCGCACTGCCAGTGGCGCGCCATCTGGTCGAACATGGCTTCGATAAAGGCTATACGCCCAGTCAACGATTATTCGCCTATCTGCCGTTCGAACACAGCGAAGATCTTGCCGATCAGGAACAGGCGCTGGAACTGTTCGGCAACATCCGCGACCTGCCGGGGATGGCCATGGCCTACGAATACGCCGTCAAGCACTGGGAAGTCGTCAAGCGCTTCGGCCGCTTCCCTCATCGCAACAAGGCATTCGGCCGCACATCGACACCTCAGGAGATCGAGTTCCTGAAACAACCCGGGGCTCGATTCGGAGGCTGACAAGCTGCTTATCCAGGATACTCGCCAGGGCGGGATTTTGGCCATAGCGGAAGTTCAGGATGGGGGTGAGCTGCTTCCGCTATCGGTCAGTTGGAGACATACGCATTTGTCCGTACTATTATGCATATGCGGATAGACAAAACAGTGGGGGTTCTAATGTATCAATTGGTTATGAAAATATGTGCGCCTCACTATTCTTAATAGTAAGGACCGGCGAATCAGTCTATTAACTGTGGGGGTCTCATGCCTAACGCTTCGCCCATTCGGGTAATCATTGAACTTGCCGAGAGCGGCCCGGTCTTTCAGCGGCTGACAGAGGCCACACAAAAGACCGTCGGGAATTACACTGCCCATAGACATCAGCCGCATTTTCAAGGTGGTGAAATTCATGGCCACTGCGACCTTCCGGGCGGTCGCCAAGTCTCGTGGACTGCAACAGGCCATCGGCTTCATCCCAACAAATTTCCTGCCGACAACAAAATCCCCAATGATGCAAAAGCTGCCGTAGCCACGGTACTTGGTGTCAGCACAGACCTTCTTGAGTGCTATTCGGCGTTCAGTGAATTCGAAAACCAGGAGGTCTTTGTCGTGCGAAAGTCATCTCGCACTAAGTCGTTTAAGCAGTTCCTACGGGAGGGCAAGTGACCTCCAACCCGGCAGCAGAAAGCCGCGCAGGCCGGTTACTTCTACGTTAGGTCTAACAGGACACCTCACCCGTGGCGATTAGCGACAACACAGTCAAGCTCTTGTGGGGCCGCGCGGCAGGCACCTGCTCCAATCCAACTTGCCGCACCGACCTCACGGTCCTCTTGGAGGATGGCCGCGGCTTTAATGTTGGCGAGATGGCACATGTCATAGCCAGCAGCCCAACTGGTCCACGCGGTGTTGGCACTGATGGAAGCGATGAGTATGAGAATTTGGTCTTGCTCTGCCCGACTTGCCACCGCACCGTAGACAAGGCACCTGCGGGGACTTACTCAGTCGCCATGCTCCACCAGTGGAAGCAAGATCACGAAAGTAGCGTCCGCTCTAACGGGACAGCGCTAAAGTTTCAGAGCGTGGCGGAGCTGAAGACCTATGTCGCTCGTCTACTCTACGAGAACAAGACCTTGTGGTCTAACCTTGGGCCGAAGTCCCTAGTCGCTCAGGCCGATCCAGGTTCTAACATGCACGAGGTCTGGGCGCTGCGGAAGCTAGACACAATCGTTCCGAACAACACCAAGATCATTAACGCAGTCGAAGCTAATATCACGTTATTGAACTCAACTGAAACTGCATCGTTCTTCCAGTTCAAGATTCACGCGCAAGCCTTTGAGAAGCATCAATACACACGACTGGATTCCTACCCAATGTTTCCCGTAGATTTCGAGAAAGCAATGCTGTCATGAGCCAGAATGGAAGCAATAGTTGGGACGTAAGCTTTGCCCAGATTTCTTGGCTTGAGAGGCTTTTGCGTACTCACGGAAACTGTGGAACGCTAACTCGGCACGACGATCTTGTCTTCGAACTTGACCGAAAACAGCAGAAGGATCACCTCTCGGTTGTCTGTTTGAATGAGTACACGATGGGCCTTACTGCCGTGCAACGCGTGATTCATGAATTCGGAAAACCTTCAATCATTTATATTGGAGGCGGATGGTGCGGCTATACAGAACAGGCAAAACAGTTCTGTCTTTCGGAAGGTATTGGTCTTTATGTCACCAATGAAATGTCAGGAGCGCTGTGGGCCACTGAGTATTGGGCTTATCACCAGCGTGACAAGGATGGCAATCCAATCTATCACCTCAGCAGAGAACAGGCTTGAGGCCGTATACGGTTTCGGGTCAGCCTTTCGCGGTGAGCCGTTCCGCGACATAGACATCCTTGCTGTAGTTAAGGTCGAACCGACAGTAGCGCTTGCGGCATTCTACGATCTACGGACTGCGCTTGAAAACGCAACAAGAATCTATGGAGCCCCCGTTCACCTGACTATGCTTACAGAAGTCGAGTTCGCCTCAAGACCACTCAGATGCATGAATGCGCTTACGCCGCTGTGGAGGAGTCAGACCTAGCCCCTCCATCAAGGGGATGCCCCTTACATTGAACGTTGGTGTCTGCTTTGGTCGCCAAAGCTGCCAGAACAATAGATGATGTGCTGTCCGCAATGGCCGAGAAACAGAAATCTCTCAAAGCGTTTTCAATCGAAGAAAAACAAATCCCGGGCCGAGCTGAGTGCTGCCAATTCGCATGCGCGAAAATGCTGTAGAGTTCGTCATACCACTCCCAGCCATTCTGGCAAATATAGGCGGATATGAAACAAACAATAGAACCGTGTCGTTGCCATTGGGTCGATCTGGGCAAGCCCGATTACGTCGAATATCACGACAAGGAATGGGGCGTGCCGGTGCACGACGACCGGCTCCTGTTCGAGTTCCTGACACTGGAAGCGGCCCAGGCGGGGCTAAGCTGGTACACCGTACTGCGCAAACGGGAGAACTATCGCGCCGTGTTCGACGGCTTCGATCCGCACAAGGTCGCAAGGTACGACGAGCGTAAGGTCGAAAGCCTTTTGGGAGACGCCGGGATCATCCGCAACCGCGCCAAGATCCTGGCTGCGATCAACAACGCACAGCGTTTCCTGGAGGTGCAGCAGGAATTCGGCAGCTTCGATGCCTACATCTGGCAGTTCGTCGGTGGCAAACCCATCGTGAACAGGATACTCACGCCAGCAGACTACCGGGCGACCAGTCCGGAATCCGATGCCCTGAGCAAGGACCTCCTCCGGCGCGGCTTCAAATTCGTGGGCTCCACCATTTGCTACGCGCACATGCAGGCTACGGGCATGGTGAACGACCACGCAATGGATTGTTTCCGCAGGGCGGAGATCATCGCCCTCTCCTAGCCATCCCAGGCAGCTTGTCCTAAAGCCCCTGAGATTAATGCCGATATCCGAGACTATAGGCGGCCGACCATCGTCGATGACCAACCTGCTGGCACTCAATGCGGCGATTGAAGCCGCGCGCGCCGGCGAACAGGGGCGGGAGTTCGCGGCGGTGGCGGACGAAGTCAGGAAACTGTCGGAACAGGCGGCACAGGACCTGAACGATACCACGACGAGATTCGTGGTCTGATACCCGCCCCGCCGGTCCGGCGCGGCGGAACGGCCGCTTCACTGTTCGATCACGCCATCCACATAGAACCAGCGCCCGTCCTCGCGCACGAAGTTGCTCGTTTCATGCAGCCGGTGCGCACGGCCGCCGACCTTGTAGCGCGCAACGAACTCGACGATGGCATGGTCGGCATCCTGCTGTTCGCAATGTTTTATTTCCAGGCCTAGCCACTTGGCCGGCACCTCCTCTGCCAGACCCAGCGATGCGGGACGCGTGGAGGGATGCCAGGTAGCCAACAGGTAGTCTTCGCGCAACAGGGTATAGGCGGTGTAGCGCGAACGCATCAGCGCCTCTGCGCTTGGCGCGGCCGCACCCTGTTCAATGCACGGAGCACAGCAGTCGGCATAGGCCCTGCCTTTGCCGCACGGACAGGCCGGGATCAGTTTTGCCACAGCGGCGCCTCTTCCATCAACGCGATCTGTTCGCGCAATTCGAGGATCCGATCCTGCCAGTAACGCTGGGTGTTGAACCACGGAAACGCCTGCTTGAATGCGGCATCTTCCCAGCGTCTGGCCAGCCATGCCGAGTAATGGATGAGGCGCAGGGTACGCAGTCCCTCGATCAGGTGCAGCTCGCGCGCATCGAATTCGCAGAAATCCTCATAGCCGGCAAGGATGTCCCCCATCTGCCGCACGCGATCCTCGCGCTCGCCGGAAAGCAGCATCCACAGGTCCTGCACTGCCGGCCCCATGCGGCTGTCGTCGAAATCGACGAAATGCGGCCCTTCCTTCGTCCACAGCACATTGCCGGCATGGCAGTCGCCGTGCAAGCGCAGCTGTTTCACCATTCCCGCACGGTCGAAACAGTGGTGCACGCCATCCAGCGCCTGTTGCGCCACGCTGCGATAAGCTGCATCGATGTCTGCGGGAATGAATCCGTTCGCCAGCAGATAGTCGCGCGGCTCCTCGCCGAAAGTGTCGAGGTTCAACGCCGGACGATGCTGGTAATCCCTGAGCGCACCGACGGAATGAATGCGGCCAAGGAAGCGGCCCAGCCATTCCAGCGTGTCGCGATCTTCCAGTTCGGGAGCACGGCCGCCGTGCCTGGCGAAGACCGAAAAACGGAAGCCATCGAAATGGTGCAAGGTCCTGCCATCGACCGCCAGGGCAGGCACGACCGGTATCTCCTGCTCGACCAGTTCTTGCACAAAGGCGTGCTCTTCCAGGATGGCCTGATCGGTCCAGCGCGCTGGACGATAGAACTTGGCGATCAGCGGAACATCGTCTTCGATACCGATCTGGTACACGCGGTTCTCGTAGCTGTTGAGCGCAAGCATGCGTCCGTCGCAACGCAGGCCGATGCTCTCCAGCGCGTTGAGGACGCAGTCGGGGGTAAGGGCGGCGAATGAAAAATTGTCGGTGGTGGTATCCATGTCGGCACTATAACGTCATTCCGGCGCAGGCCGGAATCCTGCCATCAATAAAGCCTGCGAGGCAGGACAAGACCAACTGCAATTGATAACTGCGCCGGCGTGACGGATCCTATTTCTTGTGCCGCTGCACTTCGGCCAGCCCCAAGGCATCCCAGCCTTCGTGGCCGAGCTTGCGCATGGTCTCGATGTTCTTCTCGAAGATCATCTCGGCCGCCGGGAAGGCAGCGACAGCTTCGTCAATGCTGACTTCGCGGATCAGGTGCAGCGTCGGGTACGGCGAGCGGTTGGTGTAATTGCTGATGTCGTCCGGTTCGGTATCGGCGAACTGGTATTGCGGGTGCATGCTGGCCACTTGCAGCTCGCCCGCCAGGTCGACTTCTTCCAGCGCCGCATCCACCACTTCGAGGAAATCGTTGTAATCGAGGAAATCAGTCAGCACGTGCGGATGGATCAGCAGCGTGGTATCGATCTTTTCGCGGGCAGTTTCAGCCAGCAACTCCAGCTCCTTCAACACGTCGCTCAGCAACTCTTCCGGCGTTTGCGCAGCGCTCACCACGAAGCGTATCTGGTTCCTGACATGCACGCCCTTGGCGAACGGGCACAGGTTGAGGCCGATCACGGCGCGCTCAAGCCACAGCTGGGTGGCAGCGATGGCTTCTTCGTTGCTGACAACGGCGCTCATCGGCCGCGCCCGCCGGAGCGATGCTGTGCGGAGGACGGCGCGCCGCCACGACCGGCAGAGAATCCGCCCGCCGGTTTGCCGCCGCCCGTGCGCGGTGTGCCACCGGTGCGGGGCTGTCCGCCAGCGCTGCGCGGCGCGGATTGTCCGCGACCTTGCCCGCGTCCACCCTGACCGCGATTCTGGCCGTTGATGATCGGCTCGGCCTTGATGGTCGGATCGACATCGAAGCCCGGCACGTTCACCACCGGGATCTCTCGCTTGATCAAGCGCTCGATGTCATGCAGCAATTTCTTCTCGTCGATGCATACCAGCGAGCTCGCCTCGCCGTTACTGCCGGCACGGCCGGTACGTCCGATGCGGTGCACGTAGTCTTCCGGCACGTTGGGCAATTCGAAGTTGACCACATGCGGCAGTTCGCTGATGTCGATGCCGCGCGCGGCGATGTCGGTGGCCACCAGCACCTGCAGCTTGGCGGTCTTGAACTCGGCCAGTGCCCGCGTACGCGCGGCCTGGCTCTTGTTGCCATGGATCGCCATCGCCGGGATGCCGCTCTTGTCGAGCTGCTCGGCCAGCCGGTTTGCACCGTGCTTGGTACGGGTGAACACCAGCACCTGGAACCAGTTGTGCTCCTTGATGAGATGCGTCAACAGTTCGCGCTTGCGTTCACGGTCGACCGGATACACGCGCTGTTCGATCAATTCGTTCGCCGCATTGCGTCGCGCCACTTCAATCAGCGCCGGGTTGTTCAGCAGGCCATCGGCCAGCAGCTTGATCTCGTCGGAGAAGGTGGCGGAGAACAGCAGGTTCTGGCGTTGCTTCGGCAACACTGCCAGCACGCGCTTGATGTCGCGGATGAAGCCCATGTCCAGCATGCGGTCGGCCTCGTCCAGCACCAGGATCTCGACATGCGACAGGTCCACGGTTTTTTGCTGCAGGTGGTCGAGCAGGCGCCCGGGTGTCGCCACCAGGATGTCGACACGGCCATGCAGCTGCTTGATCTGCGGATTGATGTTGACGCCGCCGAACATCATCATGGATTTGAGCGGCAGATATTTGCCGTATTCGCGCACACTCTCTTCCACCTGTGCGGCGAGCTCGCGTGTCGGCGTAAGTACCAACGCGCGGATGTGCGCCTTGCCGGCAACCGGCTTGGACATGAGGCGTTGCAGCAACGGCAGTGTGAATCCGGCGGTCTTGCCGGTACCGGTCTGCGCGCCGCCCATCAGGTCGCCGCCTTGCAAAATGACGGGGATGGCCTGTGCCTGGATGGGCGTGGGCTCGGTATAGCCGCGCTCGGAAACGGCGCGGACGATTTCTTCGGACAGGCCGAGGGATGCAAATGACATATATTTTTCTTTCTTGGTACAAACGGCCTGTCGCCCTGAATGAGCGCCAGTCTGAGGCAGAATGAGGTGAGTGCTGCGAACCGGAATCGGCGGCAATAACTAGACTGAAACGATATTGCGGCGCGCATTGTAACAGACATCCAGCGCGCATGTTCTTTACATCATGCGTTACCGCAATCCCAGCAACTCGCTTTCTATTTCGGCAAACAGCGGACGAGCCTGGCTGTTTGCCATGGCGCATCGGGACTGCAGATCGACGAGTGCTGGAAGTTTTCCGTGCGGATCGGCTTCCGCACTGCATCGCTCAAGCAATTCTTCCAGCAGGCAGGAGAATGCGCGCACCTCGATGCGCTGCAATGCTTCGGCTCGCTGCCGGTCTTCCGGCGCGATGAACGATGCCGCCCCGAAATCGCCCAGCAAGGTCTCGCCTTCCCGGGTGCAAAGTATGTTGTGCGCATACAGGTCGCCATGCATGATGTCCTGCGCATGCAGGTGTCTCGCCGCCAAGGCGATACCGAGGGCGATGCGAATGGCCGTGTTCACGCTGAATGCGGCGTCATCGGCATAGATGTCGCGCGTGCAGGAATCGAGGCTGGGCGGGCCGGCAAGATTCCCGAAGCCATCGGTCACCAGCGACATCACCAGCCCGTCATTGGCCGCCGGGTGATCGACGATCCTGCCGTGCACCGCAATCAGATTCGGGTGCTCGCCGGCACGGATGCAAGCCGCCATTTCGCTGTGCGGCAGTCCATCGCTGGTGACGGCTCCCTTGAACAGTTTCACCGCCACATCGCGCCGGCTTGCGTTGCGCTGCCAGACCGCGCGGTGAATCACGCCGGATGCGCCCTCCCCCAGCTTGCGCTGCAGCTGCAACTCGCCCCAGCCGATACCGGCGACATTCATGTGCAGCAACGCCGCAGTCTCATGGTTTTCGCAGAACGGATTGCCCGCATAGGCCAGCCAGGAAAGCCGCGGCAGTTCGAACAGCCAAGCCGGCAGCTCAGTCAATCGATTGGCGGCGATGCGTAGCAGCTCCAGCCTGGTGCAGGCTGCCAGCGTGGCAGGCAAAGAGTGCAGTCGGTTGCCCGCCAGCATGAGTTTCTGCAGCTGCGTGCATCGTCCCAGTTCGGACGGCAGTTCGGCGATCTGGTTGTCGGTGAGGATCAGCCAGCGCAGCGCCGGTGGCAGTGCAACGGTAGGCACGCTGCGAATCTGGTTGGCCTTGAAACCCACCATGCCGAGTTGCGGACACTGCCCCAGCACTGCGGGCAGTTCGGTGAACCGGTTATTGGAGCAGAACAGGATGCGCAGTTTGCGCAAGCGGGGCAGATCGTCGGGCAACGATGACAGCGCATTGCCCGACAGGTCGAGGATTTCCAGCGTATCGGCGAGATCGAAAATCTCGCGCGGAAATTCCTGCAAGCCGCACGACAGGGTGAGCCGCGCGCTTCCCGCCAGTTTCCCGGCGCGCAACTGTTCCAGCACGTTCAACCGCAGGACTGCTTAGACGTTGAAGAGGAAGTTCATCACATCGCCGTCCTGCACGACGTAGTCCTTGCCTTCCACGCGCATCTTGCCCTTTTCCTTGGCACCGGCTTCGCCGCCGCAGGCGATGAAGTCGGCGTAGGAGATGGTCTGCGCGCGGATGAAGCCCTTCTCGAAATCGGTGTGGATCACGCCAGCGGCTTGCGGCGCGGTATCGCCCTTGTGGATGGTCCAGGCACGCACTTCCTTCACGCCGGCGGTGAAGTAGGTCTGCAGGCCGAGCAGGTCGTAGCCGGTGCGGATCAGGCGGTTCAGACCGGGCTCATCCAGACTGAGGTCGGCGAGGAATTCCTTCTTGTCGGCATCGTCGAGATCGGCCAGCTCGGCTTCGATCTTGGCGCACAGCGCCACCACCGGTGCACCCTCTTTCGCCGCGTGTTCGCGCAACTTGTCCAGATGCGGATTGTTCTCGAAACCGTCCTCCAGCACGTTGCCGACATACATCGCCGGTTTGATGGTGAGCAGGCACAGCGGCTTGATGAGCTGCTTCTCGTCGTCGCTCAGCCCGAACGTGCGCGCAGGCTTGCCCTCGTTCAGGTGCGGTAGCAGTTTCTCCAGCACCGCCACCAGTTTCTGCGCATCCTTGTCGCCGGACTTGGCTTTTTTGCCGTCGCGCTGGATGGTGCGCTCCACCACGGCCAGGTCGGCCAGCGCCAGTTCGGTGAGGATGACTTCGATGTCGGAGATGGGATCGACCTTGCCTGCCACATGCACCACGTTGGGGTCGTCGAAACAACGCACCACGTTGACGATGGCATCGGTCTCGCGGATGTTGGCGAGGAACTGGTTGCCCAGGCCTTCGCCCTTGGAGGCGCCGGCAACCAGACCGGCGATGTCGACGAACTCGACGATGGCCGGCTGCATGCGCTGCGGCTTGACGATCTTCGCCAGCTCGTCCATGCGCGGATCGGGCACTTCGACGATGCCGACGTTAGGCTCGATGGTGCAGAAGGGATAGTTTTCCGCAGCGATGCCCGCTTTGGTCAGCGCATTGAACAGCGTGGATTTGCCCACGTTGGGGAGACCGACGATACCGCATTTGAGACTCATGGTTGTTTCCTTGGTTAGTTGCTGTGCAGCTTCAGCATCGCTGCTTCCATTTTTCCCTCGATGATGGATGCTGCGACATCCTGCGCGCGCTGCAACGCTGCATCGATCAAGACCTGTTCTTCCTTGCGCGGCGCATTCAGCACGAAGTTGACGACCTCGGCGCGATCGCCGGGATGGCCGATGCCGACGCGCAAGCGCCAGAAATCCCTGGTGCCGAGCTGCGCGATGATGTCCTTCAGCCCGTTGTGCCCGCCATGGCCACCGCCCAGCTTGAGCTTGGCACTGCCCGGCGGCAGGTCGAGTTCGTCATGCACCACCAGGATCTGGTCCGGCAATATCTTGTAGAACAGCGCCAACGCCGCCACTGCACGACCGCTCACGTTCATGAAGGTCTGCGGCTTGATCAGGTGCACCTCGTGTCCGTGCAACGTGGCGCGCGCAACCAGGCCGTGGAACTTGTTGTCGGCCTTGAAGTTCGCGTTGTGCTGACGAGCCAGTTCGTCCACCCACCAGAACCCGGCGTTGTGGCGCGTGGCTTCGTATTCACGACCGGGATTGCCCAGTCCGACGATCAGTTTGATCGGTTCGCTCATAATGAAAAAACCCGCCATGCAACATTAAATCGCATGGCGGGTTGTTCCTGATGCAGTTTACTTCTTGGCAGCAGGTGCGGCGGCAGCGGCAGGCGCTGCTGCTGCAGAGGCAGCTTCGGCGGCAGCGGCTTCGGCTGCGGCTTCAACGTGGCCGCGCGGCACTGTGACCGTCGCCACGGCATCGCTGGCGTGGTGGTGGCCGGCGACTTCGACGCCCTTGGGCAGCTTGATGTCGGACACGTGGATGGAGTGCCCCAGCTCCAGGCCGGACAGGTCCACTTCCAGGGAAGCGGGCAGGTTCGCCGGCAAGCAGGCGATTTCCAGTTCGTTCAGCACGTGGCTGATGATACCGCCACCGACCTTCACGCCAGGAGCGACTTCGGCATTGATGAAGTGCAACGGCACCTTCATGTGGATCTTCTTCTTCGCATCGACGCGCTGGAAATCGATGTGCTGCACTTGCTGGCGGAACGGGTGCATCTGGAAGTCGCGCAGCAGCACGGATTCCTTCTTGCCGTCCAGGTCCAGCGACAGGATGGACGCGTGGAACGCTTCGTTGCGCAGTGCGTAATACAGTGTGTTGTGATCGAGTTCGATCATGGTTGCCTCGCCGGTACCGTAAACGATGCCGGGAACGCGGTTCGCCTTGCGCAGACGGCGGCTCGCACCCGTTCCTTGCGCCTTGCGTGTTGTTGCGCTGATTTCGATTGCCATTTTACTTCTCCACTTCTAGTGAAGCACTCCGCGACCAGAGGCTTCGGGTTGCGCGATAGCCGACATGGCCACCGCAAAAAATCAATCCATGAACAGCGAACTGACCGACTCTTCCGCATTGATGCGGCGCATGGTCTCGGCCATCAGTTCGGCCACGCTCAGCTGGCGGATGCGCTTGCAGTTGCGCGCTTCTTCGCGCAGCGGGATGGTGTCGGTGACCACCAGTTCGTCGATTGCCGATTTTTCCAGGCGCTCGATCGCCGGTCCGGAGAGCACCGGGTGCGTACAGTAGGCGATCACCCGCTCGGCGCCTTTCTCTTTCAGCGCATTGGCCGCCTCGCACAGGGTATTGGCGGTATCCACCATGTCGTCCATGATGATGCAGGTGCGGCCCGCAACATCGCCGATGATGTTCATCACCTTGGCCACATTCGGCTTGGGACGGCGCTTGTCGATGATCGCCAGATCCGATTCCAGGCGCTTGGCCAGCGCGCGTGCACGCACCACGCCGCCCACGTCAGGCGAGACGACCACCAGATTGTCGTAGTTCTGCTTCCACACGTCCGACAGCAGGATGGGGGCGGCATAGATGTTGTCCACCGGGATGTCGAAGAAGCCCTGAATCTGGTCGGAGTGCAGGTCCATGGTCAGCAGGCGGTCGACGCCGACGCCGACCAGCATGTCCGCCACCACCTTGGCGGTGATCGCCACGCGAGCGGAGCGCGGACGGCGGTCCTGGCGGGCATAACCGAAATACGGCAATGCTGCGGTGATACGGGCTGCGGAGGCGCGCTTCAGCGCATCCACCATCACCATCACCTCCATCAGGCTGTCGTTGGTCGGCGCACTGGTGGATTGCAGCACGAACACGTCCTTGCCGCGCACATGCTCCAGGATCTCGACCATCACTTCGCCGTCGGAGAATCGCCCGACGTTGGCGCGGCCGAGATGGATGTGCAGGTGCTTCGCTACGTCTTGCGCGAGCTTGGGATTGGCATTACCGGTGAAGACCATCATGTCGCCGGACATGAGTACCTCGCAGATTTAGGATGGGCACAAACGCCCATCGCGACTTGATTGAAGAATCTGGCTGGGGAGGTAGGGATCGAACCTACGAATGTCGGAATCAAAATCCGATGCCTTACCACTTGGCGACTCCCCAATTAACTTACTGGAAGCCGTTTAGAACTGCTGCGTCTGTAACGCTCTAAACCGCTTCTGCTGCTGCAAAATCTTTCAGCGGGTGTTGCTGCAAACCACGCGCGACAAACCCGCGCATATTCGACGGCAACCGCTGCAATACTGCCTGCGCTTCGGCTTGCGTGGCAAATTCAGCGAACACGCATGCGCCGGAACCGGTCATCAGTGCGGGGGCAAACTGCATCAGCCAGGCCAGATGCTCCGCCACTGCCGGATACAACTTGCAGGCCACTGCCTGCAGGTCGTTTTTCAGCCCTTCCAGGCCACCCACCCGAAAATCCGGCCCCTTCGGAAGGGCGCGCATTGTCATCGAAATCGTATTTCGTGTCAATTCGGGATGAGTGAATATCTGCACGGTCGGCACCTGCACCGGCGGGCACAGCACCACGTACCACGCGTCCGGCAAGGGAAAAGGCTGCAGGCGCTCGCCCACTCCCTCGGCAAAAGCATTGTCCCCGAATATGAACACCGGCACATCGGCCCCCAGCGCAAGTCCCAGCCGCATCAGGCGTTCGCGCGACAGCCCGAGCCCCCACAGGCGGTTCAACGCCAGCAAGGTGGTCGCCGCATCCGAGCTGCCGCCGCCCAAGCCACCCCCCATCGGGATGCGTTTTTCCAGTTCGATATCCACGCCCAGCCTGCAGCCGGTCTCCTGTTGCAGCAGGCGAGCGGCGCGCACGCACAGGTCCTGTTCCGGCGGCACGCCGTCCAGCGCATTGACGCGGCGGACCTGGCCGTCGGGGCGCGAAGTGAAATGCAGGGTGTCGTTCAGGTCGATGAAGCGGAACAGGGTCTGCAGCAAGTGGTAGCCGTCGGCCCTGCGCCCGACCACATGCAAGAACAGGTTGAGCTTGGCCGGCGCCGGGCAGCTCAGCGTATTCATTGCGCCTCCCATTCGTCGATCAGCAACAGCACCTGCACGCCATCCCGCTGCAGCTTCAGGCGCAGGGGCAGTGCATCGGCCGCCATCGCAGCGTAGCGCGAATAGCTGATCTCCCATCCCTGCTGGCGCAGCACCTTCACCTGGCCGTTCGCGTCGCGTTCGATGTCGAATTCGCCGTCCGGCGCAGGCACGGCAGTGACCCAGTAGCGCAGGTCGGACAACGGCAGTTGCCAGCCCAGCACCTGCTGCATGAGGCCTTCCACATCCTGCGCGGCATGGTGTTTGCCGGATGCATCCAGCGTTGCCTCTCCCGCGCCGCGATGGATACGGGCCACCGTCTGCCCCAATGGCGCCAGCAGCAATATCTCGTCCTCATCGCTGCGATGAACCCAGCGCATTCCCGCGCTGTCGCGCTGCTCGCCCTGCTTGACGGCGACGCGCCCATTGAACGTGAACGGCGCATCCGCCTGGGCCTGGCGGTGCACCGCGACGGGTGCAGTCGCGCAGCCCGCCAGCAGCAGAATCGGCAAGAGCAGAAAACGATACATCAGGGGAGGAACCGTTTCATCACCGCTTTGAGTGCTTCGTTGTCCGGATTGGCCTTGGCGCTATCCGCCCAGACCTTGCGTGCGCCATCCTTGTCGCCCCGCTTCCACAGCACCTCGCCCAGATGCGCGGCGATCTCCGGATCGGGGTTGGCTGCGAACGCGCGCTTCAGGAATTCCAGGCTCTTGTCCAGGTTGCCCAGCAGGTAATTCCCCCAGCCCATGCTGTCGATGATCGCAGCATCGTCCGGCGCAAGCTGGTAAGCCTTTTCCACCAGCTTCATCGCCTCGGGGATGCGCATGTTGCGATCCAGCAAACTGTAGCCCAATGCGTTGTAGGCATGCGCGTCGTCCGGCGCGATCTTCATCAGCTTGCGTATCAACTGCTCGAACAATTCCAGCTTGTCCAGCTTGTCTGCCGCCATCGCTGTCTGGTACAGCAATTCCGGATTGTCGGGAAACTTCGCCAACCCCTGGGTCAGGACCTGATAGCTGTCCTGGTATTTCTTGTCCTCGCGCAGCAGCTGCGCATCGACCATGATGAGTTGCACGCGCTGCTGGTCGTTCTTCGCCACTACGCCATGCAGGACCTCGCGGGCCTCGGCGTACTTGCCGACCTTGTCCAGCAGGGCGATCTCGCGCAGGCGCGCGGCATAGGCATATTCGCCCCCCTTCACCTGGCGGTATTCCTCCAACGCGACGGCATCGTTCTGTCTCGCCTCATTCAGTTGCGCGAGATAGAAATGCACCGCATTCCCCTCCTTGCCGCCCCCGCTCAGCGCCTGCTTCAGCTCCTGTTCGGCGCGGTCGTATTCGCCCATCTGCATGGAAATCAGCGCAACGGCAAAAGCCAGGTCAGGACTCCCCGGACTGCTCTTCAGCAAACGCTCGAACTGATCGCGCGAAGCGCTGAACTGCTTCTGGTTGAGCAAGGCGCGCGCATAGAACAGGCGCAACTCCTTGTTGTCCGGGTGGTCATCCAGAAACTCCTTCAACAGGGCCAACCCTTTTTGGGGGTCGCTGTTCAGGTACAGTTCCGCCTCGAACACGGCTGCCGCATCCCATTCCGGCCGCAAAGTCACCGCCTCATGGATCTCCGCCTGCGCCAGATCGTTCTTTCCGGCCGCCGCCGCCGCTTGCGCAACCGCCCAGTGCCCTTCCGCCACCTTGGGGTATGGATGTGTCACCTCGATCGTCCAGTCGAGCACGACCGACTTGTCCGGCGTGCTGCGGGCCGCCAGCGGATAAACGCTCATGAAGGTGCGTCCGGCGTTCGCCGGGTCCGCCTGCAGGACGCTATCCAGGTACGGGCGGGCTTCCTGCAGCTTGCCTCCGCTCAGCAATAGCGTGAGCAGCATCTGTTTCGCCAGCGGCGAGGACGGCTCCAGTTCCTCCCATAGCTTGAACGCATCCACTGCGGCATCGAACTGGCGGGCTTCATAGGCCAGCTGGGCGGCGCGTCTGGCCACGCGCGGATCGCGCGTGGTCTTCGCCAGGTCCAGATAGACATGTGCAGCCAGTTCCGGCTTGTTGCGCTGGGCAGCGATGTCACCCAGCAGGAATTCATACAGCAGCCGATCGGTCAGCGCCACGTTGGGCAGATCGAGCTTGGGCGCCTCGGCGATCTGCTCCAGGTTGGTCTTGCCGCCGTGTACCGGCGCGCTATCCGCGACCGGTTGCGGCGCGTGCGCACAAGCAGCCAGCAGGGGGAAAATGGCAAGGATGGAATGGCGCAGGCGGAAGTTCATCATATCGCGGCTTATTTCGGTGGAAGTCGTCATATTAGCCGAACTCGGCCACGCCGGGGCAAGGCCCTTATTCGGCGGCGGGGGGCGGGTTAGCCTTGATACGCCCTTCCTCGGCGAACACCGGGAACAGCAGCGGCAACAGCACCAGCGTGAATAGCGTGGCCGACACGATACCGCCGACGATCACCACCGCGAACGGGCGCTGCGTCTCGGAACCGATGCCATGCGATAGCGCGGCGGGCATCAGCCCGATGCCCGCCATCAGGGCCGTCATCAGGATGGGCCGCAGACGTGCCACCGCGCCTTCCATCACGCTGGCCGACAGCGCCAGGCCGTTGCGCATGCCCTCGATGAACTGCTCCACCATGATCACGCCGTTCTGCACCGAGATACCCGCCACGGCGATGAACCCGACCGCGGCAGAAACCGAGAGATGCAAACCTGCCAGTGCCAGGCCGGCAAAACCGCCGATCAGCGTGAACGGCACCATCAGGATCACCAGCAAGGCCTTGTTCATCGATTTGAAGGCCCAGAACAGCAGCACGAAAATCATCAGCACCGACAGCGGCACGATGACTTTCAGCCGCTTGAGCGCACGCTGCTGGTTCTCGAACTGGCCACCCCAGGTCATGTTGTAACCGGGCGGCAGCTTCACCTGCTCGTTCACTTTCTGCATCGCCTCCGCAACGAAACTTCCCTGGTCGCGCCCCAGCAGGTTGGCCTTCACGGCCACCACCCGTCCGCCCGACTCCCGCCCAACCCGCGCCGCACCCTGGCGCACTTCGATGTCGGCGATGGAACCGAGCGGCAGCGTGCCGCCGGTCGGCAGCACGATGGGCAGGTCTGCCACATCTTCAACCGCATCGCGGTACGGCTGGGCCAGGCGCAACGTCACATCGAAACGACGGTCGCCTTCGTAGAACACATTGACGGCGCTGCCCCCGAACGCCGTCTGGATGGTGGCATTCACATCGTTGATGTTGAGCCCGTAGCGCGACATGCGAACGCGGCTCAGCGTGATGTTGAGTTCGGTCTGCCCGCCCACCTTGATCGCCGCCACATCTGCCGCGCCGCGTATGCCGCTGATGATATCCGCGACCTGCGTGGACTTGTCTTCCAGTATCTCCAGGTCGGGTCCGAAAATCTTGATCGCGATCTCGCCCTTCACGCCCGACAACGCTTCCTCCACATTGTCCTGGATGACCTGCGAAAAGTTGGTCGGCACGCCGGGAATACCGTGGATCTGCCTGGTCATGTCGGCGATCAGCTCCTCCTTGTCGGCGAAGCGCCAGCTATCGTGCGGATTGAGGTCGGCCATGATCTCCAGGTTGTTCGGCCCTTTCGGGTCGGTGCCATCGTCCGGGCGACCAACCTGTGTCGTGACGTTATTGACCTCGGGATAGGACTTGAGGATGGCGCGCACCTGGCGCTCAACCTCCTTGGTCTTGTCCAGCGCGGTCGCCGGCGGCAGGCTGATGGTCAGCCAGATGTTGCCTTCATCCAGTTTGGGCAGGAACTCGCTGCCCAGCAGGGTCGAACCCGCCAGTGCAACGGCCAGCATGCCGACTGCTGCCGCGACGATCGTCTTGCGCCGCATCCCCGCCCACACCAGCAGGCGGCGATACCGTTCCTGCAGGTTATGCATCCAGCTGCTGTGCTTCTCGGCCAGGTCCTTGGTCTTGACCGCATAGCACAGCAAGGTCGGCACCAGGGTCAGGGTCAGCAGGATCGCGCCGATCAGGGCAAAAGTCAGGGTGAACGCCATCGGCGAGAAAATCTTCCCCTCTACGCGCTGGAAGGTAAAGATCGGCACGAAAGCCAGGATGATGATCAGCTTGGAGAACAGGATCGGGCGGCCCAGTTCGATCCCGGTCTGCTTGATCAGGTGGATGCGCCAGCCGTATGTACGATGCTGGGGCAGCTCATCCAGCTTGGCCAGGGCAAGTTTCACCATCAACGCCTCGACCAGCACCACCGCACTGTCGATGATGATGCCGAAGTCCACTGCGCCGAGCGAGATCAGGTTGGCGGAAACGCCGCGCGCATCCATCAGGATGAAGGCAAACAGCATGGCCAGGGGGATGATGATCGCGACCGACAATGCGGCATACCAGTTGCGCAGGAACAGGATCAGGATCGCCACCACCAGGATCGCGCCCACGATCAGGTTCTCGGTGACGGTATGCACGGTGTGACGCACCAGGTCGGTACGGTCGTAATAGGGGACGATCTTCACGCCCGGCGGCAGCTTGCGGGAGAGTTCATCGAGTCTCTGCTTGATGCCCCCTACGACCTTGCTGGCGTTCTGCCCCTTGGTCATCTGCACGATGCCCTGCACGATGTTGTCGTACTCGTTGAATGCGACGATGCCCGACCGCGGGCGATACCCGATCGCGACTTCGCCGATATCCTTCACCAGCACGGTCTTGCCGTCCTTGGCGGCGATCACCACGTTGGCGATGTCGTCCAGACTACCGAACAGGCCGATGCTGCGCAGCACCAGCGCCTCGTCGCCGCGCCGGATCACCCCGCCGCCGGCATTGCTGCTGTTCGCGCCTATCGCCTGCGACACCTGGTCGATGCTGACCCCGTATTTGCGCAACAGGAAAGGGTTGATGCGGATCTGGTATTCCTTCACCGTACCGCCGAAGCTGACCACATCCGCCACGCCGGGCACCTGGCGCAAAGCGGGCCGCAGCACCCAGTCCTGCAGTGCGCGCACTTCGTTGAGCGACATGCCCGGCGCATCCAGCACATAACGATACACTTCGCCGACGGCGTTGGTGAGCGGGGCAAGGCCGGGCTGCAACCCCGGCGGCAGGGTGACGTTCTGCAGGTGTTCCATCACCTGCGCCCGGGCAAAATAGTCGTCGGTATTGTCGGCGAAGGTCAGCGTGACGACGGACAGTCCGGTGATGGAAACCGAACGCAGCTGCGTCATGCGCGGAACGCCGCTCATTTCGCGTTCGATCGGCAGGGTGATGCTGCGCTCCACCTCTTCCGGCGCCTGTCCGGGCGACTGGGTGACGATCTGCACCTGTACATCCTGCACATCCGGGAACGCCTCGATCGGCATGTCCTGCACCGCGCGCCAGCCGACGATGGCCAGCACCAGCGCCGCAGCCAGCACGAATATCCGCTGCTGCAGTGCAAAGGAAAGAAGTTTGTCTAACATATCGTTACCCGCCTGTGGCGATCAGTCGGTGCCAGACAGTTCTGAATTCAGCAGCAGTGCGCCCGTGGTGACCACGCGTTCGCCGGCATGGAGGCCATCCTTGACGTAGCTGTATTCATGGCTCTGCAACCCGAGTTCGACGCGACGCCGTTGCAATACGCCAGGCCCCTGCTCGACGAAAACATAATTGTGCAAACCCAGCGTGAACAATGCCGCATTGGGAACGCGCGGGACGGTGCGATGGCTGTCCAGCACCGGCGTGACGCGCGCATACATCTCGGGCTTGAGCCGGTTTGCGCTGTTATCGATCTCGGCACGCACCTGGATACGGCGCGTCACCGGATCGAGCGCTTCGGCGATGACGACGATCCTGGCCTTGAACACCTCGCCGGGATAGGCATCGACTTCCACCGACACCGGCTGCCCGACCTTCACCTTGTCCAGGTAGAGTTCCGGCAGATCGATGAGCGCCCACAGCTTTTTCGGATCGGTGATGACAAAGAGCGGATTGGCTCCGTCGGTACGCACTTCGCTGCCCACATTCACCTGGCGCTCGCTGATCATCCCGCCGACCGGCGCACGCAAGACGAACTTGCCATCCGTCACCGATGCGACGCTCTGCAGGTTGTGCAAGCGCGCTGCGGCACGCTGTTCTTCGGCTTCGGCCTGGTGGAAATCGGCCTCGGTCGATTCGAAGTCCTTTTGCGCAATGCCGTTGACCGGCAACAATTCGCGCGCCCGCTCGAGCGCCTGGCGCTTGCGCTGCAGGTCCGCTTTCGCCTTGACATCATCAGCGGTCGCCTGGGCATAGTCGGGGGCATCCAGCACCAGCAGCTCATCGCCCGCCTTGACCTCGCGTCCCGCATCTGCCGTGATCTTCAGCACCCGTCCGGCAATGGGCGGATAGACGCGCGCAGTATGGTTGTCGTCGTAGGCCAGGCGCGCATTCAGCGACTCGACCAGCGGCTCCGGATATTCCTCCACATCCTTGATCTGCAGGAAAGCCAGCTGCGGCGCATTCGCCGCGAAATGTATGGTATCGCCGGGGGCGCGGGCGACCGGCTGCTCCGGATTGGCCTCAGGTTTCGAGGCACCCTGGAATTTCTGCCAACCGATATAGCCAGCCCCGGCAAGCAGGGCTAACGCCAGCAAGCCGAATATTGTTTTCTTGTACTGACTCAAGGTTGTCTCGCCCCTACCTTACTTGTCTGGTCATGGTTCCACCAGCCGCCGCCCAGTGCCTGGAACAGTGCCGCCGTGTCGCCCAGCCGGTTGGTCTGCGCCTGCACCAGGTTGATGTTCGCCAGTTGTTCGTTCAGCTGTGCGACCAGCAAGGTCTGGAAATCGACGGCACCCGCCTCATATTGTTTATGCGTCAGCTCGCTCATCTTGCCCGCCGCTTGCGCTGCTTTCGCCGCCGCCTTTAACGCGCGAGCGTCGGATTGGATGACATACAGCGTATCGGCCACATTCTGCAAAGCTGCCATTACGACCCCGCGATACTGGGCTCCGGCCTGCGTCAATCCTTGTTTTGCCGCGCGGGATTTGGCTCGCAAGGTACCGCCGTCGAAGATGGTCTGCGCGACATTACCGGTGAGATCGAAGAAGCCGCCGCCGTTCTTGAACATCCATGTCGGGGAAGAGGCCATGCCGCCGATCGCACCGGTGATGGCGAACTGCGGCAACGTATTGGCGATGGCCACTCCGTATTGCGCGCTGGCGTAATGCAACTGCGCTTCGGCGATACGTACATCCGGGCGCTGCTGCACCAGCCTGGACGGCAGGCTCAACGGCAGCTCCTGCGGCAGGTGCAATCCGTCCAGCGTGAACGTCTCGTCGATGTCCTGATCCGGCGTATTGCCGGCCAGTACGCGCAACAGATCGCGCGTCTGTTCCAGCTGCTGCTGCAAGGGCACCAACGCCTGCTGGGCCAGCGCGGATGCCATTTCCTGCTGGGTCACTTCCATCTCGGAGACGTAGCCCAGCTTGAGCTGATTGCGCACGATCTCGAGCGCTTGCTGATTCAGGCTGACGATCTTGAGTTGCGCCTCGATCTGCGCACGCAGCGAAGCCTCCTGTATCGCTGCCGCAACCACGTTGGAAGCCAGCGTAATGTAGGTTGCTTCCAGTTGCAGCTGCTGCATCTCAACCTGTGCCTGCGCCGATTCGACCTGCCTGCGATTGGCACCGAACACGTCAGGCACATAGCCCACGGTCAGCTGTGCAATGTGAAAATTGTAATAAGCCGGACCGTTGTATTTGGGACCGGCCGGGTTGGAATAAGTCTGAATGACCGAACCGTTGCCCTGCTGGCCGGGCGAATTGCCCCCCATATTGCCGGCCAGCTTGTTGCGCGACGGGGAATAGCTGGCTGCGACCGTGGGGTAGAAGAAACCTTGCTGGGCAGCGGTGTACTCCTTGGCCTGCTGCAATGCCGCCTGCGCCGCTTCGATATCCGGATTGGCCTTGAACGCGCGTTTGATCAGCGCGTCGATCTGCGGCGACTGGAACAGTTTCCACCAATCGGAAGGAATGTCCTGCCCGGGAACGAATTTCTGCGCTTCGCCATGCAAGGTTTGAGCCGACTCGGTCGGTTGCGTCGCCACAGGGCCTGCATAACCTGCAGCAGCGGGCGCATCGGGACGCTTGAAGTCCGGGCCCGCCGCGCAACCGCACAGAGCGGCCAACAGGAACAGCGATATCGGTTTTTTTCGCAATTTGTTCAAACTTATAAGCCCAGTGGATTGATTCACGGCAGCGCATCGGACCGAACCCAACGCACCGGGTTCCCGAAGGCACCGCATTCTAACCGAGAATCGGGGATCGTTCCTTCTGCCGCATCTTTCCTCGTCACCAGCCAAACGCATCGAATGTAAATCCTTCATGCCTGCGACCATCATGCAAGCCCCGGTCGTCGCAAAATTCAGGCAAACCGCCTGTCAGAACTCGACATGCAAACGCAGGGCATACACGTCGATCGGTCCGCGGTCGGCGTTGTAGGCCGGGTTCTGGATACGCTGATAGTCTGCTGTCAGCCAATAATCCCTCGCCAGGCTCCAGCTGTAGAAGCCCTCGAATATGTCTTCCGGGCGGTAGTTCAACCGGCCGTCGCCGATGAAGAAGGAAATGCCGCCAGCTTCAAGGAAACGGCGGCGGTCTGCCGAGATGGTATTGCGCATCAATGAAAGACCGACGTTATCCTGGTGGCGCCCCCACTGATCCCCCTTGATCAGCAAGCCGCTCGAAAACGAGCCATCGGCTTCGGTGAAAGCGTAGGTCTCGGTGCGCCCGTCTGCTTTCATGGCGCGCATGAAAAACCCGGCGCTGTCGCTGATTTCCTGCTCGATATTGACGCCCAGCCCGTACTTGGTCTTGACGCCAGTGCGCACCGCATTGAGCGCATCCGGACCGGTGTACGAACCCGGATGGGTATTCAGCCATGCCAGCGCATCGCTGAAGCTGGCCAGGTTGGCACGATCCCGCCACCCCAGCACCCGCACCGCGCCGGGGCGGCCATACAGCGTATGCGCATGTTCGACTTCCAACTGGTCCCCATAGTGGCTGCCGATCGCGTAGTCGAGCGGCAATCCATTCGGGGTCTCCGGCCCCGTCATGCGGCCGTAGCGCAGCACCCAGTCATCCCGATACCATTCGCCGGCGAAGCCCCAGCCGAAACCACGCGCATCGGCCGCATAATCATAGGCCGCATAAGTCATGTTGCCCCAGTTCATGAACTGGGTACGCGGATCCTTGGCGTAGGCATTCGGATCGAACACATCCAGTGTGGAAAAATTCCCGACCGTCAGCACAAAACGATTCTTGTCATGCCAGCCGGCCATCTGGTTGAGATCGGATTCGACATGCTCGGTGCCGCCGCCGTTGTTCCAGGTCTGCCGCAAGAAGAGCTTTTGCCGGTACAAAGTCGGATTGGGTCCGGCGGCGCGAGTGATCTCGCCATTGGTGAAACCGCCGAGACCGATCAGGTTGCCGGAAAACGGCATACCCTGGAATACTTCCGGGGTCAAATAGACTTCGCCGTCCTGCCACGGCCTGAATCCCAGAAAAGCATCGACGGAAAACGTGTACATCGTTTCGGCATTTGCATGCAGGCTGTTAGGCCCGGAATAGGCCGCCTGGTAAGCCGGATGGCGCTGCCAGTTGTAGGTCATCTGGAATCGTGCTGTCGTATCTTCTTCGTCGCTGGCGTCAGCCCGACACCCTGTCGATATGGAAAATCCGATCACGAGTAAAAGCGCTAGCCAGAATGGCGAAAATGCCGACCCCGAGCAATCTGACAGGTTGAAACGCAACTACTCTCTCCTTTGAGGTATATGGGTAAATACCGTTGCAGGAACATTCGCGGCACGCACTGGTTCGCAACAAGCCAGTTGGCGCCGATCAATGGTAGTCAGAAGATGGATGAACCGGGTATCGCCGGATATTGACACCGCTTCCCGCAGTCGACGAGAGCGGCAGAATACTGCGCGTTATTTCGCCGAAAGCCTTCCCGCCATGCCGACGGGGAAACCACTATGACTTGAACAAGTACCCACAAGAATTTCCGCAAAAAAACGCGCGGATTCTGGCCCAGAATTATATGAATGTAAAGTTACAATCCGATGACTCGGGCATATCGCCATATACCGTCGGCCTGCCGGGCTTTGGTGTGACACTGCATATTGGGTTATATTCCGTTTAATTAATGCATACACGCTCGGCACCACAATGACCGCCCCGCTCACCCTTTCCGCACAGGATCTGCTGCGCCGCCGCGACCACCGGCTGGTGGTGGAGGGCGTGTCGCTGGAGCTGCGGCGCGGCGAGGTGCTGGGCCTGCTGGGGCACAACGGCGCAGGGAAGAGCACCACTTTGCAGATGCTCACCGGCGCCCTGCCGGCGCATGGCGGGCAGATCCAGGTGTGCGGTTTCGACATGCAGCATCAGCCGCAACAGGCCAAAGCCTGCATCGGCTTCCTGCCTGAACACCCGCCGCTCTACCGCGACATGCGCGTCGACGACTATCTGCTGTTCGCCGCACGCCTGCATCGCATCCCTCCCGCCAAGCTCGCCGGCGCGCTGGCTTTGGCCAAGCAGCGCTGCGGCCTGCAGGATAGCGGCAACAGGATCATCGGCACCCTGTCAAAAGGCTACCAGCAGCGCGTGGGGATCGCGCAGGCCATCATCCACAACCCCGCCGTGGTGGTGCTGGACGAACCCACCGTCGGTCTTGACCCCGCGCAGATACGCGACATCCGTGCGCTCATCCGCGAACTCGGCGACAGCAGCAGCGTGATCCTGTCCACCCACATGCTGAATGAAGTGGAGAGCCTGTGCGACCGCGTGCTGATCCTGCAGAAGGGACGCCTGATCTTCAGCGGCAGCAATGCCGAGTTGCTGACAAACGGCAATATGGAAGAGGCCTTCCTGCAGATCACCGAGAACCAGGCGGCCGCAGCATGATCTTCACCATCGCCCGCAAAGAATTCCGCAGCCTGTTCGCCGCGCCTTCCACCTGGTGGATGCTGGCACTGATGCAATTCCTGTTCGCCTGGTTCTTCTTCGTCCGCATCGACGATTATCTGCAAGTGCAGGCCCAGCTGACCCAGCTTGCCAATGCGCCGGGCTCGACCATCGCCGTCGCTTCGCCGCTGTACAGTGCACTGGCGCTGATGCTGATGCTGCTGATCCCGTTGTTCACCATGCGCCTGATCGCCGAAGAACGCCGCAACCGGACCTGGGTGCTGTTGCTCACCGCTCCCGTCTCGGTGACACACATCGTGCTGGGGAAATTCCTCGGCCTGATGCTGCTGCTCGTGCTCATCGTGGCGGGCAGCGCCATCATGCTCGTCACATTGCTGCTCGGTACGCATGCCGATCTCGGCCTCATGCTTGCCAACATCCTGGGCGTGCTGCTGCTGTCCGCCAGCTATGCCGCGCTCGGCCTGTATTTCTCCGCATTGAGCAAGCAGCCGGTGATCGCCGCGATCGGTGCGCTGGGCATGTCGTTCGGCCTCTGGCTGCTCGAACTCAGCGCCAGTGACAATCGCAGTTTCCTGCGCGCGATCTCGCCGAACGCGCACTTCCAGAACCTGAACATGGGACTGGTCAACAGCGCCGACCTCATCTATTTCATGCTGTTCACCGCAACCCTGCTGTGGCTCACGATACGCCAGCTGAACGACGAACGCCGCTCTTCATGAAACGCATCCTGCCAATCCTCAAACGAACCCTCTCGCTGCTGTTGGTGCTGGCAGCGGCTGGCGCGCTGTTCCAGCTCGCCGCCCGCTTCCCCGCTCAATGGGATGTCACCCAGAACGCGCTCAACAGCCTGGAACCCGGCAGCGTGGATGCGCTGGCACTGCTGCACGGCCCGGTGAAAATCACGGTGTATGCCACCGAACGGGATGCCCAGCTTGGCGACATGCGCAAGCTCATCCGCGAATTCGTCGCACTGTACCAGCGCTACAAACCCGATATCTCGCTGAGCTTCGTCGATCCGGTGAAAGATCCCGAGGCGATGCACAAGGCATCCATCCAGGACAACGGCGAGATGGTGGTCGAGTTCGCCGGGCGCAGCGAGCACATCACCACGCTGAACGAGCAAACGCTCTCGAGCGCCCTGTTGCACCTGGCCCACGCCAAGGATCAATTGCTGATGTACGTGGGCGGACATGGCGAACGCAAGCTCGACGGCATCGCCAACCACGACCTCGGCGAGTTCGGCAAACGGCTGCAGCAACTCGGCTACCGCACCGCCAGCCTCAATCTGGCGCTGGCCCAGGACGTGCCCGACAATGCCAGCATGCTGGTCCTGACGCAGCCGCAGACCCGGATGATGCCGGGCGAGATGAACAAGCTGCTGCGCTATATCGACAACGGCGGCAACCTGTTGTGGCTGATCGATGCCGAGCCCTTGCGCGGGCTGGAACCGCTGGCCGAGAAACTCTCCCTGACCGTCATGCCGGGCATCGTGATCGACCCCGCCGCGCAGGAGATGAACGCCCCGCCGGACTGGGCGCTCGGTGCCGGCTACCCGCCGCACGCCATCACGCGCAATTTCGACCTCATCACCGTGTTCCCGGATGCGCGCGCCCTGAGCGTCGAGCAGAACGACTCCTGGGAAGCCCGTACGCTGGTGGAAGGTGCGGCGCGCGGCTGGGTCAGCGATCATGGCATAGCCAGACACATCGACCAGGACAGGGATATCCCGGGGCCCGTCAACCTGGCCATCACGCTGCAGCGCCGGGTGAACGACCGCGAACAGCGCATCATCGTGGTGGGCAACGGCGCCTTCCTCGCCAACGCCTATTCGGGCAACGGCGGCAACATCGATTTCGGCATCAACATGGTGAATTGGCTGGCCAATGAAGACCGGCTCATCACCGTACAGCCGCGCGCCGCAAAAGACGGCCAGATCACCTTGAGCAAGCGGCAGCTTACCTTGCTCAGCACCGGCTTCCTGATCGCGCTGCCGCTGCTCCTCGCCCTGGCAGGCATCATTCAGTGGCGGCGCAGGAAACGCTAGGCAATGCCGGAACTGCCCGAAGTCGAGACCACGCTGCGCGGCATCGCGCCGCACCTGCTGCACCAGCGTGTCGCCGGTGTCGTCATCCGCAATCCCAGGCTGCGCTGGGAAATCCCCGCGAACCTGCCCGAACTGCTGCATGGGCAAACGGTGCGCGACCTGCGGCGCCGCGCCAAATACCTGCTCGTCGCATTCGACCGCGGCACCCTCATCCTGCATCTGGGTATGAGCGGCAATCTGCGCATCCACCCCCTGGGTACGGCCGCCGGCAAACACGACCACTTCGATCTGCTGCTGGAGAATGGCAAACTGCTGCGCCTGCGCGATCCGCGGCGTTTCGGTGCTGTGTTGTGGCAATCTGGCGATGCGGCACAGCATCCCCTGCTGGCAGAGTTGGGGCCGGAACCACTGCTGAGCGGGTTCGATGCCGACTATCTCCACTCCGCCACGCGCAAGCGCAAAGCGGCGATCAAGCTGGCCATCATGGACAATCATGTCGTCGTCGGCGTGGGCAACATCTATGCCAATGAGGCGCTGTTCCGTGCCGGGATAAGGCCGCAAACCGCCGCCGGCAGGCTCAGCAAACAACGTTGCGTGCGCCTGGCTGCAGCCATCCAGGACGTACTGCGCGCGGCCATCAGACAAGGCGGCAGCAGCCTGCGCGATTATGTCGACAGCGACGGCAATCAGGGCTACTTCCAGCAGCAATATTTCGTGTACGGCCGGGCAGGCGAAGCCTGTCGCGTGTGCGGCACGGTCATCCGGCAGGTCAAGCAGGGGCAACGCTCGACCTTCTATTGCCCGACATGCCAGCGTTGACTCACTGCGCCCCGTGCCGCAACAGGCAGTTCCCCGATTTCCCGCCTGCAAGAGCGACAGCATGAAAAAAGCCCGCTCGTTGAGCGGGCTTCCTGGGCCGTGGCGATACCTTACGCTTTGGCTGCCATCAATTTCTCATACTTGGCCTGCAACTGCTCCTTGCTTTCCACATGACCCGGATCATGCGGGATGCAATCGACCGGGCACACCTCCACGCATTGCGGCGTGTCGTAGTGGCCCACGCATTCCGTGCATTTGTTGGGATCGATGATGTAGATGGTATCGCCTTGCGAAATGGCCCCGTTCGGGCATTCCGGCTCGCATACATCGCAGTTGATACATTCGTCGGTGATCATTAATGACATGTCTACTCTCCTTAACGTTGATATTTTTTTTCCAGTTCCGCCGCCACCAGCGGCGAAACGAACTTGCCCACATCGCCGCCGAAGCGTGCGATCTCGCGCACGATGCTGGCCGAGATGAAGGTGTATTGCTCTGCCGGCGTCAGGAACAGGGTCTCCACATCGGGATGCAAGGTGCGGTTCATGCCTGCCATCTGGAACTCGTATTCGAAATCCGAAACCGCACGCAAGCCGCGCAGCACCACACGTGCATTTTGCGAGCGCACGTAGCTCATCAGCAGATTGTCGAAACCCTCCACCTTGACGTTGTCGAAACCGGCAAACACCTCGCGCGCCATTTCCACCCGTTCGTCCAGGGTAAACAGCGTCGCACTGCGGCTGGCCGCGACCGCCACCACCACCTCGCCGAACAAACCGGCCGCACGGCGCACCACATCCTCATGTCCGCGCGTGATGGGATCGAACGTCCCCGGATACACCACTTTGATCATGCTGGCTCACGTTCTAATAGTTGGTAATGCACTGCACCCGCATTGGCCCGCCTGACCACTCGCCAGGCCGCATCCGGTTCAAAGGCTGTTCCACTTTCCAGATAGACCTTACCGTCATGCGTCAGGATGTTTTCCAGCAGCGGCAGCAATTGGGGCAGGTAATCGCTCTTGAAAGGAGGGTCGAGAAAAATCACATCGAACACGCCATGGTCTTGCCGGGCGAATTTTAGCCCATCCTCGCAGCGCAAGGCTACATTGCCCAGCCCAAATTTTCCGGCATTGGCCTGCAAGGACCGATATACAACGCGGTTATTCTCGACCATCAGCACCTGCTCCGCACCGCGCGAGGCGGCCTCGAAACCCAGCGCACCGCTGCCGGCGAACAGATCGAGACAGCGCTTGCCATGCAGCGTCTGCCCCAGCCAGTTGAACAGCGTCTCGCGCACCCGGTCCGGCGTCGGGCGCAGGCCTTCGGCATCGGGAAACTCGATCAGGCGGCTGCGGTGCGTACCGCCGATGATGCGAACCTTGTTTATTTCGCCGCTCCTGCCTTCTCTTCAGGCTGCGCCGCTGCGTCCGCAGCCGGGTCCGGTTGCACACTGTCCGCCCCCGGTACGCCCACCATCACGGTCGCCAGGGCGTCCGGATCGATGCGGCGCTTGAACGCATCGTGTATCTGCCTGGCCGTCACCTTGTTCACCTTGACGGTGAAATCGTCCAGGTAGGTCAGCGGCAATCCATAGAAACCGATCACGCTGAGGTAATCGAGTATTTTCTTGTTATTGTCTATGCGCAACGGGAAACCGCCGATGATGTTCTGCTTGGCTGCGCGCAGCTCTTTCTCGGTCACTCCCTTGTCCACGAAAGTCCGCAGCGTCTTGCGCACCAGGCGCAGCGATTCGTCCGCCTGTTCCTTCTTGGTCTGCAGGCCGATCTGGAAGGCGCCCGGCTGCTGCATCGGCATGAAGTAGCTGTATACGCTGTAGGCCATGCCGCGCTTTTCGCGCACTTCGTTCATCAGGCGCGAGACGAAACCGCCGCCGCCCAGGATGTAATTGCCGACATACAGCGGGAAATAATCCTCATCATTGCGGGCGACGCCCGGCGTGCCGATCAGGATGTGGCTCTGGCTTGCCGGATGCGGGATGCGCTGTTCGCTGGGCTTGATGCGGATCATCACCGGCGCGATGTTCGGATCGGCATCCCCGGCAGGCAGGCTGGCGGTCAGGCGCTGCGCGATCGCTTCGGCCTGGGCACGGCTGATGTCGCCCATCAACGCAACCACCGCGTGCTTCGCGCTGTAATGGTCGCGATAGAAACCCTCCAGCTCGGCGCGCTGGATCTTCTCCACGTCGGACACCTCGGTATGCCAGCCATAGGGATGCGCACCGAATACCGCCTTGCCGAACGCCTTGTCGGCAATGCTTTCTGGCTGTGTCTCGGCCTCCTTCAGCGCCGCGATCATGCGTGCCTTCTCCCGCGCCAGCACCGGCTCCGGAAACAATGGCTGCTGCAGGCAACGCCCCAGGATATCCAGCGCAGCATCTCGCTCTGCCGCACTGCTCAAGGTACGCATGGTCAGGCCGGCACGATCGGCATCGAACTGCCCGCCCATCTGCGCGCCGACATCCGCCAATTTGCGCGCGATCTCGTCTTCATTCAGGTCCTGCGCCCCCAGATCGAGCAGGCCAAAGGTCAGGCTGGCCACACCGACCTTGCCCGCCACATCGAAGCCGCTGCCGGCGGGGAAGCTCACCGCCACATCCAGCATCGGCAGGCCGTGGTCTTCCACGAAATATACGCGCGCGCCGCTGGGCGCTTGCCAATGCTGTATCTGCGGCGTCGCCAGCGCGGCCGACGCCGCGCACAACAGGATTGCGGTAGAAAGGAGTCTAGTGAGCATGCGCTGCTCCTGCAGGGTTATGTCTGGGTTTGTCGGAAAGAGGCTGCGGGTCGAGTGTGGCGACCGTCAGGTGATCGTCGTTGAATATCTCGCGCGCCACATCCTGTACCTGCTGCGCAGTGACCGCCTGCAGCCTGAGCAGCATCACCGGAATGTCCTTGTACGAAAGTCCGGCGGTTTCCATCTGGCCGATCTGCATCGCCTGGTAGAACACCGAATCGCGCTTGTAGACTTCGCCCGCCATCACCTGCGCCTTGACGCGCCGCAACTCCTCGGCGCTCACGCCATCGCGCACCAGCAGGGCCAGCTGCTCGCGCAGCGCGTTTTCCACATCGGCCACGGTTTTGCCTTCGCGCGGCGTGCCTTCCAGCACGAACAGGCCCGGGCCGCGTGCCACACTCTCGTAGCCGGTGCCGACATCCATCGCCACCTGCTGGTCGCGCACCAGTGCCTTGTTGAGCCGCGCCGACGAATTGCCGTCCAGCACACCCGCCAGCACTTCGAGGGCGTAAGGCTTCCAGTCTTTCTCCGCATCGCGCAGGGTCGGCGCGTGCCACGCCATGATGAGGTAGGGCAATTCTGCCGGCGCCTTGACCACGATGCGCTGGATGCCGAGCTGCGGCGCCTCGCCCACCGCCTTGCGCTGCGGCAACTTCACGGCGGGAATGCTGCCGTAGTAGCGCTGCGCCAGCGCAAACACCTCCTGCGCCTTGACGTCGCCGGCGATCACCAGCGTCGCATCGTTGGGCGCATACCAGGTCTTGTACCAGTTCAGGGCATCGGCGTCGGTCATGTTCTGCAGGTCGACCATCCAGCCGATCACCGGGTTGTGGTAAGGATGTTCCTGGAACGCCGTTGCCATCATCTTCTCGTACACCAGAGAATGAGGTTCGTCGTCGGTACGCCAGCGGCGCTCTTCCATCACCACCTTGATCTCCTTGTCGAACTCCTTCTTCGCCATCTGCAGGTTATGCATGCGGTCGGATTCCAGCTTCATCGCCAGCGGCAGCCTGGATTTGTGCAGCTGCTGGAAATAGGCGGTGTGGTCGTAGCTGGTAAAGGCGTTCTCGCGTCCGCCTGCCGCTGCGATGATCTTGGAGAACTGTCCGACGGGAACGTCCCTGGTGCCCTTGAACATCATGTGTTCCAGCACGTGCGCCACCCCCGTGGTGCCGGTGCGTTCGTCCATGCTGCCTACGTGATACCAGACTTGCTGAACCAGCACCGGCGCACGGTGGTCTTCCTTGACGATGACCTTGAGCCCGTTGTCCAGGGTCTTCTCATATACTTCGGCCTGGGCAACCGGGACAGCCAGAAACACCAGCGCGACGACAATTGATTGGATTCTCATTACCTTATCCCATGAATGCGCAATTCGGCATAAAATGAGCGTGCATTATGCGACATTTCATCCACTCCAGAATACCCTTGCATGTTTAGTTTCCTGAAAAAAAATCCAGCCGGCAACGATTCGTCCAACTGGCTGGCCCGCCTGACCGGAAGTCTGGCGCGCACGGGTGGACAGCTTTCCGCGCTGCTGGTTCCTGGCGGCAGGATCGACGAAGACCTGTATGAAGAACTGGAAACCATTCTCATCACCTCTGACGTGGGTATGGACGCGACGCGCTCGCTGCTTGCTGACGTACGCCGCACGGTGAAGGAACAACGCCTCACCGAGGCCGGCCAGCTGAAAGAGGCCCTGGCGCACGCCCTGCTCAAATTGCTGCAGCCGCTTGCGCAACCGCTGGATGTCGGCACGCACACCCCCTTCGTCATCATGCTCTGCGGCGTGAACGGCGCAGGCAAGACCACCTCCATCGGCAAACTGGCCAAACATTTCCAGCAGCAGGGCAAATCGGTGCTGCTGGCCGCTGGCGACACCTTCCGCGCAGCGGCACGCGAACAACTGATGGAATGGGGCCGGCGCAACGATGTCACCGTCATCGCACAACAGAGCGGCGATGCCGCCGCGGTCATCTTCGACGCAGTGCAGGCGGCGCAGGCGCGGCGCATCGACGTGGTGCTGGCTGACACCGCCGGACGCCTGACCACGCAGGCGCACCTGATGGAAGAAATCAGGAAAGTGAAGCGCGTCATCGCCAAGGCCTTGCCCGATGCCCCGCATGAGGTATTGCTGGTGCTGGACGCCAATACCGGACAGAACGCGCTGACACAGGTCAAGGCCTTCGACGATGCGCTGCAGGTAACCGGGCTGGTACTGACCAAGCTAGATGGCACCGCCAAGGGCGGCGTTATCGCGGCGATCGCCAAGGCCCACCCGATCCCCGTACGTTTCATCGGCGTGGGTGAAGGGCTGGATGACCTGAGGCCGTTCGTGGCGGAGGATTTTGTTGCGGCATTGCTGGGACTTGAAGATTAACTGCGAACCTTTTTTTGCCACAAAAATGACAGCGCTTGCCCATACTTCCACCGCCCCGAATATTGGAGCGATTTTCCCTGTGAACCCGGTGCGTCAAATAGACTTTCAAAAATGATCAAATTCAACCAGGTCTACAAACGCTATCCCGGAGGGCACGAAGCGCTGAAGAACCTCTCCTTCGAGATCGCCGAAGGAGAGATGGCTTATCTCACCGGACATTCCGGTGCCGGCAAAAGCACCCTGCTCAAGCTCATCGCCGCCATCGAGCGCCCTACCAGCGGCGCCGTGCTGGTGAACGGACAGAATATCCGCTCCATCAAGCCCGCCGCGATCCCGCACCTGCGCCGCAACATCGGATTGATCTTCCAGGACCACAAATTGCTGTTTGATCGCAATGCCTTCGACAATGTGATGCTTCCCCTGCAGATCTGCGGCTTCGACCACCGCGAGAGCGCCAAGCGCGTGCGCGCCGCGCTGGACAAGGTCGGCCTGCTCGATCGCGAAAAGGTCAATCCCATCGCCCTCTCGGGAGGTGAACAACAGCGCCTGTGCATCGCACGCGCCATCGTCAACCGCCCCACCATCCTGCTGGCCGACGAACCGACCGGCAACCTCGATACCGAATACTCGAACGAGATCATGAACATCTTCAAATCGTTCCATCAGGTCGGCGTGACACTGCTCATCTCCACCCACGACGAAGGCATCCTGCGCCAATTCCCGGCACGGGCCTTGCATCTCAGGAAAGGGGAGCTGCAGGCATGAGAACGCTGATTGAACACCTGCACGTACTGCGCTTCACGCTGCAACGCCTGTTGCTCACGCCCAACGCATCGCTGCTCAACATCCTGGTCATCGGCATCGCGCTGAGCCTGCCGGTCGGAGGCTATGTGCTCCTGAAAAGCGCACAAAGCCTGGGCACGCAGATCGCCGGCACGCCGCAGATCAGCGTGTTCCTGGCCGCCGGCACAAGTGCCGGCGACATCGAACGGATCGGCGACAGACTCAGGCAACACGCAGCCATCAAGCATATCGAGTTCGTGCCGCGGGAGGCGGCATTGAAGAAGCTGCAGCAAAGCACGGGCTTGTCGGACGTGATCAGCAGCCTGTCGCAGAATCCGCTGCCGGATGCGTTTGTCATCTACCCCAAAGACGGCAGCGTGGCCACGCTGGAAGCCTTGCGCGACGAATTGAAGACCTGGCCGCGTTTCGACCATGTGCAACTGGACTCGGCCTGGATACACAAACTGGCTGCACTGCTGGATTTCGGCCGCATGGCGGTCGCCATCCTTGCCGCCTTGCTGAGCTTCGCTCTCATCGCCATCACATTCAATACCATCCGCCTGCAAATCCTTACTCGCCGCGAGGAGATCGAAGTGGCGAAACTCATCGGCGCCACCGATGCCTTCATCCGCCGCCCCTTCCTATACTTCGGCCTTACCCAGGGTTTGCTTGGGGGCATCACGGCCTGGCTGCTGGTCGCAGGAAGCCTGATGCTGCTCAATCACCAGATCGGCACGCTCGCCCAGCTCTATGCCAGCAATTTCAGCCTGCAGCATCTGTCGCCCGGCGACAGCCTGGCATTGCTGGGATTCTCTGCCTACCTGGGTTGGCTGGGCGCCTGGTTCTCGGTGTCGCAACACCTGTGGCAGATCGAACCGCGCTAAATTTAAGCTCACAATTCCTCCGCGCCTGGAGCAAAATACGCTGCGGATATCCGATGCCAAATCAGGTATCCGGCAAAACAGGGGTTGCAATGCGAATAAAACCAACAAGCATGCAAAGGGAGAACCATGGCATACATGGAATGGACGCGGGATCTGGAGTCGGGTATTTCAGTCATCGATACGCAGCATATGCGGATCGTCGAATTCATCAACGAGTTGGATGACGCCTGCCGAACCGGCAACATCGACGAGACCAATCACGTGATGGAAGGGCTGCTGAATTACACCATCACGCATTTCGAATTCGAAGAGAGCCTGCAGGAAAAGGCCGGATATCCTTACCTCAAGGCACATCGGCGCATCCATGAAATCTTCATGAAGAAGATCGCCGATATCAGGGGCCGCGCCTCCCGTGGGGAAGATGTGGCGCCGGAACTCTTGAACCTGCTGAAAGGCTGGCTGACCAGCCATATCAAGGGCGAGGATCGGGACTATATCGAATCGGTGAAAGTCATCACCGACAGCAGCGATGCGGAAGTTTCCAGCTGGCTGAACTCGACCCTGAAGAAAATTTTCGGCTGAACCGGCACGACGCAGCAAGCCCTGCCTCGCCAAGCAGGCGGAAGCGACAGCCTGCCATCATCGCTTCAATTGCGAGATATCTACGCGCACGGCCCTGGAAGCGCGCGACGGACTGGTCGGCGCTGCCGCATCGGCCAGCGTGTTCTTTTCCAGCACCGCCATGAAAGCCGCCCGGCCTTCGTACAGCATCGATTTCAGACGGCATGTCGGGCTGATCACGCAGTTGTCCGTCGCCGGATTGAAACACTCCAGCAGATCCAAATCGGGTTCTGTTTTCCTGACCACGTCGCTCAGCAGGATCGACTCGGCAGAACGCGCCAGCCTGATCCCGCCGTTCTTGCCCCGGGTAGTGGTGATGAAACCGTGTATGCCCAGACTATGCACCACCTTGACCAGATGGTTGCGGGAGATGTCGTAGTGCTCGGCGATCTCGGTGATCGTCGCCGTCTGCTCCGGCTTGGTCGCCAGGTACAGGAGCACGCGCAAGGAGTAATCGGTGTACAGGGTCAGTCTCACAATATCAATTTCCTATCTGCATGATTCACGCTTGACAAAAAAGAACACCGCCCGATAAGATGCATTTGGAATACATTTTATCGCAATCCATGCCGAGCGCAGCCTCGAATGTAAAAAAAGCGTCAAAAATGTATCCCGGTTTCATCTGGCTTGGCAATCGTGTTTGTATTTTAGGGCTGGACTACATTAGTTCACGAAACTCACAAGGAGAGAGAGTATGAGCAGTCTGTACGAGAAAATCGGTGGTGATGGTGCGGTTAATGCAGCAGTGGATATTTTCTATCGCAAGGTCCTGAAGGATGACCGCATCAAGCATTTCTTTGACGGTGTCGACATGGACAAGCAAGCCGCCAAGCAAAAGGCCTTCCTGACCATGGCTTTTGGCGGTCCGCACAACTACACCGGAGAAGACATGAGAAAGGGGCATGCACACCTGGTCAAGAACGGATTGAACGACTCGCATTTTAATGCAGTGATGGAAAATCTGGGCGCCACACTCAAGGAACTCAACGTGCCCGCCGACCTGATCGCCCAGGCAGCGGCCATCGCCGAAAGCACCCGCAACGACGTACTCGGCAAATAAGCAGGACTCACATCATGCCCAGCATCACTTACGGGGGGCAGTCATATCTTTGTCGCGCTCAGGAATCCGTGCTCGACTGCATGACTGCCCATGGTGTGACCATACCGTCGTCATGCCACTCCGGACTTTGCCAGACCTGCCTCATGCAGGCCGTCAGGGGGAACATCCCTGCCGCCGCCCAGGCCGGCCTGAAAAACACCCTGGCTGCCCAGAAATACTTTCTTGCCTGTTCCTGCTACCCCGAGGAAGATATCGAAGTGGCACTTCCCAGCGCTGGCACGGGAAAATTCTCCGCCACGGTGACTGCGATCCAGCCACTGAATGATGACATTGTCTGCCTGCAGCTGCAGACGGACGCAAAGCTGGAATACAAGGCGGGGCAATTCATCAACCTTTACAAGGACGCCTTCACTGCGCGCTCGTATTCTCTGGCGAGCGTACCCGACATTGACGAGCATCTCCAGCTCCACATCAGGAAAGTCCCCAACGGCCTGGTCAGCCAATGGATCCATCAGGCATTGAACGTCGGCGACAGCATCGACATATCCGAAGCAACAGGGGACTGTTTCTACACCGAGGACAAACCCGACCAGAGCCTGCTGCTCATCGGCACAGGTTCCGGATTGGCGCCGCTATACGGGATCATCCGCGATGCGCTCGCACAAGGCCACCAAGGGACGATCAGGCTCTACCACGGTAGCGAGACGGTCGAATCGCTCTATCTCGCGGATGAATTGCGATCGCTATCGCAGCGCCACCGCAATTTTGTCTATACGCCCTGCATCTCCGGGAGCATGGTCCCGCCGGGCTATGCCTCAGGCATGGTGGCCGACGTGGCATTGCGGGAGAATCCCGATCTTTCCGGCTGGCGGGTATTCTTGTGCGGACACCCCGCGATGGTGGACAACGCGAAGAAACAGGCATTCTTCGCCGGCGCATCCATGCGCGACATCTATGCCGATCCGTTCAAGAGCGCGCTGCAAAACAATGCGGCAGAACAGGCCCAAACGGCAGCCTAAGACAAGGAAATTTACGCAGAATTGACGTTCAACGGGAAGTCCCGCCATGTGGCAGCGCAAAAACATATGCCGGACTTCCCCTTTTGCCCGACTTTAAGTTACTCTTCGGTTCCGGTTACGGCTGGGTTCCGTACTTATCGAATTTGACAGGAAAGGTTAGAAATGGATTCCAAGATACGCACTCTCATCATCGCCATCATCGCTTCGGTCGCTTTGTGGCTGCTCGGCGGATTTGTGTTCGGCAAGTCGATCGGGATGATATTCGTGATCGTGGGCATCACGCTTGTGGGTCTGGCTGCAGGCAACATCATGAACTCTCCGGAACCCACACAAAAGAAAACCTCCTGATCCGCTGTCGCCGTTGCGGATAACAGTCCGGCCCATCAAGCCAGGCGCCATCCGCAACCAAACACCGACGTTGTGCAGAACGCCCGACCACCCTGGATCGGGGCGTCATCTTCTCCTTGTTGCACCCTACTGGTCCTGCCGATGCAGGTGCTTGTTCAATTCCGCAAGATCCTGGATCACATCCCGGGAGGCTCGGGCATACTCGTTCTTCAACAATGCATCTGATCCAGCCAGATCCCTTTCCTGCACCTTCTTGACCACCGAGCCGGCCACAAAGTGGAAATTGGCATGATCCGAACGCAATTTGTGGAAGCCTTCGTCATCATGAAAATAATTCAGCGCCGGTCCATGTATCCATTTGCCCAGCACACATTGATCGTCGCGACAGATCACCATGGGATCGAGTTGCTCCCTGGATGTCCCGTCCAGGTAACTCTGTAAGCGCCCTTTCCACTTCATGTGTGCTTCTATGCACTCGGCTATATCAATCTCGGAGCGAATGCTGCGGCGAATATTCGCCATCTTTTCCTCATCGTGTGCATCGTGCCCAAACAATCTCGAAAAAAAACCCATGCTTTTTTCCTCCATTTGTCGTTAACACCAAACACAAACCATTCTGACAGGATGGTTTTACAACCAGGCCGCCCGACGAGTCAATACCTGCTTTAAGTGCTTGCCGCTCCTTTTTGATGAGGTGGCTGTGGAGAGTCCGGCATCAACGCCCGGCAACCATCATGTTTTCGATCAGTATCGAACCGCATTGGCGCGAGCCCTGCACCAGCAGATCGCTACCGACCGCAGCGATCTGCTGGTACATGTCCTTGAGGTTGCCGGCGATGGTGATCTCTTCCACCGGATACTGGATTTCGCCGCGCTCGACCCAGAAACCGGCAGCGCCGCGCGAATAGTCGCCCGTGACCTGATTGACGCCATGTCCAAGCAGTTCGGTGACCAACAGGCCGCGCTGCATCATGCGCAACATGCCGCTCAGGTCCTGCTCGCCCGGTCGCAGAATGAGGTTGTGCGTGCCGCCCGCATTGCCGGTGCTCCGCATGCCGAGCTTGCGCGCAGAATAGCTGCCGAGGAAATAGCCGCGCAATATCCCCGCTTCCACCACTGCTCGCCGCCGGGTACGCACCCCTTCGTCGTCGAAAGCGCTGCTCGCCAGACCGCGCGGAATGTCCGGCACATCGTCGATATGGACGTGCCTGGAAAACACCGGTTTATCCAGCTGGTCGAGCAAGAAGGAGGATTTGCGGTACAAGCTGGCGCCGCTCACTGCGCCGACGAAATGGCCGAGCAGACTGGCCGCAACAGGCGCTTCGAACAGGACCGGCACTTGCATGGTAGCCAGCTTGCGCGCGTGGAGGCGACGTACCGTGCGTTCGGCGGCGATACGCCCGATCTCTTCCACTTTCAGTATTTCGCGCGCATCGCGTGCCGAGCCATACCAGTAATCGCGTTGCATCCCGTCACCCTTGCCGGCAATCACCGAACAGCTGACGCTGTGACGCGAACTGGGATAACCGCCAATAAACCCCAGGCTATTCGCCTGCACGAAACACCCTTCGCTGACATTGACGGTGGCACCTTCTGAGTTGCTGACGCGCCTGTCGGTGCGAAACGCTGCCTGCTCGCATTCGCCCGCCAGTTCGATGGCCTGTTCCACGTTCAGCACCCACGGATGATACAGATCCAGGTCGGGGAACTCGGTCGCCAGCTGGCCTGCCTCCGGCAGCCCGGCACAATCGTCCTCGGCGGTATAGCGCGCGATGTTGAGGGCAGCATCCACCGTATCGCGCACCGCCTGCTTCGAAAAGTCCGAAGTGCTGGCGTTGCCTCGCCGCTGCCCCAGGTAGACATTGACGCTCATGCCCTTGTCGCGGTTATATTCGATGGTCTCCACCGCCCCCTGCCGCACCGTGACGGCCTGCCCGAAACCTTCCGAAACCTCGGCAGCGCAGGCGGTCGCGCCTTGTTGACGGGCATAGCGGACGATGTCGGAAGCAAGCTGTTGCAGGGTATCGAGACTGTGTGGAACTTTGGCGTTCATAAAAAATCGGGCGGCTGGTTCATCGGGAAGCGCTATCATATCAACATCCGCAGAACCTTACCGATACCATGAACACGCACCACCGCCGCGACGACGAGCTGGAAGAAGAGTTACCGCCCAGCAAGACCAAGATCAAGAAACAGATGCAGGAACTGCAGGACATCGGCAAGACGCTGACGGGCCTGCCCAACGAAAAACTGCGCGAGCTGGATTTGCCCGAAAATCTGCTGGAAGCATTGACCGAATACAAACGCATGACGAAATTCGGCGCGCTCAACCGCCAACTGCAATACATCGGCAGGCTGATGCGGGATGTCGAGCCTGCGCCCATCCTCGCCAAACTCGATGCCTGGAACGGCGTATCGCGGCAGCATACGGCCTGGCTGCACCAGCTCGAACATTGGCGCGATCGCCTGCTGGAACAGCCGGAAGCGCTCACCGAATTGCTGGCTGCGCACCCGGAAGCCGATGCACAGCGGCTGCGCACATTGATCCGCAATGCGCAAAAAGAAAAGGAGGCCGCCAAGCCTCCCAAGAGTTACCGCGAACTGTTTCAGGCACTGCGCGAAATCATACCCGAACCGCTGTAAAGCAGACTGCCAGCGGCAGGGATTGCCCCTGCCGGCACCGCGAATCATGCAGCCTTGACCATGTGCGGGTGTTTCTCCTCCACGATCCGGTCCAGGATCTGCATCACATTCAGGCTGGCTTCTTCAGCCGCGCTCATCGCATCGATGATCTTGTCCTGCACCGCAGGATCGCGTTCCCACTGCTGATCAAGGAGCGCAACCGCCGCTTTCACGGAATCATGCACCTTGGCGTGAGGGACTTGCAGCTGTTTGAACGACTGCAACTCGCCGAACACCGACTTTCCTTCGCCTTCATACCACTTGCCGAGGCGGCAGCCGTGGTGATCGACATCCACTGCTTTCCTGAACTCTTCGTGATCCTTCTGGCTGACCAGCACATAGGAGCGTTGCTTGTACACGATGTGATCGACCTTGACCAGCGAGGCGAAACTCAGGTCCTGCGCATAACGCGCCCCGTTAAGCGTGGTCACCGCCGATTCGTAGAAATGCCCGAATTTCTTTTCCAGCTGCCCGATGACCCCCTGCGACGAGTTGGCGATCTCGCGCATCTCCTCCGACTCCGTCAGCATCTTGGAGGCCTCGCCCTGCAGCATTTGCATGATGCGCCCGATGGACTCGGATGCGCTCTTGGTGTTTTCGGCGAGCTTGCGCACCTCGTCCGCCACGACGGCAAAGCCCCGGCCAGCCTCACCGGCGCGCGCTGCCTCGATGGCGGCGTTCAGCGCCAGCAGATTGGTCTGGTCGGCGATAGAGTTGATCAGGCCAACCGCCTTGTTGATCTCGGAGCTGCGTGCGTTCAATTCGGTGATCGATTCATTGGCATGGTTCACCCGCTCGACGATGCCGGACAGGCGCTGCACCACATCGCTGACGGACGTGCGGCTCTCCTCGGCATCTTCGCGTGTGCGCCGGGATAGCGCGGCCAGCTGTTCCATCTTGTCGGTGATCACGCGCAAATCCTGCTGGCTCGACACCAGGTTCTTCAGCAGGTTGTTGGTATTGAGCTCGTGCACGCGGGACAGCAGTTGCGTGCGCATTGCATTCTGTTTCTGATCGGCCATCCCCTCCAGCAGGACATTCTGATTCTCCAGGCCTTTCTTGAAACCGCCGTGCATGCCGGTGGGCAAGGCTTCGCGATAAAACTTGCCTTCCAGGTTGGCGCGGAAGCTGGTGCCCTGTTCGCGGAAGAACGTGTTCAACTGATCGAGCATGTCGTTGACGCTCCAGCTCAGGGCGCTGATCTCGTCCCTGGCCTGGGATATCCCGGTCACGCGGCGGTTGAATCTGCCCTGCGAGACCTCATCCACCACCTCCTTGAGCCTCACCACCGGCGCCATCCACTGCCGCACCAGCCATTGCCCCCATGCCGACAACGCCACGCTGACCAACAGGAATACGACCATGAAGATATCCACCCCATGCAGCACAAAGCTGGTCAGGATGATGGCCAGCGCGATCGCCGAGAACGACCATAGCAGCAAGGAGAACTTAAATTGCAAGGACGAGTTCTTCATAGCTGAGCCCTTTCTCTTTCAATAGATCGACCAGTATCTTGGTTGATGCGGCAATGGCGTTGGCTGGCCCCGCCTTCTTTTCGGCTTCCAGCATGGCCGCATAGAGACCGCTTACCGTCTGCACCCCGCTTTGCTTGGGCTTCCTGCGCACCGAGAAATACCCGGTGATGTTGCCAGTCTGATCGAAAACCGGCGTGACATTGGTGAACACCCAATAGAACCCGCCATCCTTTGACATGTTCTTCACATAGGCGAAGCATTCCTCGCGATTCTGTATCTTGTCCCACAGCAGCTTGAACACGCCTCGCGGCATGTCCGGGTGACGGATGATGTTATGCTGGGAACCCAGCAATTCGGCTTCGGTATAACCGGAAAACTCGATGAAGATGCGGTTGCCGTAGGTGATGAGCCCCTTCGGATCGGTCATGGAAACGATGAAATCGTCTTCCCGCATGACCCGTTCGACCGAGGTCGGTGTGATATGTCGCTTCATCTCTCCTCCAGAATGCTAGTTTGTTTTTTTATGGCAGTTATGAGTAGTATCGGCAACTCCACCGATATGTTTAGGCCCGATTCTAAATGGATACCCCTTCAGCCATAAAGCGGATTAGCGACAAATTATGACTTCTGTTCTCCCCTGCATCACCCTTGAAACCGGCAACAACCCGAAATCCAGCATCATCTGGCTGCACGGCCTGGGCGCGGATGGGGAAGATTTCGCGCCAATCGCCCAGGAACTGGGGCTCCCCGTCGCGGTACGCTACATCTTCCCGCATGCCCCTATGCGCCCCGTGACCATTAATGGCGGCTACGTGATGCGCGCCTGGTACGACATCCTCGGCGGTGCCGCTGCGGCTGAAATAGCAGCCAACATCGGCCGGCAGGAAGACGCCGCAGGCATCCGCACCGCTCAGGCACTGATCGAAAATCTGATTGCCCTGGAAAAACAGCGCGGCATAGCAGCCAGCCACATCTACCTCGCAGGATTCTCCCAAGGCGGGGCCGTCGCCCTGCACACGGGATTGCGGCACAAGGAACGACTGGGCGGGATACTGGCGCTCTCCACTTATCTGCCGCTGCCGCAGACACTGCCCATCGAAGCGGACGCCAGCGCCAGGCAGACCCCCATCTTCATGGCACACGGACAGGACGATCCGGTCATTCCCCATGCGTTCGGGAGGGCGTCCGCGGAAGAATTGCTACGGCAGGGTTATACGCTGGAATGGCATGACTACCCCATGCCGCATTCGGTCTGCCCGGAGGAGATACGCGATATCGAACGGTGGTTGCGGCAGCGGCTGTCCGCATGACGCCTATTCGGCGGTGACTTCCGGTTCCATCAAGCGATAGCGCGCAAGATCGTAGTCGTCGCCACTTTCAACCCGTGCCAGTGGCAGCAGCAGATAGCCTTTGCCGCCCTTATCCATATTCAGGCTGCGACTCGGTGAAAAGGTATCCGGCTTCATCAGCAGCCATGCCTCGCCGCTGGTATCGCCAGGCCGGTTCAGATACAGGGCGAGCTGCCCGCCCTCCTCGGCAGAATACCCCCGCTCGATCAGCGAAACCCCGGTGATCTGCGTACTCACCACTTCCACGCCGATGTGCAGATTGTTGTTCTCGTCGAGACTCAGGCGACGCACGATGCCGGCCCCCCAGTGCGGCACATTCTCCGGCTTGCTCCCGATCAGCGAGCCGATCTTGATCCCAGCCGCCCGCGCAGCCGGAACAACGCTGCGGAAACCGGTGACGCTGATGTCCTCCACCTCCCATAACTCGCCGACGTCGGGATTGAAGAAATTCAGTCCGGCATCCGCCTTTTCCAGCATATGGAAGAAACCGTTCGCCACCTTGAGGCTGACGCTGATCTTGCGGCGCGGATTGCGCCGGGTGGGCGGCGGCTGGGTGAGACTGTCGATCAGGCGGCGCAACGTTTCGCGCACCAGTTCCGCATCGTAGGTCGCCCCGCAGAAATTGACGTCGTCCGGCACGATTCCCTTGTCCAGCGTCTTGAGCAGACTGTTGAGCCGCGTCAGCGACTCGCTCAGCACGATGAAGCGCAACGCCGGGTGCAAGGTAGCCTCGTTGGCCATGCGCATCGGCGGAGTGGGCTGGGAGAGGTCGAACACAAACAGCGCATTGGCATTGTATTGGTCGTATACATTCAGACTCGCGCCGGCATAGGAGATCAAACGCTCGGTGATGTGCGCCTGCAAGGGACTCAGCACACCGGCACTCACGCCATACCAGCCCAGCAATGTGCAGAATTCCTGCTTCACCGAGGTATTGCCCGGAACCCCCGGGTATAAAGGTACCGCATCGTTCTGGTAACCGTATCGCTCGGCATGGCTGTAGTATTCCGACAGGTGCTGCCACAACGGCGCTTCGACCAAGGCATAACGCGCCACGGCCATTTTCAGGCGCCCGGTCAGCGCCGCGATGCCGCGCGTTCCCAACGACGCCATCTCGGTCTTGAAGCCGGAAGCGCCGCGTGCGCCATTGATCAGGCGCGTCAGCACGTGATGATGGGCGAGTTCGCTCTGGGTGTAGTAATTATTCAGTACCGTCCACAGGCGGTTCTCCTGGAACCTGGAGAGCGGCTGCACGGTGAAGTAATCGCGCAACAGCTTGCGCACATAGGGCTGCGCCGCATCGTCGAGCATGCGCAGCACGGCGAATTCGTGATCCAGGCGAAAATCCTCGGCCAGCTCGACAGCAGTTTCAATCCAGCCGGTCAGTTCCTGCACGGCGTTCTGCGCATCGTTCTTCGGGATCTCTTCCAGCACCTGTTGCGCCGTCTTGATGTCCGCCAGAGGATGATCCGATTTCTTGCCAAAAATTCCCAACATCGCGACTCCCAGCGTTTGCGCACCTCGTATGGGCCATAATATAAGCATAAATCGCCTGCCTTGACCATATGTCGTCCGGCCTATAACCCTGTATAAGCATGATGATACCGCTGCTTCGACACGACCTTTCGTTCCCGCCCGTCACCCAGGCGCTGCGCTCGCCCAACGGATTGCTGGCAGCGGGCGGCGACCTGTCCCCGATGCGCCTGCTGGAAGCTTATCGCCACGGCATCTTCCCCTGGTTCAACGCGGACGAACCCATCCTGTGGTGGAGCCCCGATCCGCGCATGGTACTGTTCCCGCAGCACTTCAGGATCTCGCACTCGCTACGCAAGAAATTGCACAAAGGAGCATACGAAGTACGCACCGACACGGCCTTCGAGCAGGTCATGCGCGCCTGCGCCGCGCCGCGCCAGGGCGCACAAGGCACATGGATCCACGAGGAGATGGTCGCCGCTTACTGCGAACTGCACCGCATGGGGCATGCGCACTCGGTTGAAACCTGGATGGAAGGAGAGCTCGCCGGAGGGCTGTACGGCATGGCGCTGGGCAGGATGTTCTATGGCGAATCCATGTTCAGCCGCAGGACAGATGCTTCCAAGATCGCCCTCGCCCACCTGTGCGCGCAACTCCGCCGCTGGGAATTCGGCATGATCGATTGCCAGATGAACACACCGCACCTGGCATCGCTGGGCGCAGCCGAGATACCGCGCAAGGAATTTATCGCCCGGCTGCAAGACTTGATAAACTATCCGCCTGTACCTGCCTGGCGTTTCGACGACGATCTTTTCTCATGAGCCTGCTCAACGACATCCCGATCTCCGCACTGCACCTCTACCTGACTGCACCTTACCCGTGCAGTTACCTGGATGGCCTGGAAGCGCGTTCGCAGGTGGCCACCCCGAGCTTCCTCATCTCCACACCGGTCTATTCGGAACTGGTCCGCCATGGTTTCCGCCGCAGCGGCACCTTCACCTATCGCCCGCGTTGCGATACCTGCCGCCAATGCGTGCCGGTGCGCGTGGTGGTGGATGAGTTCAAGCCGACGCGCTCGCAGCGCCGCAGCCACAAACAGCATGGCGACCTGAACGTCACGCTGCATGCCCTGAAAGACAGGGCGGAATATTTCGAGCTGTACCGCCGCTATCAGGAGGCACGCCACCGCGACGGCGGCATGGACGACGACAGTCCCGAGCAATATCGCAACTTCCTGCTGCAAAGCCACGTCGACACCATGCTGGTGGAGTTCCGCGAAGGCGAGTTACTGCGCATGGTCAGCGTGGTCGATGTGCTGCAGGATGGATTGTCTGCGGTCTACACCTTCTACGATCCCGATGTCGCCCACAGCAGTTACGGCACATTCAATGTGTTGTGGCAGATCGAGCTATGCCGCAAGCTGCAACTGCCCTTCCTTTATCTCGGCTACTGGATCGCGGACAGCCGGAAGATGGCATACAAGGCCAACTTCCAGCCGCTGCAGGGCCTGTACGACGGCACATGGCAGGCGATCCCGCCCAAAGACACCTCATGCTGAGCCGGCTGATCGCTTTCACCGCTGTCCTGCTGCTCATCCCGCCGAGCGCGCTGACGATCGCCGGAATGGAATGGGAGGCCCCCGCCCCTGTCGCAGGGGCCGCATGGCTGCCTGCCTTGCTCAGCATGCTTGCCGTCATCGTTTTTTGCATCCTGCTGGATACCCTCATCTACCACCGCACCAATCACAGCCTGCTGCGCTCCCAGCCCGGCTACCTGCTCTGGAGCAGCCTGGCAGGCGCGCTCACCGGTGCGCTGTCCGCCTACCTGAACCTGTTCGCCGGCAGCTGGTTCACCCCGGCCAGTTCGCCAACGCAAGCGCTGCTGCTGGCGGCACTGTGCGGCTTGGCCCTGCTGCCGGCAGTATCGATCGCACGCCTGTGGCTGGCCGGATTGCCCGGCCTGGTTCGCATGAGCGCACGCAGATTCGCATTCCCCGCATTGCCGTCTGAACCTGCCGCAAAACTCCTGCTGCTTGCAGCGTTGACAGGGCTGATCGGCGGCACGGTCTGGCCCGGCCATCTGGCCTGGCTATTCTGGCCATCCCCGCTGCTGTTGCTCGCGGCACTGCAATTGTTGTGGCATGAGAGCACCGTCTTTTCCGGCCTGGTGCGCGGCGACTGGAGTCGCGTCCTGCTCGGCTCGCTCGCCGGCATCCTGGTCGGCGGCATCGCGCTGGCGACCTACCGCCTGAGCGGGGGGGTGATCTATCTCGGCGCGAACACCTGGCAACTGATCGCCGGCATGGCCGTATCCGGACTGCTCTGCCTGCAGATCGGCGATATCGTCGCCGAGCACTGGCGCGGCAGGAAACGCGCCGGGCTGCTCAGGAAAAAACCCTTCCCCGTCCCCATCGTCACAAAGAAAGAACCCTAGATGTTCCAACTGCTCCGTCCCGCCCTGTTCGCGCTCGATCCCGAGACCGCACACCATGCCACGCTCGATGCGCTGAAGGCCGCGCATTGCCTGGGCACCCTGCCGCTGGTGGTAAAACGCCCCGAGAGCGATCCGCGCACCGTGATGGGCCTGACCTTCCCCAACCCGGTCGGGCTGGCCGCAGGGCTGGACAAGAACGGCGGTTACATCGACCCGCTCGCCGCGCTCGGTTTCGGCTTCATCGAGATCGGCACCGTGACGCCACGCCCGCAACCCGGCAACCCCAAGCCGCGCCTGTTCCGCCTTCCGCAGGCGCAGGGCATTATCAACCGCATGGGCTTCAACAACGACGGCGTGGACAAGCTGATCGAAAACGTCAGGCAAGCGAAGTTCAAAGGTGTCCTCGGCATCAACATCGGCAAGAACGCCGACACGCCGATCGGGAAAGCGGCAGAAGACTACCTGATCGGCCTGCGCAAGGTATACGCGCATGCCAGCTATGTCGCCATCAACATCTCCTCGCCCAACACCAAAAACCTGCGCCAGCTGCAGGGCGGCGACGAGCTGGATGCGCTGCTCGCACAGTTGAAGGCCGAACAGAAAAAACTGGCGCAGCAGCACGGCAAGTATGTCCCGCTGGCAGTGAAGATCGCCCCCGACCTGGACGGCGACCAGATCCGGCAGATTGCCGCATTGCTCATCAAACACCGTATCGACGGCGTGATCGCCACCAACACCACGCTGTCGCGCGAAGGGGTGGAGAACCTGCCTCACGGCAACGAGACCGGCGGCCTGAGCGGCGCACCGGTACGCGAGAAGTCCACCGCCGTCATCCGCCAGCTCGCCGCCGAACTGCAGGGCGCGCTGCCCATCATCGGCGTGGGCGGCATCCTGAAAGGTTCCGATGCGTTGGAGAAGATGCAGGCCGGGGCAGCGCTAGTGCAGATGTACAGCGGCATGATCTACCGCGGCTGGGAACTGGTATCCGAATGTGCGGCGGCAATAAAGGCAAAGCGGACTTAGTCCCATCTCACATCACAGCCAACCGATATCCCACCCCCACCTCGGTCAGCAGATAGCGCGGACGCGCCGGATCCTGTTCCAGCTTGTGTCGCAGCGCGCCCATGTAGATGCGCAGATAATGGGCGCGCTCGACGTAGGTCGGCCCCCACACCTCCTTTAGCAGCAGCTGGTGCGTGAGCACCTTGCCCGCATGCTTGACCAGAACGGTCAGCAGACGGTATTCGATGGGCGTCAGGTGCACTTCGGTACTGCCGACCGTCACTTTGCGATGCACCATATCCACGCGCAATTCGCCCACCGTGAACATGCCTTCCTCTCCACCATTGGCTGCCGAAGCAGCCTGCCGCAATGCCACACGCATGCGCGCCAGCAGTTCGCCGACGCCGAACGGCTTGACCAGATAATCGTTGGCGCCCGCATCCAGCGCCGAGATTTTGTCGCCCTCCTGCGAGCGCGCCGACAGGATGATGATGGGCACGGAAGACCAGGCACGCACCCCCCTGATCACCTCGACGCCGTCCATGTCCGGCAGGCCGAGGTCAAGGATGATGAGATCCGGCTTGTTCGTGGCCGCATCGCTCAGCCCCTGCCTGCCGGTCTCCGCTTCGACCACCTGATAGCCTTCCGACACCAGCGTGGTACGCAGAAAGCGACGGATTTGCGCTTCATCCTCGACGACGATAATGGTGGCGGCGTTAGGCATGGTCAGGCGTTTTCTTCATGTTCAATCGAAGGCGGCTCGCTCAGGAGCAGGGTGAAATGGAAAGCGGCCCCGCCGGTGGACAGATTCTCCGCCCATATCTTCCCGCCGTGGGCCTCGATGATGGAGCGGGAGATGGACAGCCCCAGCCCGGCTCCGCCCTGGTTGCCCTCGCTGGCAACGCGATGGAATTTTTCGAAGATCAATTTCTCTTCCCCAGCGGGAATGCCATGCCCGCGATCAGAAACGGTCACCGTCAATTCCCCTGCTGCTGCCGCCGCACCGATCTCTATCGGCGTGCCGGGCGGCGTGTACTTCACGGCATTATCCAGCAGATTGGCGAACACCCGCTCGATCAGCAGACTGTCGATCTCGACCAGCGGCAGGTCGCGCGTCAAGCGAACCGTAACCGGATGGTCGGCCAGCCGTGCGTTCATGCCCGCCAGCGCAGCACCCACCACCTCTTCCAGCGGCTGCCATTGCCGGTTCAGCACGATGGCACCTGCCTGCAACCGCGCCATGTCGAGCAGGTTGTTGGCAAGGCTGGCCATGCGCGTTGCCTCGTCATAGATGGCCTGCCCCAGTTCGCGCCGCGCAACGTCGTCCAGCCGTTCGCTGTCGCGTACCAGGCTGCTGGAAGCACCGACGATGGCTGCCAGCGGTGTGCGCAGATCGTGCGAGATAGCTGACAGCAGCGAATTGCGCAGCTGTTCCGTTTCGATCTTCAGCTGCGCACTTTGCGCCTCTGCCGCCAGCCGCACGCGCTCCAACGCCAGCGCGATCTGGCTCACAAAAGTCTCCAGCAGCCTCTGCTGCTCGGGCAAAGCCAGCCGCGCAGAATTCAAGGGGAGCAGCACCAGCACGCCCAGCACTTCTGCCGAGGCCCGCAATGGCAAGTAAATCATATCTCCGCCAGGCAGCGTATCGGTCCCTGCCCCAGCCATCTGCCCGTGATCATAGACCCACTGCGCCACGCTCAGGTCGCTGCCATGACAGGATTCGGCCAGCCCTTCTTCGTTTGGATAATGCAGGCGGCCGCCGACATCAGGCAACAACACTACGACCTGCGTCTCGAATACATCAGCCACATGCCTGACCGCTACCCGCACAATGTTTTCCTGGCCTCGCGTAGCCGCCAGTTCGCGGCTCATGGCATACAGCGAAGCGCTACGTCGCTCGCGCATGCTGGCAACCCTCGCCTGGTGCTTAATGCTCACCGTCATGCTGCTGATGACCAGTGCGACCAGCAGCATGACGCCAAAGGTAATCAGATATTGGCTATCCGACACGGCAAAGCTGAAACGCGGCGGCACATAGAAGAAGTCAAACAGCACCACCCCCAGGAATGAGGCGAGCAAGGACGGACCGCGTCCGTAACGCGCCGCGACCACCACCACGCCCAGCAGATAGACCATGACCAGATTAGCCAGATCAAAATGGTTGTACATCGGCCAGGCCACTGCGGTACAGATCGCCGAGGTCACTGCTGCCCACAGGTAATCGATGCGCCATCTGAATAACGGCTTCTGTTCTTCGGCGGCCAGCCCGAGATAGAGACGGCTGCGCGAGAAATAGGGGTTCTCGCGCAACTGAGACAAGGCGTCGGATTCCTTGCCTACCACGTGGATGTCGATATCACTAGCCTGGCGCACGATGGTATCCACCAGCGAACCATGCAGCCTACGCCGCCATCCGGCGAAGGTCGGCTTGCCCAGTACGATGCGCGTGGCATTGCGCGCGCGCGCATAGGCGATTACTTCGTCCGACAGTTTATGGCCGTTCAGCGTGGCGGTCTCGGCGCCCAGTTCTTCCGCCAGCTTCAACGTGCGCAGAATGACGTCGCGCTGCTCGCGCGAAAGATGCTGCAATTTCGCTGTTTCGATGTAAACGACGATCCACTCCGCCTTGAGCATCTGCGACAAGCGATAAGCCGCGCGTACCAGGTTCTCCGCATTGCCGCCTGGACCGATGCATACCAGCATGCGCTCCTTGACCTGCCACACATTCTGGATGGCATGGTCGTCACGGTAATCGCGCATCTGCGCATCGACACGATCCGCCGTGCGACGCAAGGCCAGTTCGCGCAACGCAATCAGGTTGCCTTTGCGAAAGAAATTCTGCGCGGCACGCTCCGCCTGCTGCGGCAGGTAAACCTTGCCTTCCTTCAGTCGTTGCAACAGCTCGTCCGGCGGCAGGTCAATCAGCTCGATCTCGTCCGCATCTTCCAGTACCGCATCGGGCACCGTCTCCCACACCGGGATGCCAGTGATCTGCGATACCACGTCGTTGAGGCTCTCGATGTGCTGCACGTTGATGGCGGTGTAAACGTCGATTCCCGCTTCCAGCAGCTCGTCCACATCCTGCCAGCGCTTGGGATGGCGCGATCCGGGCGCGTTGCTGTGCGCCAGCTCGTCCACCAGGATCAGCGCCGGGCGGCGCTTGAGCGCGGCATCCAGATCGAACTCCCGCAACTGCGCGCCGCGATACTCGACCAGCCGCGGCGGCAGCAGCTCCAGCCCCTCCAGCAGCTGTTCAGTCTCCACCCGCTTGTGCGTCTCCACATAGCCCGCCACCACGTCCAGCCCTTCGGCACGGCGCTCGCGCGCGGCCAGCAGCATGCCGAAGGTCTTGCCCACGCCGGCGCTGGCACCGAAGAATATCTTCAGGCGGCCGCGATGGCGTTTCGCCTCGGCGCGCTGCACGCGCTCGAGCAGCGAGTCTGGATCTGGTCGTTGAATATCTTCGCTCATGGCACCAAGCTGCTCCACCACGTCTGCCGATCGACAGGCGTACACGCATTCATCAAAGCTGTTAAGTGAGCTAGTTCAGCCATATTATGATTTTTCTTCATGGATCCAGTTTACCGCATCTGTTTTAGGCGATTCCGAAGATGACGATGGCTTGGCCTCATCTCCCGCGAATCGATCTTCTTGTGAATGCTGCGGCAAGACGATCATGAGATAGGCAAGGCCAAGCGGAACGAAAACCGCGAGGACAGCCAGGCCGGCTTCCAGCAATCCGTCCATGGCAGGCAGCAGCATGCTGTTCATTGCTTTGTCGATGAGGTCACGGTGTCCTTCATCCTTTGCGCAATGCATCCAGCGCCAGATTGAGTTCCAGCACATTCACTACTGGCTCGCCGAGGATGCCGAACTGACGACCTTCGGTATGCTGTGCCACCAGTTTTCGCACTGCATCGGGAACGATGCCGCGCAGCCGCGCCACCCGTGCAACCTGGTATTCCGCCGCAGCCGGGCTGATGTGCGGATCGAGCCCGCTGCCGGATGCGGTGACCAAATCGACCGGCACCGGCTGCGTATTGCCGGGATCGTCGTCGCGCAACGCGTGCACACGGACTTTCACGGCATCCAGCAGAGCAGGGTTGGTCGGCCCCAGATTGGAACCGCTGGAAGCGGCCGCATTGTTCGGCATCGGGCCGGTCGCCGATGGACGCCCCCAGAAATATTTGGGGTCGGAGAACGACTGGCCGATCAGACTGGAACCGGTCGGCTTGCCATCCTTCACGATCAGGCTGCCATTGGCCTTGCCCGGCATGGTGGCCTGCGCAACGCCAGTGACGAACAACGGATAGACGATACCGGTCAGCAATGACAGCAGCACGAAGCTGGCGATGGCAGGGCGAAGTTCTTTCAACATGATGTTTCCTTTCTTAAGCCAGATGTAAGCCAACCAGCAGCATGTCGATCAGCTTGATGCCTATGAACGGAACAACGATGCCGCCCAGGCCATAGGCCAGCAGGTTGTTGCGCAGCAGCACGTTGGCGCCGATTGCGCGGTACTTCACGCCCTTTAGCGCCAGCGGCACCAACGCGATGATAATCAGGGCATTGAAAATCACCGCCGACAGGATGGCGCTGGAAGACGTTGCGAGATGCATCACATTCAGCGCACCCAGTGCCGGATAGGTGGTGGCGAAGGCAGCTGGGATGATGGCGAAATACTTGGCCACGTCGTTGGCGATGCTGAATGTGGTGAGCGAACCGCGCGTCATCAACATTTGTTTTCCGGTCTCCACGATCTCAATCAGCTTGGTCGGGTTGGAATCGAGGTCCACCATGTTGCCCGCCTCCTTGGCGGCCTGCGTGCCGGTGTTCATCGCCACCGCCACATCGGCCTGCGCCAATGCGGGCGCGTCGTTGGTGCCGTCGCCGGTCATCGCCACCAACCGGCCCTGCGCCTGATGTTCGCGGATCAGTTTCAGCTTTGCTTCGGGTGTCGCCTCGGCAAGGAAATCATCCACGCCTGCCTCGGCCGCGATGGCGGCGGCGGTGAGACGATTGTCGCCGGTGATCATGATGGTCTTGATGCCCATGCGGCGCAGCTCGGCAAAGCGTTCCTTGATGCCGCCCTTGACCACGTCCTTGAGCTCGATCACGCCCATTACCTTGGTGCCGTCGGCCACCACCAGCGGCGTGCTGCCACGGCGCGAAACGTTGTCGACGATCATGTTCACTTCTGGCGGAAACTGGCCGCCCAGGCTGAGAATGTGATTGCGGATGGCATCGGCAGCACCCTTGCGGATCTGGCGTGCTGCTGCGCCATCATGTGCCGGGACATTGACGCCGCTCATGCGCGTCTGCGCGCTGAACGGGATGAAGGTCGCACCCATCTCGTGGATATTGCGCTCGCGCAGACCGAATTTCTCCTTGGCCAGCACCACGATGCTGCGTCCCTCCGGCGTCTCGTCGGCCAAGGACGCGAGCTGCGCGGCATCGGCCAATTCGGCTTCAGTCACGCCGGAAGCATGCAGGAAGTTGCTGGCCTGGCGGTTGCCCAAGGTGATGGTGCCGGTCTTGTCCAGCAGCAGCACGTCGACATCGCCCGCCGCTTCCACTGCGCGACCCGAAGTGGCGATCACGTTCTTTTGCAGCATGCGCCCCATGCCGGCCACACCGATGGCGGAGAGCAGGCCGCCGATGGTGGTGGGGATCAGACACACCAGCAGCGCCACCAACACGGTGATGCTGACCGGCTGCCCCGCACCGGCCGTCGCCACGCTATATAGCGAGAACGGCAGCAGCGTGACGATGACGAACAGGAAGATCAGCGTCATCGCCACCAGCAGGATGGTCAGCGCGATCTCGTTGGGCGTCTTCTGGCGCTTGGCCCCCTCCACCATTGCGATCATGCGGTCGAGAAATGTCTCGCCTGGATTGGTGGTGATGCGCACCACCAGCCAGTCGGACAACACACGCGTGCCGCCGGTCACGGCGGAGAAATCGCCGCCAGATTCTCGGATCACCGGGGCGGATTCACCGGTAATGGCGCTCTCGTCCACCGAGGCCACGCCCTCGATCACGGTGCCGTCGCCGGGGATGAACTCCCCCGCCTCGACCAGCACGACCATGTCCTTGCGCAGTTCCTCGCCTTCCACCAGCTGCCATTTGGCACCGTATCGCGGCTCGTGCAGCTTCTTGGCCCATACCGCTTTCTTCATGCCGCGCATGGCGGCAGCCTGCGCGCGGCTTCGCCCCTCGGCCACAGCCTCGGCAAAGTTCGCAAACAGGACGGTGAACCACAGCCACAGGGTGATGGCGAGGATAAAACCGGTCGGCGCCTCACCTTGTCCGAACAGTGCCTGGAAGAACAGCGCCGTTGTCAGCACGCTGCCTACCCACACCACGAACATCACCGGGTTCTTCATCTGCTGAGCCGGGCTCAGCTTCCTGAACGAATCGACCACAGCCTGCCCAACGATCTCACGCTCGAACAACGCGAATGAAACGGTCTTGCTTGTCATGTCTGTCTCCTAATGAACGCCGATCATGTTCAGGTGCTCGATGACCGGCCCCAGTGCCAGCGCAGGAACAAAGTTCAGTGCACCCACCAGCAGCACAGTACTGATCAGCAGCCATACGAACAGCGGCGTATGCGTCGCCATGCTGCCTACACTCGCGGGAATGCGTTTCTTGGCCGCCAGCGAACCGGCCAATGCCAGTACCGGGATGATCAGCCAGAAGCGGCCGAACCAGACGGCGAAGCCCAGCGCACTGTTATAAAACGGCGTATTGGCGGAGATTCCGGCGAACGCACTGCCGTTGTTGCCCACCGCCGACGAGAAGGCATACAGCACTTCGCTGAAACCATGCGCGCCGGGATTGAAGATGCTGTTCTTGCCGGCCTCCAGCATCACGGCCAGCGCGGTACCACCGAGGATGATCAGCGGCGGGATCAGGATCACCAGCGAGGCCATCTTGATGTCGTAGGCTTCGATCTTCTTGCCCAGGTATTCGGGTGTGCGGCCGATCATCAGTCCGGCCAGGAACACCGCAATCACGGCATACACCAGCATGCCATACAGGCCGGAGCCGACGCCGCCGAAGATCACCTCGCCCAGCTGGATCTGAGCCATCGGCACGAGGCCGCCCAACGGCGTGAGCGAATCATGCATCGCGTTCACCGCGCCGCAGGAGGCCGCGGTGGTGATGGTAGCGAACAAGGCGGAGTTGACGATGCCAAAGCGCGTCTCTTTGCCTTCCATGTTGCCGCCGGATTGTGTGGCGGAGATGGATTGATCCACGCCCAGCGCATTGAAAGCCGGATTGCCGTTCAGTTCGGCATATTCGGCCACGGCAAGAAAGCCAACGAACAGCAGCGTCATGGAAATGAGAATCGCCCAACCTTGGCGCGTGTCACCCACCATGCTGCCGAAGGTGTAGCACAGCGCGGCCGGAATCAGGAAAATCGCGAGCATGGACAGGAAATTTGCGAGCGGCGTGGGATTCTCGAACGGATGCGCCGAGTTGGCGTTGAAGAAGCCGCCGCCGTTGGTGCCCAGCTGCTTGATCGCTTCCTGCGAGGCGACCGGCCCCATGGCGATGACCTGCTCATGTGTGGCGATCTTCTCTGTGACCGGATTGCCAGCAGCATCCTTCAGAGGGGGGCCCGCGGCGTCCACCCTGGGGTTGTCATAGGTGGTCGCATCCACCGTGATCACAGCCTGGTAGGCGGACAGGTTCTGGATCACGCCCTGCCCTACCAGTACCAGAGCCAAAATGACAGAAAGCGGCAACAGGATATAAAGTGTACTGCGCGTCATGTCCACCCAGAAGTTACCGATGGTCTCCACCGTGTGCCGCGCAAAGCCGCGGATCAGCGCAATGGCGACAGCCATGCCGGTGGCGGCAGAGAAGAAGTTCTGCACCGTCAGCCCGGCCATCTGTGTGAAATAGCTCATCGTGGACTCGCCAACATAGCCTTGCCAGTTGGTATTGGTGACGAAACTCAAGGCTGTGTTGAACGAAGAGTCAGGCGTGACCGCCCCCATGCCCTGCGGGTTCAGCGGCAGCATGCCTTGCAAGCGCTGCAACAGATACACCGCCAGCACGCCCAGCAGGCTGAACCACAGCATGGCCAGCGCATAGCGTGTCCAACGCATTTCCTGCCTATCGATGCCGCACACGTGATAGAGCAAGTTTTCAGCCGGTTGCAGCCAGCGCACGAACACAGGCAAGTCGCCTTCATACACGCGCCGCATGTAAATACCGAGCGGCCTGGTCAACGCCAGCAGCACGCCCAGATAGAGGGTGATTTGAAAGATGCCGTTGATCATGAGAATAGCTCCGGTTTAAACAAGGCGACCACCAGATAGGCCATCAATAGGATGGCCACGATGGCGCCGATAATGTAGAACGTCATGATTTGCCTCCCAGCTTGTCCAGGCCGCGCACGAACAGCACGCTCAGGCCGAAGAAGGCAAGGATCAGCAACAGATATAACCAGTCCATTTCATTTGCTCCTTGTGTGTATTGACACGGCGAGCATGGTAGAAGTGGGCGGGTCAAAATGGTATATAGATGAATTCCGCCGATATATAGATTTCGTAAAGATTTCAGGAGCATCGGCCGTTGCAGATTGTATTGATAAGTATTCAAAGCTAAAGTGCCGTTCGGTCTTTTCCTGCAGGAAATCCGGATGAAAAACGCCTTCACACGGCGCATAACAAGATATGTAGCTCGCCACCGACAACGGCGAGCCAGATGGGAGTTCGCAACATGAATCAACCAAGCAAAGCTTCCAATGGCGCTCTGGCGCTGGCCGCGCTCGGCGTGGTGTACGGCGACATCGGCACCAGCCCGCTGTACGCCTTCAAGGAAGCATTCACCGGCACGCACGGACTGACCCCCACCGAACCCAATGTGCTGGCGACGCTGTCCGCACTGTTCTGGGCGATGATGCTGATCATCTCGATCAAGTATGTGTGGATCATGCTCAAGTTCGACAACGACGGCGAAGGCGGCGTGCTCGCCTTGACCGCGCTGGCAAACCGTTCGGCGAAGGGCGCCGCGCGCTGGACGACATGGATCGTCACGGCGGGCATCTTCGCCGCCGCCCTGTTCTACGGCGATGCGCTCATCACCCCTGCCATCTCGGTGCTCTCAGCCGTCGAAGGGCTCAGTGTCGCCACCCCGGCCTTCGAAAAATTCATCGTCCCGATCACCGTCGGCGTGCTCGCCGGCCTGTTCTTCATCCAGCGCCACGGCACCGGCAGCATGGGCAAGCTGTTCGGCCCGGTCACGCTGCTGTGGTTCACCGCGCTGGCGGTGCTGGGCGCGCTCAGCATCGCGCAGAACCCCACGGTGTTGAGTGCCGTCAATCCCGTATACGCCATCGACTTCGCGCTGGAGCATCCTGCAGGCATGTTCCTGCTGCTGTCCGCGGTCTTCCTGGCCCTCACCGGCGGCGAAGCACTGTATGCCGACATGGGGCATTTCGGCGCCAAACCGGTCAGGCTGGCCTGGTATGGCCTGGTCTGCCCGGCCTTGCTGATCAACTATTTCGGACAAGGCGCCCTGGTTCTGCGCTCGGCCGACGCGATCCAAAATCCGTTCTACCTGCTGTCTCCCGACTGGTTCCTGCTGCCGCTGGTCGCGCTGGCCACCGCCGCCACGGTGATCGCTTCGCAAGCCACCATCTCCGGCGCCTATTCGATGACGCTGCAGGCCATGCGCATGGGCTACCTGCCGCGCCTGTACATCCAGCACACTTCCGATTCGCAGCGCGGCCAGATCTACATTCCCGCCGTGAACTGGATGATGATGGTCGGCGTCATCGTCCTCGTATTCCAGTTCGGCTCCTCCAGCGCGCTCGCCGCCGCCTACGGCATCGCCGTCTCCGGCACCATGATCATCACCACCGTGCTGACGGTGTTCGTCGCCCTGATGCTGCCGGGACGCATGCGCATCCTGATGTTGCCTGCCTTGCTGATATTTGCCCTGCTGGAACTGATGTTCTTCAGCTCCAACCTGACCAAGATCGCCAGCGGGGGCTGGATGCCGCTGGCACTTGGACTGCTGATCTTCCTGCTGCTGTCGACCTGGAAGCGCGGCAGCACGCTGATCGCCGAACAGCGGCGCAAACTGGACATCCCGATGGCGCTGTTCATCTCGGGAACGCAACCCGAGGTGCCGCGCGTACCGGGCACAGCGGTCTACCTGACCGCCGATCCGACCATGGTACCCAGCGCCCTGTTCCACAACCTGAAACACTTCAAGGTACTGCACGAACAGACGCTGTTCCTGCATGTGGTGACTGCCGATGTACCCTATATCGAAATGAAGCAGCGCATGCAGGTGAACCAGCTGGCACCCGGCATGTACAACGTGGCCCTGCATTTCGGTTTCCGCCAGGAAGTCGACATCCCCGCCTCGCTGCAAGGATTGTCTGCGCATGGCATACAGCTCGAACCGATGAGCACGACCTTCTTCATCGCCCGCTCCAATGTGGCCGATGGACCAGGTGGCATGCCCGCCTGGCGCTCCTCCCTGTTCTCCTGGATGACGCGCCAGTCCGAAGGGGCGGCCAGCTTCTTCAACCTGCCAGCCAACCAGGTGGTCGAACTCGGCACCAAGGTCATGCTGTGATGTGGCGCCCCACCCTGTTCCCATCCCGGGAATCCCCCATTGCATTCGGGAGGGTGCACAGGTAGAGTGCCGCCCCATTCTTCCGCGCAAGGCGGAAAAGGGCGGCATGAGCGAAACACAAACAAAGCAGAAATTATCCGGCCTGTTGCTGGGCGCGATAGGCGTGGTGTACGGGGACATCGGTACCAGCCCGCTGTATGCATTGAAAGAGACCTTTGCCGGACATCATCCGCTTGCGGTGACGGAAGCCAACGTACTCGGCGTGCTCTCCGTGATGTTCTGGACCATCATGCTGCTGGTGTCGCTCAAGTACGTGATCGTCATCATGCGGGCAGACAATCACGGCGAGGGCGGCTCGCTGGCCTTGCTCTCCTTGGCCAGCGAACTGACCTCCGGCAGCACCAGGACAAAATGGTTCATCGGGATACTCGGCGTATTCGCCGCCGCCCTGTTCTATGGCGACAGCATGATCACCCCGGCGATCTCGGTACTCTCCGCCGTCGAGGGCCTGGATGTCGTCGCTCCCCAGCTCGGTCACTATGTCCTGCCCATCACGCTCTCGGTATTGACCGCGCTGTTCCTCGTGCAAAAGCATGGCACCGGCGCAATGGGGCTGGCGTTCGGCCCGATCATGGTCTTCTGGTTCGCCAGCCTGGGCATCCTGGGCGGCCTGTCCATCGCCAGGCATCCGGATGTGCTATGGGCGCTCAACCCGCTCAATGCAATCCACTTCCTGGTCATCGACCCGCAGCTATCGTTTCTGACGCTTGGTTCGGTGGTGCTCGCCGTTACGGGCGGCGAAGCGCTGTATACCGACATGGGACATTTCGGGAAATTCCCGATCCGGCTGACCTGGTTCACGTTCGTGCTGCCCGCTTTGACATTGAACTATTTCGGGCAAGGCGCATTGTTGTTGCAGAACCCGCAAGCCATCGAGAACCCGTTCTACCTGCTCGCCCCGGGATGGGCGCTGCTCCCCATGGTGCTGCTCGCCACGGCAGCCACGGTGATCGCCTCGCAGGCGGTGATCTCCGGCGCCTTCTCGGTAGCCCGGCAATCGGTGCAGATGGGGCTGCTGCCGCGCATGGAAATCCGCCAGACCTCGGATAAGGCGCAAGGACAGATTTATGCCCCCCTGACGAACTGGACGCTCTATCTGGCGGTCATCTACCTGGTGCTGACCTTCCAGAGCTCCAGCAACCTGGCGGCGGCATATGGCATCGCCGTCACCGGCACGATGACGATCGACACCATACTGGTCGCGTTTGTCCTCGCTGCGTGGCGCTGGTCGCCGCTGCTCGTCGTCCCGCTCATCGGCACCTTCCTGACTGTCGACCTGGCTTATTTTTCCGCCAACGCACTCAAGATCCCCCAGGGCGGCTGGTTCCCGCTCGGCATCGCGGCGCTTTCATTCACCGTGCTCACCACCTGGAAGCTGGGGCGTAAACTGCTGTTCGACGAGATCGCGCGCCAGGCCATCCCCATCCAGGTGGTACTGGATAGCGCCGACGGCGTGAGCCGGGCGCAAGGCACCGCCATCTTCCTCACCGCCATCGGGGAAGGCGCCCCCTCCGCGCTGCTGCACAACCTCAAGCACAACCAGGTGCTGCATGAACGCAACATCCTGCTGACCGTGATCGTCGAGGACAAACCTTACGTCACCAAGGGCAACCGCCTGCTGATCAACGACATGGGCAAAGGTTTTTACAGGCTGCGCGTTTTCTACGGCTTCATGGAAACGCCGGACATCCCGGCCGCGCTGGAATTGTGTGCCAAGCAGGGACTGGTCTTCGACATGATGAACACCTCGTTCTTCATCTCGCATGCCGTGATCGTCACCGGCACGGGTCCGGGCATGATGCACTGGCGCAAACGCCTGTTCCTCGCCTTGTCCAGGAACGCCATGAATGCCGCCGAATTCTTCAATATCCCCACCAATCGGGTCATCGAAATGGGAACGCGTATCGAAATATGAGCCCTCGCCCAGCATCTGACAGGCGTGCCGAAGCCCTGCCGCACCCGGCTTCTTAATCACTCCGGGTAATATGCATATGCTGCAAGCGAAGTTGAAGCGGGGTCTGATTCGGCGGATAATTGCATTCCCTCTAGGAGTGCTAGCCCTATGACCGAATATCTACTCATCCTCGTCAGCACGGTGTTGGTGAACAACATCGTGATGGTGAAGATTCTCGGATTGTGCCCGTTCATGGGCGTATCCAAGAAACTGGAAGCCGCCATCGGCATGGGCGCAGCCACGACCTTCGTACTCACGCTGGGTTCCGGCGCCAGCTACCTGATCGAACATTACCTGCTCGGCCCCGATCTCGCTTACCTCACCACGCTTTCGTTCATCGTGGTCATCGCCGGCATCGTGCAATTCACCGAAATGGCGATCAAGAAGACCAGCCCCGAGCTGTACCAGATCCTCGGCATCTACCTGCCGCTGATCACCACCAACTGCGCGGTGCTCGGCATTCCCCTGCTCAATGTGCAGGCAAAACACGATTTCATGCAGTCGCTGTTGTTCGGCTTTGGCGGCGCGCTGGGCTTCACGCTGGTGATGATCCTGTTCGCCGGTATCCGCGAACGGCTGGAAGGCGCCGATGTGCCCGGCATCTTCAAGGGGTCGGCCATTGCCATGGTCACCGCCGGATTGATGAGCTTGTCATTCATGGGGTTCTCGGGCCTGGTGAAATGATCTCTGCACTCTGGGTGATGGTCGGCATTTCCCTGCTGCTTGGCGCAGTGCTGGGATTTTCCGCCATCAAGTTCAAGGTCGAAGGCAATCCGCTGGTGGAGAAGATCGACGCCGTGCTGCCGCAGACGCAATGCGGCCAGTGCGGCTATCCCGGCTGCAAGCCTTATGCCGAGGCGATCGCCAAGGGCGAGGCCGGCATCAACAAATGCCCGCCCGGCGGCGACGAAGGGATACACAAGCTGGCCGACCTGCTCGGCGTGGAATATGTACCGTTCGGCGAAGGTACCGCGCCCAAACCCAAAGCCGTCGCATTCATCGACGAACAGACCTGCATCGGCTGCACCCTGTGCCTGCAGGCCTGCCCGGTGGATGCCATCGTCGGCGCCGCGAAACAGATGCATACCATCATCGCATCCGAATGCACCGGCTGCGAGCTGTGCATCGCCCCCTGCCCGGTGGATTGCATCAGCATGCAGCCCCTCGGGGAAGACATCACCAACTGGAAGTGGCAATACCCGACCATTCCCCTCGTACAGGTCGCCGCACGATGAGATCGCTGTTCAAATTCCACGGCGGCGTACACCCGCCCACGCACAAGGCCGAATCGACCGGCAGCCCCATTGCACAGGCCGCGCTCCCATCGAAGCTGGTCATCCCGCTGCATCAGCACGTGGGCAATCGTGCCGTGCCGGTGGTGCAGGTCGGTGAACACGTGCTCAAGGGACAGCTCATCGGCAGACCGGAAGGACGCCTGTCCAGTGCAGTACACGCCTCGACCTCCGGCACGGTGAGCGCCATCGACATGCAACTGGTGGCACACCAGTCCGGCCTGCCGGACCTGTGCATCACCCTCGTTCCGGACGGCAAGGACGAATGGATCGCGCACAGCGGCGTGGATTACCGGCAGACTGCGCATACCGACCTGCGCCACCTGTTGCGCCAGGCTGGCGTGGTCGGCCTCGGCGGCGCGGTGTTCCCCAGCGACATGAAGTCGTATTCCCACAAGCACAAGATCAAGACGCTGGTGCTCAACGGTGCCGAGTGCGAGCCTTACATCACCTGCGACGACATGCTGATGCGCGAGCGCGCCGGCGACATCCTGCGCGGCGCCGAAGTGTTGCGCGAACTGCTTTATGCCGAAGAAGTGCTGATCGGCATCGAGGACAACAAGCCCGAAGCCATCGCCGCGATGCAACAGGCCGTGCTGGACGACCGGCATGCGCATATGGAAGTGATCCCCGTCCCCACGCTGTATCCGGGCGGCGGCGCCAAGCAGCTCATCCGCGTGCTGACCGGCATCGAGGTCGCCGCGGGCGTGCGCTCCACCGAGATGGGGGTGCAGTGTTTCAACGTCGCCACCGCCTATTGCGTGTGGCGCGCCATCGCCTTCGGCGAGCCGTTGCTGTCCCGCATCGTCACCGTGACCGGCAACGTCGAGCATGCGCAGAATTTCGAGGTGCTGCTCGGCACGCCGGTGGACGAACTGGTCGCACAGGCCGGCAGCAAGCCGGATACCGATCGTCACATCATGGGCGGCCCGATGATGGGGGTGGACCTGCCCTCTGGTTCTGTCGGCGTGACCAAGGCGACCAACTGCATCATCGAGGCATCGCCCAGGCTGTTCCCGCCGCTGCCGCCCGCGCTGCCCTGCATCCGCTGCACGCGCTGTGCCGATGTCTGCCCGGCCGAGCTGCAGCCGCAGGACCTGTACTGGTTCGCCAAGGCCAAGGACTTCGGCAAGGCGCAGGAATACCACCTGTTCGACTGCATCGAATGCGGTGCCTGCGCTTATGTCTGCCCCAGCCATATCCCGCTGGTCCAGTATTACCGTTTCGCCAAGAGCGAGATCTGGCAGCGCGAACGCGAGAGCCAGGCCGCCGAACTGGCGCGCGAGCGTCACGAATTCAGGCTGATGCGCATTGAACGCGAAAAGCAGGAAAAAGCGGAACGCCTGGCACAGAAGGAAAAGGCCGCGCTCGCCGCCAAAGCCGCTGCGCCTGCGCCCGTACCGGAACCCGCTATCGCCGTCGCTGCGGCCACGGCCGATCCGGACGATACCCTGCAGATGCGCATCGACGCCGCGGTAGCGCGCGCCAAGGAACAGGCCGCCGCCGCGCACCCGAAGAACACCGACGCCCTCACCGCCGAGCAACAGGCCGAGATCGCCGCGATCGAAGCACGCCGCGCCAAGATCCGCGAGATGGCGGCACATGCCGGTGCGGACGACGAACCGCCGAAATCCAATCAAGGATAGCCAACGACCATGTGGAGTTCACCCTTTATCACCCAGCCCAGCAGCGTCAGCCAGATCATGCTGCGCGTGCTGCTCGCACTGATTCCCGGCATCGCGCTGTACGTCTGGTATTTCGGCCCGGCGATCCTGGTCTCGATCGCGCTGGCCTCGGCCACGGCGCTGGCGACCGAGGCGGTCATGCTCAAACTGCGCAACCGGCCCATCAAACCGTTCCTGAGCGACAACAGCGCCTTGCTCACCGCCTGGTTGCTGGCACTCTCCATCCCGCCGCTCGCCCCATGGTGGATGGTGGTGGTCGGCACCGCTTTCGCCATCGCCATCTCCAAACACCTGTACGGCGGCCTGGGCAACAACCCGTTCAATCCGGCGATGATCGGCTATGCCGTGCTCATCATCTCTTTCCCGGTACATATGACGCACTGGCTCACGCCACATGCGCTGGGGGGCGCCGAACTGACCTTCGGCGAACAACTGGGCTACATCTTCAACGGCGCACTGCCCGCGGGACTGACGCTGGATGCAGTGACCATGGCAACCCCGCTGGATACGCTGAAGACGCAGCTGCATCTCGGACTGTCGGTAGACAACATCCGCGACATGCCGATCTACGGCCGCCTCGCAGGCAAGGGCAGCGAGATGGTGGCGGTCGGTTTCGCGATTGGCGGCCTTTACCTGCTGTTCATCCGCATCATCTCCTGGCACCTGCCGGTGGCGTTCCTCGCCGCCCTGTTCGCCACGGCAGGTGTCTTCCACCTGGTCGATCCGGTGCATTACGTCACACCATTGTTCCACTGGTTCTCCGGCGCGGCGATGCTGGGTGCCTTCTTCATTCTGACCGATCCGGTCACTTCGCCGACCACCCCCAGGGGCAAGCTGATCTTTGCCGCCGGCGCCGGACTGCTCACCTACCTCATCCGCGCTTTCGGCGGCTATCCCGACGGCATGGCCTTTGCCACACTGCTGATGAACATCTGCGTGCCGCTGATCGATGCCTGGACGCAGCCCAAAGTGTTCGGCAAGAAAGGGGGCGGTAAATGAAGCGCATCGCCCGTTCCACCCTGCAGACCGCCGCCAACCTGGTGTTCTTCGCCATCATCGGCACTGCGATCCTGGCTTCGGTGTTCTTCCTGACGCACGACAGGATCGTGAAGAGCGAAGAAGGCGAGAAGCTGAAGCTGATCATGCAGATCGTACCGTCGGCGCTGTTCGACAACGACATCATCCAGGACAAACTGGATGTGCCCGCCAGCGAATTGCTGGGTACCGGCGGCCCGACCGTCGCCTATCGAGCCAGGCTCAAGGGTGAGCCTTCCGCCGTGGTGCTGGAGGCTGTCGCACCGGACGGTTACAGCGGCAAGATCGCCTTGATCCTGGCGGTGCGAGCCAATGGCGAACTCGCCGGCGTGCGCGTGGTGGCACACAAGGAAACGCCCGGGCTGGGCGACTACATCGAGCTGCCGAAGAGCCCCTGGATCAAGGGTTTCGACGGAAAGTCGCGCGAGGTGTATAAAGACGCTGACTGGAAAGTCAAAAAGGACGGCGGCCAGTTCGACTATATGGCGGGTGCAACCATCACCCCCCGCGCGGTGGTCAAGGCGGTCAACAAGGCATTGATCTATTTCGGCGAAAACCGCGATAAACTGTTCTCGGCGAACGAACCGAAGAAGGAGACGAACAAATGACCCTTCATGAATTCAAGGATATCCTGCATAACGGCGTGTGGAAGCAGAATACCGGCGTGGTGCAACTGCTCGGCCTGTGCCCGTTGCTGGCGGTCAGCAGCACGGTGGTCAACGGCGTCAGCCTGGGACTGGCAACGGCAGTGGTGATGGCCCTGAGCGGCGCAGCCATCGCCCCCATCCGCAATTACGTGCCGAACGAGATCCGCATCCCCGTGTTCATCCTCATCATCGCGGTGCTGGTCACCGTGGTGCAGTATCTGATGAACGCCTACATGTACGGCTTGTATGTGGTGCTGGGCATCTTCATCCCGCTGATCGTCACCAACTGCATCGTGCTGGCGCGCGTGGAAGCCTTCGCCTCCAAGAACGCGCTGCTGCCTTCCGCCCTCGACGGTTTCGCCATGGGGCTGGGACTGACCGCCGTGCTGGCGGTGCTTGGAGGAATCCGCGAGTTGCTGGGCAAGGGCACCCTGCTGTCCGGTATCGACCTCGCATTGGGCGATATGGCCAAGGACTGGGTATTGCACGTGCTGCCCAACTACAAAGGCTTCCTGCTCGCCATCCTGCCTCCCGGCGCCTTCATCGGCCTGGGCTGCCTCATCGCGGGCAAGAACTGGCTCAACCTGCGTGCCGAACGCCAGCGAAAGAGCGGCGCGACGGTCACTCCCATCGAAGCCGGCTGCACTCCCGCAATGCATTAAATGAACGCCGCCAAACGACGCGAGATATTCCTGCGCCTGCAGGCGGCCAATCCCCACCCGACCACCGAACTGGAATACCGCACGCCGTTCGAACTGCTGGTCGCGGTGGTGTTGTCCGCACAAGCCACCGATGTGAGCGTGAATGCCGCCACCCGCCAGCTTTATCCGGTGGCCAACACGCCGCAGGCGCTGCTGCAGCTCGGCGAAGAGAAGCTCCGCGGCTACATCCAGCGCATCGGCCTGTACAAGACCAAGGCCAGGCATGTGATCCAGCTGTGCCGCATCCTGCTGGAACAGCACGGCGGCGAGGTGCCGCAGACGCGCGAAGCACTGGAGGCCCTGCCCGGCGTGGGACGCAAGACCGCCAACGTGATCCTCAACACCGCCTTCGGGCAACCGACCATCGCGGTCGATACCCACATCTTCCGGGTCAGCAACCGCATCGGTCTCGCGCCCGGCAAGGACGTGACGGAAGTCGAGAAGAAGCTGCTGAAGTTCGTGCCGGATGAGTTCAAGCACGATGCCCACCATTGGCTGATCCTGCACGGGCGCTACGTTTGCCAGGCACGCAAGCCGAAATGCGGCCAATGCATCATCGAAAGCCTCTGCGAATACAAGGAAAAGGTTTTTGAGTAACCTGCTCATCTGGAGGTGGGTTTGCGGACTGCGCCTTCCATGTTTCATACTGCGACTTGCCGCTTCCGGATCGGCGTGGATGAATTGAATATGGGGTCTTCATCGATAATGGATAGCTGGGGTACAAGATTTCTTGGTCGGCTGCGAAGGCTGGCATCTCGCCACAGTCACTGGATGGGCATTCGTGGATCTGCGCCGTCTCCCGACCATCAAACATCGCCGGGACCGGCCACTGATTTCACATTGTCTGTCGAATATCTGGCCCGCCACCACGCAATCAAAGTCACCCCCAAAGGGACTTTAACCCTGGAAGGCAACAACCAGCTGGTTGCTGCCGCCTTGGCTGCAAGTTCCCAGTACGGAACAAACCGTATCCTGGTCGACGACCGGGATATCGATCTGGATATGAACTTCACGAATATCTACGACCTGCCAGAGAACAATCAGAATCTCGGGGTCAATCATCTATTACGCGTCGCTCTCGTTTTCAAGCCTTCTGCAGAAACCAGAAGGTTGTTCAAATTCTATGAAGACTGCTCCTATGTCAGGGATTTTCAACACCGCGTATTTGTTGATGAGGAAGAGGCACTGCAATGGCTGACAGCGACTGCCAACCCGGGGCATTTCTAGACTTATGATTCAAATGACGCTTACCGGCAAGCCACTTTGAGAATCCACAGCTCCCGTCAGAAAGTCAGATCAAATTCCAACGAGTACACACGATGTTCAACCCGACCCGCGATGAAGCAAGAAATTTCCTGTTCGAATCCTGGCGCAAGCGGCGTGCTGGCGAGCTGCTGACTCCGCTCGAGGACCTCACTGCCCAGCTCATCGACAAGCACCCGGAATACCACGCCCTGTTCGACGATCCCGAGCGCAATCAAGGCAAGGACTATGCACCGGACGGCAATGTGGTCAACCCATTCCTGCACCTGATGATGCACCTCACCATAGAAGAGCAGATTTCCATCGGGCAGCCGCAGGGCATCCGCGAGCAGTTCGCGCGCCTGACCCGGAAATACGCATCCGAGCATGAGGCACAGCATGCGATCATGGATTGCCTAGGAGAGATGATCTGGCAAGCACAGCGCAACAAGACCACGCCGGATGCAACTGTATACCTGTCCTGTCTGGAGAAACAGTGATGCGATTGAGCAAGATTGTCACAAGAACGGGCGACGACGGCAGCACCGGCCTGGCCAACGGGGCGCGCCTGCCCAAGAACAGTGTTCGCATCGCCGCCATCGGCAGCGTGGATGAACTCAACAGCCATCTTGGCGTGCTGCTCGCCGAACCGCTGGCGGAAGAGGTGCGCAGCACACTGTTGCTCATCCAGAACGACCTGTTCGACCTTGGCGCCGTGCTGGCCACGCCGGGTGCGCCGTTCGAGCAGGGCAAACTGGCCAGACTGGACACCGCCATCGAGGAATACAACGCCGGTCTGCCCCCGCTGAAGGAATTCATCCTGCCCGGCGGCTGCCGGGCCGCCGCCGTATGCCATGTCGCCCGCACCGTGGCGCGCCGTACTGAGCGCGACTACCTGCAGGTGATGCAAAACGAAACAGCCCCGCAAGAGGGGCTGCAATATCTGAATCGGCTTTCCGACCTGCTGTTTGTGCTCTGCCGCGTGCTGAACCTGGCGGCAGGAAAACCGGAGACGCTGTGGCAGCGCTAACCAGCGACTTGGCTGGTTACGGATTGCCTGACTTTGTTATGGGCCCCTTAGTGTCAATTCCACACGCAGCTTGCTGCGTAGTGGATTGCCCGCCTTTGGTACAACCACGGCGTGCCCCTTGCGGGCGTACTTGGCTGGCGTATTTTGACAGCCTGGTCGAATGGCTACGGCTGGACCGGCGGGGTTGTCGGCTTGCGCAAGCCGAGCAGCCACATCACGTAACCGGACAGGCAATAGCCGAAGAACAACAGGAACAGGTTGAGCGGGGGATTTTGCGCCACGAAGATGAAGAATAGCGCGAACAGGAAGATGACGATGAACGGCACGCTCTTGCGCATGTTGAGCGACTTGAAGCTGTAATATTTCAGGTTGCTCACCATGCTCAGCCCGGCAAACACGGTCAGCCCGGCCGCATACCAGCGCAACTCGAAACCGGTGAAGCTGTTATCCAGCATCACCCACACGAACCCGGCCACCAGCGCCGCCGCCGCCGGGCTGGGCAAGCCCTGGAAATAACGTTTGTCGACCACGTCGATGTTGGTGTTGAACCGCGCCAGCCGCAACGCCGCTCCGGTACAGTAAATGAAGGCAGCGAACCATCCCCACTTGCCCAGATCGCGAAACGCCCATTCGTACATCAGGATGGAGGGTGCGACCCCGAACGAGACCATGTCCGACAGGCTGTCGTATTCGGCACCGAATTCGCTCTGCGTATGCGTCAGGCGTGCGACCCGGCCATCAAGGCCATCCAGCACCATGGCGATGAAGATAGCCACGGCGGCGAACTCGAACTTGCCGTTCATCGCCTGCACAATGGCATAGAACCCCGCAAACAGCGCTGCTGTGGTGAACAGGTTCGGCAGCAGGTAGATGCTGCGCCGACGCAGGTCCATGTGTTTGCGCTGATTGAGTTCGTCCATAGGTTCTCAGAGCTTGGCCAGGATAGTGGTGGTAGCGGACACTTTATCACCGATAGCAACCTTGACGGTAGCCGTCAGCGGCAGGTAGACATCGACGCGCGAACCAAAGCGGATGAAACCGTAGCGCTGGCCGCGCGTCAGGGTATCGCCTGCCTTGATGTAGCACAGGATGCGCCGCGCAATCAGCCCCGCCACCTGGACGAAGGTCACCGTCTGTCCGTCGGCGGTCTTCAGCACCACCGCATTGCGCTCGTTCTCGGCGGACGCCTTGTCCAGATCGGCATTCACGAACTTGCCCGGAAAATACTCGATCTTTTCCACCTTGCCGTCGACCGGGCTGCGGTTGGAGTGCACGTTGAACACATTCATGAACACGCTGACCAGGATCGCATCGCGCTGCGCATAAGGATCCTGCGTACGCTCGACCTTGATGACGCGGCCGTCGGCCGGCGACAACACCGCGCCAGCCTGTTGCGGTATCTCGCGCGGCGGGTCGCGGAAGAATTGCAGCACGAACACGAAGATGATCCACATCGGGATCGACCAGGCTGCGCACCAGGCAGTGGCCGCGACGGCCAGCACCAGGGAAATGGCCAGGAACGGCCAGCCCTCGCGGGCGATGATGGGATGGGGGTAGTTTTTCATGTGCGGAAGGGTAAAGGGAGAAGGGGGAAGGGTGGAGGTTTTTCTCTTCCCCCTTTACCCTTCCCCCTTCCCGATTCTCAGTTTTTAGATTGGTCGACCAGCTTGTTCTTGCCGATCCAGGGCATCATCGAACGCAGCTTCCCACCCACCACCTCGATCGGATGTTCGGCATTCAAACGGCGGCGTGCGGTCATTTCCGGATAGTTGGTGCGGCCTTCCAGGATGAACTGCTTGGCGTAGGAACCGTTCTGGATGTTCTTCAGGCATTCCTTCATCGCCGCACGCGCCTGGTCGGCGATCACGCGCTGGCCGGTGACGTACTCGCCGTATTCGGCGTTGTTGGAGATGGAGTAGTTCATGTTGGCGATGCCGCCTTCGTACATCAGGTCGACGATCAGCTTCAGTTCGTGCAGGCACTCGAAGTAAGCCATCTCGGGAGCGTAGCCGGCTTCGGTCAGGGTCTCGAAACCTGCCTTGACCAGTTCGACCGCGCCGCCGCACAGCACGGCCTGTTCGCCGAACAGGTCGGTCTCGGTTTCTTCGCGGAAATTGGTCTCGATCACGCCGCCCTTGGTACCGCCGTTGGCTGCCGCATACGACAGCGCGATGTCCTTGGCCTTGCCGCTCTTGTCCTGATATACGGCGATCAGCGTGGGCACGCCGCCACCTTTCAGGTATTCGGAACGCACGGTATGGCCGGGGCCTTTCGGAGCGATCATGATCACGTCCACGTCGGCACGCGGCACGACCTGGTTGTAGTGCACGTTGAAGCCGTGCGCGAACGCCAGCGCCGCACCGGGTTTCAGGTTGGCATGCACTTCGTTGTTGTATACCTCAGGAATATTCTCATCGGGCAACAGCATCATCACCACGTCGGCGCTCTTCACCGCGGCAGCCACTTCGGCGACTTTCAATCCTGCACCTTCTGCCTTCTTCCAGGAGGCGCCGTTCTTGCGCAGAGCGACGGTCACGCTGACGCCAGAATCCTTCAGGTTCTGTGCGTGGGCATGGCCTTGCGAGCCGTAGCCGATGATGGTCACTTGTTTGCCCTTGATCAGGGACAGGTCTGCGTCTTTGTCGTAATAAACTTTCATGTTGGCCTCGTTAAAAAATCAGTGGTAAGAAATCGTCAGAGTTTCAGGATGCGTTCGCCGCGCCCGATACCGGAAGCGCCGGTACGCACCGTTTCCAGGATCAAGTCGTGATCGATCGCCTGCAGGAAACGATCCAGCTTGTGCCCCGTCCCGGTGAGCTCGATGGTGTAGGTCTTGTCGGAAACATCGATGACGCGTCCGCGGAAGATGTCGGTCATGCGCTTCAGTTCCTCGCGGTCGTCGCCGACCGCACGCACCTTGACCAGCATCAGTTCGCGCTCGATATGGTCGCCGTCGGTGAGGTCCATCACGGTGACGACATCGACCAGCTTGTTCAGCTGTTTGTTGATTTGCTCGATCACCTCGTCGGAACCGCTGGTGACGATGGTCATGCGGGACATGGTCGGATCTTCGGTCGGCGCCACGGTAAGCGACTCGATGTTGTAGCCGCGCGCGGAAAACAGGCCGGAAACCCGCGACAGCGCGCCCGATTCGTTTTCCATCAGCAAAGAGATGATGTGCCTCATTACAGGTCCTCCGCCAGGATCACTTCGGACAAGCCCTTGCCGCCGGGCACCATGGGGTACACGTTTTCGGTCGGGTCGGTACGGAAATCCAGGAAGACTAGGTCGTCCTTGCGTGCGAAGGCCTCCTTCAGCGCACCTTCCACATCGGAGGGCTTCTCCACCAGGATGCCGACATGGCCGTAGGCTTCAGCCAGTTTCACGAAATCGGGCAACGCGTCCATGTAGGAATGCGAGTAGCGGTTGCCGTGGAAGAACTCCTGCCACTGGCGCACCATACCCAGATATCGGTTGTTCAACGCGACGATCTTGATCGGCAGCTTGTATTGCTTGCAGGTGGACAATTCCTGGATGTTCATCTGGATACTGCCCTCGCCCGTCACGCATGCCACGGCCGCCCCCGGATGGGCCAACTGCACACCCATCGCGGCGGGCAAACCGAAACCCATGGTCCCCAGACCGCCGGAATTGACCCAGCGGCGCGGCTGATCGAACTTGTAGTATTGCGCGGCCCACATCTGGTGCTGGCCGACGTCGGAAGTGACGAAAGCATCGCCGTGCGTGATCCGGTGCAACGTTTCGATCACGAACTGCGGCTTGATGATCTCGTTCGAGTTCTTGTACGCCAGCGAATTCGCGCCGCGCCATTCGTCGATCTGTTTCCACCATTCCTTCAGGGCCGCCCCATCCGGCTTCTGCTTGCTGCTGTTCAGCACCGAGAGCAGATCGGCAAGCACATGCGCCACATCGCCGACGATGGGCACATCGACCTTGACGCGTTTGGAGATGGACGCCGGATCGATGTCGATATGGATGATCTTGCGCGGCACCGAATTGAAATGCGACACGTTGCCGATCACGCGATCGTCGAAGCGTGCGCCCACTGCCAGCAGCACATCGCAGTTCTGCATGCCGAGGTTGGCTTCGTATGTGCCGTGCATGCCGAGCATGCCGAGGGATTGCTTGTCGCTGGCGGGATAACCGCCCAGCCCCATCAGCGTGTTGGTACAGGGAGCACCGAGCAGCCGCACCAGGTCGGTCAGTTGCCTGGCGGCGTCGGACAGGATCACGCCGCCACCGGCGTAAACCATCGGCCGTTTCGCTTCCAGCAGCAGCTGGGCCGCGCGCTTGATCTGCCCGATATCGCCGTGCGATTGCGGAGTGTACGAGCGGATGCTCACGGTCGCGGGATAGGAAAATTCCGTCTTCTGCTGCGACACATCCTTGGGAATGTCCACCAGCACCGGGCCCGGCCGGCCACTCTTGGCCAGGTAGAACGCCTTCTTCAGGGTGCTGGCGATGTCCTTGACATCCTTGACCAGGAAGTTGTGCTTGACGCAGGGACGCGTAATGCCGACCGTATCCACTTCCTGGAAGGCATCCTCGCCGATGTAGCTGGTCGGCACCTGGCCGCTGATCACCACCAAGGGGATGGAGTCCATGTAAGCGGTCGCGATACCGGTCACCGCATTGGTCACCCCGGGACCGGAAGTCACCAAGGCCACCCCGACCTTGTCGGTCGAGCGCGCATAACCGTCGGCGGCATGCACGGCCGCCTGTTCGTGGCGCACCAGCACATGCTTGACCCGCTCCTGCTTGAACAACTCATCGTAGATGAAAAGCACCGCGCCGCCGGGATAGCCGAACACATATTCGACACCTTCCTCCTGCAAACAGCGGATAGTTATTTCTGCGCCCGTCAGTTCCATGAACCCACTACCTTGAGAAAACAACGAAAGACCGGGCAAGATAAAGGCTGGCGGGGTTTTGGTCAACCCCTGCAACGCCTCGGGAACGGCAAAATCCCTAAGCAATGCAGGAATTTGCTAGTATGCGCGCCGATTATCCGGGAGTCGCCGAACTGTCCACGCCACAGCAACTGTCCGAATTCCTCGTTCAAGCCGAGCGACGCGCCTACAAACAGGCGCAGTTCGCCGTGCGCGACGAGCATGTGGCCCTCGATATCGTGCAGGATGCCATGCTGAAGCTAGCCGAGCGTTACGGAGACCGGCCGGCCGAAGAATTCCCCATGCTGTTCCAGCGCATCCTGCAGAACACGATACGCGACTACTACCGCCGCCAGAAAGTACGGTCGTTCTGGACCACACTGATGTCTTCGCTCACGCCGCAGCAGGATGGGGAGGATTTCGACCCGCTCGACACGCTGCAGGACGAGGGCAATGAAAGCCAGCCGGCCCGTCCGGAGGAGGCATTGGCGCAATCCCAGCTGATCGAAGTGATCGAAGAAGCATTGAACAAACTTCCTGCCCGTCAACGCGAAGCTTTCCTGCTGCGTTATTGGGAGGAAATGGACACAGCGGAAACGGCAGCGGCGATGGGCTGCTCGGAGGGCAGCGTCAAAACGCACTGCTCACGAGCCACCCATGCGCTGTCGGCGATGCTCAAGGAACGGGGGATAGACCTATCATGAACACAAAATTGACCACCGGAGAGATCGGGCGCTTGCTGGATCAATCCGCCCGCCAGCTCGACCGCCGCACGCTTGACCAGCTGGTTGCGGCGCGCCAGCACGCGCTGCAAAACCAGCGCGTATCGGTATCGACCTGGGTTAGCCAGAACGGCATGCTGCACGGGCGCCTGCAACTTTCCGCACGCGCATTGAACTGGATCATCGCGGCCGTCGTGGCCAGCCTGCTGGTGATCAACGTGACCTACTGGAGCAGCCTGTCCGAGCGCGACCACAGCGACATCGATATCGCCATCCTGACCGACGACCTGCCGGTCGACATGTATGTCGATTAACCACTTACGGACCATTTGATGCCAGCTGTGTTGCGGTACCTTCTTGCCCTGTTGTTGTTCGCGTCCTGCTGCCTGCCGCTCACCGCCCGCGCCCAGAGCTGGGAGAGCCTGAATGCGCAGCAAAAGGAAGCGCTGGCGCCTTTAGCAGCCACTTGGGATTCGTTGTCGGACAAGCAAAAGGCCGTTTTCCTGCCGATCGCCAGACGTTATCCGCAACTTCCTCCGCAGAAACAGCAACGCCTGCACGCGCAGATGGAAAAATGGAGCAAGCTCACCCCCGAGCAGCGCAAGCGCGCCCGGGAAAAATACAAGGCATTCAACAAGGTTCCAGCAGAACAACGCGAGGCCGTGAAGCGGATGGTGCGCGAGCAGCAGGCTGCCAGCGGCGTCCCGGCAGCGGCTCCCTAGCCCGCAGCAATCGGCACCGTCCCGCCCCATTTCACCGACAAAAGTACGCGATCCGCGACGAACCAGAACTCGTGCGGCATCGCCAGTCAGCGCCGCTCGGTACGCCAGAGCATGCCCAGCGCCAGCGCCAGGAACAGCCAGCTCATCGCCGTCGCACTCAGCAGGGGCGACCATTCGTTCAGCGCCCCGATATTGGCAAACAGCCTGCCGATGAAATGGAAACTCAGCCCCAGCACGATGCCGATGAATATCTTGCCGCTGATACCGCCCTCCCGCCGCTGGTAGGCTGAGAACGGCAAGGCCAGCAACATCATCACCAGCACCGCAAACGGATAGACCAGCTTGTTCCACATCGCAATCTCGTAACGTGTGGTTTTCTGGTGGTTGTCGCGCAAGTGCACGGTGTACTGGTAGAGGTTCCAGGCCGACATCTGCTCGGGCACCACCAGCAGCACGCTCAGGATGTCCGGGTTCAGCGATGAGCGCCATTCCTCGCTCGCTCGGTTATCGGTGTAGGCCCCTTGCCTGTCGAACCGCGTCTGCTTAACCCCTTCCAGTTGCCAGCGGTCGTCCTCCAGATAGGAGGCCCGCTCGGCATCGGTGATGCTGCGCAAATGATAGGTATCGTCGAATTCATAGATGCTGATGTCCAGCAACGACGTATCGGGCAACACGCTCTTCACATTGATGAAACTGCGCTCGTCCTTCACCCACACGCCGGAACGGAACTCTTTGACCGAGACTTTCGCGTTCTGCGCCTTCAGGCGCAATTGCTGCGCCATGCGCTCGCTCGATGGCGCAACGATCTCCCCGCACACGAAACACAGCACCACCAGCGGCAGGCCGATCCTCGCCAGCGCGCCCACCATCTGCTTCAGCGATACACCGGAGCTGCGATATACGGTCAGTTCGGAATTCGCCGCCATCTGCACCATGGCGAAGATGGTACCGATCAGCACCGCGACCGGGAACAGCTCGTAGACGTGCCCGGGGATGGTGAGCGTCACGAACAGCAGCACATAGCCCAGCCGGTAGTCGCCGCGTCCCATCGAATTGAGTTCGTTGATCAGGTCGAGCAGGGCGAACAGCATGATGAGCGCCGCGAACACCAGCGCGATGCTGGCATAGATCTCCCTGCCCAGATAACGGGTAAGCAGCTTCATCGTCTCAGCCTGCGCCAGGAGGAGGCCGACGAGCGGTGGTAGAACAGCAGCAGCATGACCGCGAACATCAACAGATGGATGCCCAGCAAACCTGCCGCGGGACTGATCTTGCCGCGCGCGACCCAGGAATTGGTCACGCTGATCATGTTGTTGTAGAACATGTATATCACCATCGCCGTGATCAGGTTGAGCGAACGTCCGGCACGCGGGTTCACGAAACTCAGGGGGATCGCCAGCAAGGACAGGATCAGCGCGCTGAATGGCAAGCCGATGCGCCACTCCAGCTCGGATATATTCCATGCAGTCGGGTTCTGCAGCAGATAGAGCGTGGAATACGCCTGGAGATGTGGCAATTCCTGGCGCAACTCGGCAGGCTCGATACGCATGGCATAACGCTCGAATTCCACGATCTTGAAATCCGCCTGGCCGGGCACGCCTTCATAGCGCGTACCGTTCAGCATCACCAGGAAGCGGTCGCCGTTCGGCGCCGTCTCCTGGTATCCCTCCTTGGCGACCATCGTGCCTTCCTTGCCGTTCTGGGTCGACTGCACGAAGATGTTGCCGACACGCTTCTTCTGCGTATCGACATCTTCCAGGAAGAACACGCGGTCCGCCTGCTTGGACTCGCGGAACGCACCCGGCGTGGCGGCCGACACGTCGTCGCGGCTGTCCAGCCTGCGCTTGAACTCGTCCGCCTTGGACAAGGCCCATGGCGACAGCACCAGGCTGAGCAGCGCGATCACCAGCGACACCGGGATGGCATAGCCCAGCACAGGGCGCACCCAGCGCGTCAAGCCGATGCCGGAAGTGAACCACACCACCATCTCGCTGTCGCGATAACTGCGCGACAGCGTCAGCAACACCGACAGGAACAGGCTGATGGACAACAACACCGGCAGATAATTGAGCGAGGCAAAACCCAGCATCGCCAGCACCCCGTCCACCGCCAGCGCCCCGCTGACCGACTCGCCCAGCAGGCGGATCAATTGGGTGAACACCACGATGCCGAGCAGGATGGAGGACACCAGCAGCCCCGTGCCGGCGAATTCGCGCACCAGCGACCAGTAAAAGATGCCGTGCAGGCGTGGCTTCTTTGACTTTTGTGGCGGGGATTGCGGATAATCCGTCATCGGAGACAATTCTGAGATTAATGAGGAGAGGCGCGTGGAATTTAGCATAAAACAAGGCAGTCCGGAAAAACTGAAGAGCGACTGCGTCGTGGTCGGCGTATTCGACGGCGGCAAATTGTCGAAGGCCGCGCAAGCCCTCGACAAGGCAGCCAAACATGCCCTCAGCGACCTCATCGCGCGCGGCGACATGAACGGCCAGTCCGCCTCCACCCTGCTGCTGCACAAACTGCCCGGCGTCGCAGCCGAACGCGTACTGCTGGTCGGCCTCGGCAAGGCCGGCGAGCTGAACAGCAAAAGCACCGTCGAGATCCTGGGCGCAACGTTCAAGGCCCTGAACGCGACACCGGCCAAGGACGCCGTGCTGTACATCGTCGACGAAGGCACGGGCAAGGATGCCGCCTGGGTCGTCCGGCAAGCCGTATTCGCCGCCGCTGAACAGGCGTTCCGCGCCGACGGCATGAAGAGCAAGCCGGCCAAGGCTGCCACGCTCAAGCACATCATCTTCGCCTCACTGGAAAAACCGGCTGCAGCCCTGAAGTCCGCGCTCGACCAGGCGGCCGCCACCGCCCGCGGCATGGAACTCACCAAGACGCTGGGCAACCTGCCCGGCAACGTCTGCACCCCGACCTACCTTGCCGCCAAGGCGCTGGCACTGGGCAAGTCGCACAAGGGCATCAAGACCACCGTACTGGAAGAAAAAGACATGCAGAAGCTCGGCATGGGCTCTTTCCTCTCCGTCACGCGCGGCAGCGAACAGCCGGCCAAGCTGATCACCATGGAATACTACGGTGCAGCGAAAACGCAGAAGCCCATCGTGCTGGTCGGCAAGGGCATCACCTTCGACACCGGCGGCATCTCGCTGAAACCGGGCGCCGAGATGGACGAGATGAAGTACGACATGTGCGGCGCCGCCAGCGTGCTCGGCACCATGCAGGCCGTCGCCGAGATGGGGCTCAAGCTGAATGTGGTCGGCGTAATCCCGACTTGCGAAAACATGCCATCCGGCAAGGCCACCAAGCCGGGCGACATCGTCACCAGCATGTCCGGGCAGACCATCGAGATATTGAACACCGATGCCGAAGGCCGCCTGATCCTGTGCGATGCGCTGACCTATTCGAAGAAGTTCAACCCGGACACCGTGATCGACATCGCCACCCTCACCGGCGCCTGCGTGATCGCACTGGGCCACGTCGCCAGCGGCATGTTCGCGAACGAGGACAAGCTGGCGGATGAGCTGATCGCCGCCGGCGAACAGTCGCACGACCGCATCTGGCAGCTGCCGCTGTGGGATGACTACCAGCCGCTGCTGGACAGCAATTTCGCCGACATCGCGAACATCGGCGGACGCGCCGGCGGCACCATCACCGCCGCCTGCTTCCTGGCTCGTTTCACCAAGGAATACCGCTGGGCCCATCTGGACATCGCCGGTACAGCCTGGCTGTCCGGCAAGCAGAAAGGCGCCACCGGCCGCCCGGTGCCGTTGCTCACCCAGTATCTGATCAACCGCACGGCCTCGAAGTGACCAAAGTCGACTTCTACACCGGCTCGGAAGACAAGCTGCGTACCGCTTGCCAGCTGAGCCACAAGGCGATGCAGAATGGCCTGCGCGTGCTGCTGCACGCGCCGGACGAGGACACCGCCGACAAGCTGGACAAGCTGCTATGGCATTACCCTCCCACCGCCTTCATGCCGCACTGCCATAGCCACGAAGCGGAGGCCGCCACCCTGCCGGTGGTGATCGGGCGCGACGAAGCGTTTCCCCATTCCGAACTGCTGATCAGCCTGCACAACGCCTGCCTGCCGTTCTTCAGCCGCTTCGAGCGCGTCATCGAGATCGTCAGCCAGGACGATGCCGATGCCAAGCTGGGGCGCGAACGCTACGTGTTCTACAAAGACCGCGGTTACGAGTTGCGCCACTTCGACCTGCGCAAGACATGAAATCGCGCAACATCAATCCGGACCTGCTGCCCATCCTGACCGAAACCGCGGACGGCACCGTGCTCGATGTGCCGATGCTGACCGAAGCGATCGACGGTCACCTCGCCGCAGCCGCAGCGGAACTTCCCCTCTCCGATGAACAATGCCAGCACCTGGCGGAACTGCTCTTTCCCCGGCTTGAAGCCACGCTGCGCGATGCCATCGGCTCGCGTTCCGAAGCGCGTTGGGAAAAATCCATGCAGCAAGTGCGCAATGCACTGCCCGACCTGATCCGCGACGCTGTACAAAAGCGGCGCTGACGCATCGCGCCGTCCTCCTGCTCGCCGCTGCGAGCCTGTATAATCACGCCTCCTTCGACACGCTCAGGACAGGCTTTCCCGCCGCCCAGCCAACATTCTCGTAGTACGAATATGACTCAGCAAAAAGAACTCGCAAAAAGTTTTGACCCGAAAGACATCGAAGCCCGCTGGTATCCCGCCTGGGAAAATGCCGGCTACTTCAAGGCCGGCCTCGATTCCGGCAAGCAAGAGAATTTCTGCATCCAGCTGCCGCCGCCCAACGTCACCGGCACGCTGCACATGGGCCACGGCTTCAACCAAACCCTGATGGATGCGCTGACGCGCTACCACCGCATGAAGGGCGACAACACGCTGTGGCAACCGGGCACCGACCACGCCGGCATCGCCACCCAAATTGTGGTCGAACGCCAGCTCGACGCACAGAAGATCTCGCGCCACGACCTCGGCCGCGAGAAGTTCATCGAGAAGGTGTGGGAGTGGAAGGAATATTCCGGCGGCACCATCACCAAGCAGATGCGCCGCCTCGGCACCTCGCCCGACTGGTCGCGCGAGCGCTTCACCATGGACGAAGGCCTGTCCAAATCCGTTACTGAGACCTTTGTGCGCCTGTACAACGAGGGCCTGATCTATCGCGGCAAGCGCCTGGTCAACTGGGACCCCAAGCTGCACACCGCCGTCTCCGACCTCGAAGTGGTGCAGGAAGAAGAAGATGGTTTCATGTACCACATCCGCTATCCGCTGGCGGATGGCAGCGGCGAACTGGTTGTCGCCACCACCCGTCCCGAAACCCTGCTCGGCGACGTCGCGGTGATGGTGCATCCCGAGGACGAGCGCTATAAACACCTCATCGGCAAGCAGGTCACGCTGCCGCTGTGCAATCGGGCCATCCCCGTCATCGCCGACGAATACGTGGACAAGGAATTCGGCACCGGCGTGGTGAAGGTCACGCCCGCGCATGACTTCAACGACTATGCCGTCGGTCAGCGTCATAAGCTGGAAATGATTTCCATCCTGACATTGGATGCGAAGATCAACGAACACGCGCCCAAGCAATACCAGGGCATGGATCGCTTCACCGCGCGCAAACAGATCTGCGCCGACCTCGAAGCCACCGGCCTGTTCATCAAGGCGGACAAACACAAACTGAAGGTGCCGCGCGGCGACCGCACCGGCGTGGTGATCGAGCCGATGCTGACCGACCAGTGGTTCGTCGCAATGAGCAAGCCCGGCGACGGCGGCAAGAGCATCACCGAGCAAGCGCTGGAATGCGTGAGTTCGGGCGAGATCAGGTTCCACCCCGAGAACTGGGTCAACACCTACAACCAGTGGCTGAACAACATCCAGGACTGGTGCATCTCGCGCCAGCTGTGGTGGGGTCACCAGATCCCCGCTTGGTATGACGAACAGGGCAACGTTTATGTAGCACACAGCGAAGAAGAGGCGGTAGAACTCTGCAAGAAGCATTCTGCTCAAATTGTGGAACAGTATGGTAGTTCGCAGCCAGACGATCCAAGAATTATTAATGCAGCAAAAAATCTCCTTGGCGGCACCTTACGTCGCGACAACGACGTGCTCGACACCTGGTTCTCCTCCGCGCTGTGGCCGTTCTCCACGCTGGACTGGGATATGTCCAAGCCCTACGAACAGCAATCGCAACTGGTGAAGCAATACCTGCCGTCCTCGGTGCTGGTCACCGGCTTCGACATCATCTTCTTCTGGGTAGCGCGCATGGTGATGATGACCAAGCACATCACCGGCAAGATCCCGTTCAAGGACGTGTACGTGCACGGCCTGATCCGCGACGCGGAAGGCCAGAAGATGTCCAAGTCGAAAGGCAACGTGCTCGACCCCATCGACCTGATCGACGGCATCGACCTCGATTCGCTGGTGAAGAAGCGCACCACCGGCCTGATGAACCCCAAGGATGCCGAGAAGATCGAGAAGCGCACGCGCAAGGAGTTCCCGGAGGGCATCCCCGCCTTCGGCACCGACGCGCTGCGCTTCACCTTCGCCTCGCTCGCCTCGCCCGGCCGCGACATCAAGTTCGACATGCAGCGCTGCGAGGGCTACCGCAACTTCTGCAACAAGCTGTGGAACGCCACGCGCTTCGTGCTGATGAACTGCGAGGGCAAGGATGTCGGCCAGGACGAAAGCCTGCCGCTGGAATTCTCCGCTGCCGACAAGTGGATGATCGGCGAACTGCAGAAAGCCGAAGCCGAGATGGCGACGCACTTCGCCGACTACCGCTTCGACATGGCCGCGCGTACCGTATACGAACTGGTGTGGAACACCTACTGCGACTGGTATGTGGAACTGGCCAAGGTGCAGCTGAACGGCAGCGAAGCGCAGCAGCGCGGTACCCGCCGCACGCTGGTGCGCGTACTGGAGACCATCCTGCGCCTGGCACATCCCATCATCCCGTTCATCACCGAAGAGCTGTGGCAGTCGGTCGCGCCGATGGCCAATGCCAAAGGCGACAGCATCATGCTGCAAGCCTATCCGCAGGCCGACAGCAGCAAGATCGACGCTGCCGCTACCGCACAGATCGCGCTGCTGCAGGAACTCGTCAACGCCTGCCGCAGCCTGCGCAGCGAGATGAACCTGTCGCCTGCCGCGCGCGTGCCGCTGATCGCCGCGGGCGATGCCGCCACGCTGAAGGCGCTCGCCCCCTACATCAGCAGCCTCGCGAAGTTGAGCGAAGTGCAGATCGAGAGCGAACTGCCGGAAGGCGACGCCCCCGTTTCCATCGTCGGCCAATTCAAGCTGATGCTGAAGGTGGAGATCGACGTCGCCGCCGAACGCGAGCGCCTGGACAAGGAGATCGCGCGCCTCACCAACGAGATCGCCAAGGCCAATGCCAAACTCGGCAACGAGAGCTTCGTGGCACGCGCGCCGGCGGCGGTGGTGGAGCAGGAAAAGAAACGGCTGGAAGAATTCGGTGCGACGCTGGTGCAGTTGCAGGCACAGCGGAAAAAGCTCGGCTAAACCACCCGGCCCGCAAGCCAATAGAAACGGCGACCTTCAGGCATGCAGCCCGAAGGTCGCCGATTCCAGGTGACTTTCACGATAAATGCCTGAAGAACCCCTATTTGCAAGGCTTGCAGGGCATCCGGTGTCCTGCCGCCTTAGCGGCGGCGGATCAGGAAGATGAATTCGCCGCCGACTTCCGTCGACGACAGCAGTTCGTTGCCGGTCTTGCTGCAGAAATCCACGAAGTCCTTGGGCGAACCCTTGTCCGTCGCGACTATCCTCAGCACCTGTCCTGCGCTCATCGCCGACAGCGATTTCTTGGCGCGCAGGATGGGCAGCGGACAGGCCAGCTGCCGCACATCCAGTTCGACATCGAATGCGGTACCGCTCACGCGACGATCTCTCCGCCCGCCTGCGCCCAGGCCATGATGCCGCCCTGCAGGTTGTAGACGTCCGACAACCCCTGCGCCGCGGCGAATGCGGCTGCCTGCGCGGAACGTCCACCCATCTGGCAATAGAACACCGTGGTCTTGCCGGCATCGAGATCCTGCAGGCGCATCGGCAACAGATGCAGCGGCAAGCAGATCGCGCCGCCGATGCGGCCGCGCGCGATTTCGGCATCGGTGCGCACATCCACCAGTTGCACCTTGCCGCTGGACAGCAGTTTGGGTAATTCGTTTGCGGTAATAATCTTGAAATCAGCCACTTCTACTTTCTCCACTTCAAAAAATCATTGTTCGTCGCCATGGTCGCTCAACAGCCGCGCGATGCGCGTGTTTGCCATGGACAACCGTTTCACCAGTATCTCCAGGAACGCCTCGCTGAACCGGTAACGGCAGTTCGCCGTGGCGCGCTCCAGCATCTCCGGATCGACCTCGATCAGCGAGACCTCCGTCTTGGTGATCACGTCGGTGGTGCGCCGCGCCTCCTTGCCCGAGAGATGCGCCATCTCGCCGAAGCAATCACCCTTGTGCAGCAGGCTCAACAGCCTGCCCTGCTTGACCACGCGCACCGAACCGCTGGCGATAATGTAGAAGCGATGCCCCTCCTCTCCTTCGCGGATGATCGCTTCATCCTTTTCCACCTTGTGCCATTCGCTGATGCGCAGCACTTCCCACAGTTCGACGTCGCTGAAATCCTTGAAGAAATTCAGCGCGCGCAAGGTGTCGAACTTTTCGGTGTCGAAGATCTCTTCCTGCTGCGGCACGTTGTGGGTGATGAACGCCACCAGGTCGCGCGCGAATTCGTCCCAGGTCTGGTAGCGGTGTTCCGTCTCCTTGCACATCGCGCGCAGCACGATGGCATCCAGTTCGGGCGGGATCTCCGGGCGATAGGTGCTGGGCGGCGGCGGATCGATGTTCATGATCTGGTAGATCATGCTATAGCTGTTGGCCGCCTCGAACGGCAGCTTGCCGGTGAGCAGCCGGTACATGGTCACGCCCAGCGAATAGATATCGGTCTGGTGCGTCAGCGGCTGTTCCTTGATCTGTTCCGGCGACATGTACGCCGGCGAACCCACCCCGCTCACCTGGGTACTCTGCTGGTTATCGACGACTGCCGAGCCGAAGTCGGAGATCTTGATGTCGTTCTCGCCGCTGATCAGGATGTTGGCCGGCTTGATATCGCGGTGCGTAACCCCCTGATGCTGCGCGTATTCGAGCGCCTTGCAACACTTGTAGATGATCTCGGCGATATGCCCGAGATCCATCAGGTGGTCGACCTCGCCGTATTTCTCCAGCGTCTGGCCCTCGACGTATTCCATCACCATGTAGTTCACTTCGCCATCCATGACGGCGTCGTAGATCTTCACGATGTGCGGGTGCGACAGCTTGCCGGCGAGCGAAGCCTCGGTGAGCAGCAGTTTGCGATAGGCCTTGGCGCGCATCGAGTCGTGCAGCACGTTCAGGTTGAACACCTTGAGCGCAACCTGCTGCTGGCTGAAGGGGTCGAGCGCGAGGTACACGGTGCTGGTCGCGCCGTGTCCCAATTCCTTGACGATCTCGTATTTGCCGACCTTGTCCATCGCCATATAATCCCTCAGAGGCGCGCATTCTGAGTGTTAGACACTGCCCTGTCCAGAGGCCCTGCGCCGGCGGCGACTGGCGGCCCGGAAACACGGCAAAACTCGGTGCTATCATAACGGCCATGAAAAAATTCCTTCTTTACGCGTTCTTCACACTGCCCCTGTTCGCATACGCCGACGGCCTGCCCGATCTGGGCGATGCCTCGCAGGAACTGATCTCGCCGCAGATGGAACAGCAGATCGGCGAGCAGAGCATGTTCCAGATCCGCTCCAGCAGTACCTACATGGACGACCCGGAGTTGTCCGACTATCTCAACAACCTGGGCGCGCGTCTCGTCGCCAACAGCCCGGAGCCGGGACAGCCGTTCGTGTTCTTTGCCATCAACGACAACGCCATCAACGCCTTCGCCCTGCCCGGCGGTTTCGTCGGGGTGAACACCGGCCTGATCCAGCTGGCACAGACTGAATCCGAGCTCGCCTCGGTGCTGGGCCACGAAATCTCGCACGTCACGCAGCACCACTATGCGCGCCTGGTCGCCGGCCAGCGCTACGACTCTCTCGCGTCGCTGGCGACCCTGGCCGTGGCCATCCTCGCCGCACGCAACAGTCCGGACGCCGCCATGGCGGGTGTCATCGGCTCGCAAGCGGGGGCCATGCAGCACCAGCTCAACTTCACGCGCCAGCACGAGCAGGAAGCCGACCGCATCGGTCTCGGCATCCTGGAGAAGTCCGGTTTCGACACCCGCGCCATGCCGGCTTTCTTCGAACGCATGCAGAAAGCCACCCAGCTGGTGGAGGGGAACACCCCTTCCTATCTGCGCACGCACCCGGTCACCGCCGAGCGTATCGCCGATGTGGACGGCCGCGTGCAGCAGACGCCCTACCACATGGTGCCGGACAGCCTGGATTTCCAGCTGATGCGTTCGCGCATCACCGCCATGCAGATGATCCCGCAGGAGGCCGTTGTCTACTTCGACGATGCGCTGGGCGCGAAACGCTTCGGCAATCCCGTCGCCCACCGTTACGGACTGGTGCTGGCCTTGCTGCGCAACAACCAGCCGCAACGCGCGGAGCAGGAGTTCGCCACGCTGCAAAAGCAGGCGCCGAACAATGCGACCATCGAAACGCTGGGCGGCAGGATCATGCAGCTGGAAAAACCCGACAAGGACGTCATTGCCTACTACCGTGCAGCGCTGAAGAATTTCCCCCAACACCACGCGCTGATCTACGACTATGCCGAAGTGCTGCTGCAGGACCAGCGCTACACGGATGCGCTCAAGCTGCTGGACGAGCAGGTCAACCGCGACGGCAACGACCCCAAACTCTACGACCTGGAAGCACGCGCCTATGCAGCGCTGGGCCGGCGCCAGGAAGAACACCACATGCTGGCCTACTTCCATATCCTGCACGGCGATCTGGGTGGCACCATCGAACAGCTCGAACTGGCCAAGCAGGCGGGCAACGACTACTACCAGCTCTCCACCATCGAGACCGAGCTCAAGCAGTACCGCGAGATCGCCGAAGCCTACGACGAGAAGAAAAAGAAGAAGAAAAGATAGGCCGCACCCTGCCGCCAGCCGGGGAGATACCCATCCCCTGCAGCCGTGATCAGGCTGGCGCGGAAGCGCGCTGGCTGTAACGCGCGAACAGGAAGCAGGCCGCCACCACGCCGATGATGGCAAAACCGATGGTCAGTTCCCTGCCTTCCTGCCATGCGGATGCCTCGGGAAAGAACTTGCGCGACAATCCCAGCGCCGCCACCAGCAGGCTCAGCAACGCCACCGCGACGCCCATGATGCGCGAGGCGGCGCGCGCCGTGGCATCGGCGCGCTGCAACAGGTGCGAGATCCATAACCCGTTGGCCGCATCGGTCGCCATCATGCCCGCCATGAAACAGGAGGCCAGCAGCAAGGCATGGGAAATGCCGCCGTATTGCGTCGCCGTGGTGGAAAACAGGGCCGCCTGAGATAGCGTATCGAAGGACAATGCAAACAGCGCACCGACCAGCGCGATCAATAGCGGATGGCTGGCACGCCTGAAGCTGCCCAGCCAGCGCCCCTTGATGCCGATCATCTGCACCATCTCATGCGACGGGGTGGAAAACACGGCATGCAGATTGAGCATGCCCAGCAACAGCAGGAAGAACGCCGACACCCAGGCGCCCACATCGTCCATCCAGGCCGGCACCGCACCTTGCTGGAACAGGATGCTGGTGGCAACGGCCACCACGCACACAACCAGGCCATGGCCGACCGAGAACAGGAAACCGCACATGCGCGCCAGTCTGCGCCGCCCGGCAGCCGCGTTGAAGCGGGTCAGGCCGTCGATGGTGGCCAGATGGTCGGCATCCATGCCGTGCTTCATGCCCAGCACGAAGGCCAGTGCCACCAGGGGATAAATGCCGCCATGCATCGCATCCATAACGCCTCCATCGGGAAGGTTCAAACTGCCTTGGTAACGGGAATTATGCCAGCAATCGCAGCCGTCAACAGATCCGCGGCAATTGCTCTCCGGCCAGCCAATCCACCACGCGGCGACCGCCCAGCCGGGTGGTCATCTGCACAAAACCGTGCGCATCCGCCAGCACCTCGCCGATGACGGCGGCATCCCGGCCGAACGGATGGGCACGCATCGCCGCCAGCAAGCGATCCGCATCTGCCGGCGCGCAGATCGCCACCAGCTTGCCTTCATTCGCCACGTACAGCGGATCGAGGCCGAGCAACTCGCATGCCGCCTCGACCGGCTGATTCACCTTGATCGCGGACTCGTGCAGCATCATGCCTACGCCGGATTGCCTGGCGATCTCGTTCAGCGTCGTGGCCAGCCCGCCGCGCGTCGGGTCGCGCAGCACGCGCAGCCTGACACCGCTATCCAGCATCGCGGCAATCAGGCCGTGCAGCGCGGCGGTGTCGGAAACGATGGGGGCGGAGAAGGTCAGCCCCTCGCGCTGCGACAGGATCGCCATGCCGTGGTCGCCGATGGAGCCCGACAACAGGATCTTGTCGCCCGGCCGTGCCTGGTCGCCGGAAAGATGGATACCATCCGGCACCACGCCCACGCCGGTGGTGGTGATGAACACGCCGTCGCCCTTGCCTTGCTCCACCACCTTGGTGTCGCCGGTGACGATGGGCACGCCCGCTGCGCGCGCCGCCTGCGCCATCGATTCGACGATGCGATTCAAATCGGCCAGCGGAAAACCTTCTTCGAGGATGAACGACGCCGACAGGTACAGCGGTTTCGCCCCCATCACCGCTACATCGTTGATGGTGCCATGCACCGACAGGCAACCGATATCGCCGCCGGCAAAGAACAGCGGCGACACCACATGGCTGTCGGTCGCCATCACCAGCCGCCCTTGCGCCTGCGGCAGCAATGCGCCGTCGTTGCCCTGCGCCAGGTATTCGTTGTCGAACGCCGCCGCGAACAGCTCGGCGATCAGTTGTGCCATGGCGCGGCCGCCGGAGCCGTGCGACATGTCGACGCGACCGTGCTTGAGGTCGAGCGCGCGGGTGTAGTTGGGTTTCACCGTATTCATCAGGCAGTCTCTCTGAACCGTCCGTAACTGTAATGCGCCGCGCACGCGCCTTCCGAGGAGACCATGCACGAGCCCACCGGATTCTCCGGCGTGCACACCGTGCCGAATATCTTGCACTCCTGCGGGCGCTTCTGGCCGCGCAGGATGGCAGCGCATTCGCAGGCCTTGTTGTCCGGCACGGCCACGTAATCGACCTTGAATTTCTGCTCCGCATCGAAAGCGGCGAATTGGGGACGCAGTTTCAAGGCGCTGTGCGGCACGCTGCCGAGGCCGCGCCATTCGAACGCGTCGCGCAGCTCGAACACCTCCGCCACCAGTTCCTGCGCCTTGAGGTTGCCCTCGCGCGTCACCGCGCGGGTGAACTCGTTCTCGACGGCGGCGCGGCCGTCGTTCACCTGGCGCACCAGCATCAGGATGGCCTGCATCACATCCAGCGGCTCGAAACCGGCGATGACCACCGGCTTGTGGTAATCGTCGGCGAAAGGTTCATAGGGTTTGCTGCCGATGACGGTGGAGACATGTGCCGGGCCGACGAAGCCATCCAATGCGACGCCGCCTTCCACCGCGAGGATCGCGTGCATGGCGGCCGGCGTCAGCACGTGGTCGCACAGGATGCTGAAATTCTTCAGTCCTTCGGCGGCGGCCTGCCTGATCGCCACCGCAGTCGGCGGCGTGGTGGTCTCGAAACCGATGGCGAGGAACACCACTTCGCGCTGCGGATTGTCGCGCGCGATCTTCAGTGCATCCTGCGTCGAGTAGATCATGCGCACGTCGGCGCCGCCGGCCTTGGCGCGCATCAGCGACAGGTTGGCGGAAGCGGGTACGCGCACGGTATCGGCATAGGTGCACAGGATCACGTCCTGCTCGCGTGCCAGGCGGATCGCCTGGTCGATGCGGCCGATGGGCAGCACACATACCGGGCAGCCGGGGCCGTGGATCATGCGCACGTTCGGCGGCAAAAGATCGGCAAGGCCGTAGCGCGAAATGGCATGGGTATGCCCGCCGCAGAACTCCATCAGGCGGTAGGCACGTCCCGCATGCGCCTCGCCTGCGATGTTGGCGGCAATGTTCTTCGCCAGATCGCCGTCGCGGAATTCATCTACGTATTTCATACAGGCACCCTCACGAAATCCTCCTGCCGGCATGACGGGAGCGCCATCATGCTGCACCTCCGGTCAGCTCCTCGCGCAACTCATCCAGCTGCCCCATCTCGGCGAACAGTTGCAGCGTGCGCTCTGCCTCCTCCTGGTCCAGTTTCTGCAAGGCGTAGCCGACATGCACGATCACATATTCGCCGACTGCGGCATCGTCCACCAGCGCCAGCGAGATTTCCTTGCGCACTCCCCCCAGGTTGACGATCGCGTTGCCCGGGGTCGTCAGTTCTTCGATGCGGGCAGGTATGGCGAGGCACATGGTCAGGCTCCTTGATTGATGCGTTGCAGGGCGATGCTGGCCTGCCCGAAAGAGATGGCGCCATCGTTGGGCGGCAATTGCTGCGCGGTCAGCACGTGCAAGCCCTGCGCCGACAAGCTGTCGCTCAACGCCTGCGTCAATATGCCGTTCAGGAAACAGCCGCCGCCGAGCGCAACGCGGTCGATGCCGGAACGCCCCGCGGCGCGCAGCACCCAGGTGCACAAGCCTTCGGCCAGCGTGGCATGGAACAGCGCAGCGCCGTAGGCTGCATCCTTGCAGTCGGCGAGCGCGATCAGCAATGGGCGGAAATCCAGGTCGCTCTGGGCGGTGTGGATGTATCCCAGCGCCAGCGGCGCCACTTTGCCATGGCGTTCCGCCAGGCTCTCCAGCAGCATCGCCGCCTGTCCTTCATACCCTTGCACCTCGCTCACGCCCAGCAACCCGGCTGCCGCATCGAAGTAACGCCCCATGCTGCTTGAGGTGACGCAGTTCAACCGGCGTTGCAGCATGCCGACGACCATTTCTGCACCGCCCTGGCCGGGGAAACGGCGCACGATCTCGCCGGCACGCTGCATGTCGAACAAGACCGCCGCCGCCATCCGCCAGGGCTCGCGTGCTGCCCGGTCGCCGCCGGGCAGGGTCAACGGCGCGAGATGTCCGAAACGCTGGAAGTGCGTACCGTCCACATGCAACAGCTCGCCGCCCCATGCACTGCCGTCGCTGCCCAGGCCCACCCCGTCCAGCGCCAGCCCGAGCACCGGCCCGGTGATGCGATGTTCGGCGCAAACGGCGGCGATATGCGCGTGATGGTGCTGCACCGCCATCATCGGCAGCTTGTGTTGCGCGGCATACGCCTGCGCGAACTGCGTGCTGTAGAAATCCGGATGCAGGTCGTGCGCCACCGCCTCGGGCCGCACGCCGAGAATATCGCCGAGGTAGGCAACGGTCTCCTCCAGCATCAATCGCGCGCCGGCATGGTCGAGATCGCCGATGTGCTGCGATACGAACGCTTCGTTGCCGCGCGTGAGACACACGGTGTTCTTCAGCCATGCCCCGCAGGCCAGCACCGGCGGTCCCTCGAACGGCAGCACGATGCGGCGGGGGGTATAGCCGCGGGCGCGACGGACGAAGGCGGGCGCAATGCCCTGCCACTTCATCACGCTGTCGTCGCAGCGATGCAGAATGTCGCGGTCGTGCGTCAGGAAGGCGTCGGCCAGGCCGGACAGCGACAGGCGCGCTTCGCTGTCGTCCTTCACCAGCGGCTCGCCGCCGGGATTGGCGCTGGTCATCACCAGCGCCAGCGGCGCACCCTGTTGCAGCCAGTCCCGCCCGGCGGGCCGGCCGAGCAGTTCGTGGAACAACAGGTAATGCAATGGCGCATACGGCAACATCAGGCCGATGCGTGACAGGCCGGGGGCGATGCCTGGCAGTTCGCGTTCGCCACCCGCCGACTGGCGCAGCAGCACGATGGGACGCTCGCCAGTCTGCAACAGCGCGGCATCCTGCTCGCGGAACTGCGCGTAAGGCCGGGCAGACGCCGCATTCAGCACCATCACCGCGAACGGTTTCTCCTCGCGCTGTTTGCCGCCGCGCAAGCGTGCCACGGCGGCGACATTGCGTGCGTCGCACACCAGGTGGAAACCGCCGATGCCCTTGACGGCAACGACCTCGCCGGCGCCGATGCGCGCGGCGGCAATCGCCACGGGATCGTTGCCCGCAAGCAGATTCCAGTGCGCATCGAACATGCTCAAACGCGGGCCGCACTCCGGGCAGGCATTGGGTTGTGCGTGGAAACGGCGCGAGGTCGGCGTATCGTATTCCTGCTGACAGGCCGGGCACTGCCTGAACTTCGCCATGCTGGTGTTGGCGCGGTCGTAGGGCAGGCGCGCAGTCAATGTATAGCGCGGACCACACTGGATGCAATTGATGAAAGCATGACGATAACGCCGGTCGGCAGGATCGAACAGCTCCGCCAGACAATCGGCACAGATCGCGATGTCGGGCGCAATGCCGGTCAATACCTTGCCATTCCGGCTCTCTGCGATGGTGAATCCCTGCAGTCCCGTGGTCGCCTGCGCCAGGTCGTGGGTGACCTTTTCCACGCGCGCCAGCACCGGCGGCTCGCTTTGCAGGCGTTCGATCAGGCGCATCACCTGCGGCCGGTCGCCCTCGACCGCGATCTCCACCCCTTCGCTGTCGTTGCGCACCCAGCCGGCCAGGCCGAGCTCATGCGCCAGCCTGTAGACGAACGGCCGGAAGCCCACGCCCTGCACCTGCCCGGAGACCCTGATTTGCGCGTGGATCATGGCGTCCCTGTTTACCAGTCAAACCGCCTGCCTGGCGGCAACCGCTTTGCGGCAACCTGCCTTGATCCATTTCAGCCACTCGTCCATCCCCTCGCCGCTGGTAGCCGAGGTGCGGATCACCTGGATGCCGGGATTGACGCGGCGCGCATTGGCGACGGCCAGTTCGGCATCGAAAGCCAGGTAAGGCAGCAGGTCGCACTTGTTCAGCAGCATCAGGTCGGCGGCGCGGAACATGTCGGGATACTTGAGCGGCTTGTCCTCGCCCTCGGTCACCGACAGGATGGCCACCTTGTGCGCCTCGCCCAGGTCGAAACCGGCCGGGCACACCAGATTGCCGACGTTCTCGATCAGCAGCAGGCTGTCGTCGTGCAGGCCAAGTTGCTGCATGGCACGGCCCACCATGTACGCATCCAGGTGGCAGCCCTTGCCGGTGTTGATCTGCAACGCAGGTGCGCCGGTGGCGCGGATGCGCGCCGCATCGTTGTCGGTCTGCTGGTCGCCTTCGATCACAGCGAGTTTCAGTTCGCCGTGCAAGGCTTCGATAGTCCTGACCAGCAGCGTGGTCTTGCCTGAACCCGGGCTGGACACAAGATTCAGCGCGAAGATGCCGTGCTCCGCCAGATAGCTGCGATTTTCCTCGGCATAGCTGTCGTTCTTGGCCAGGATGTCGCGCTCGATCTTCACCATGCGCGCCTGGCTCATGCCCGGTGCATGGGCACCTGCCGGACCGTTGCCGAAATCGATGGCGCCGTGGCGATGGCCCTGCTCGTGCTCGTGAGCATGCTCGTACGAACGATGTGCATCTTTGTCATGCACGCGATATTGCAATTGCGCGGAGGGTTTGCGCACCTGCTTCAATGCATGTCCCCCGATGAGCGTTTGACCCGAACCGCAGCCGCATACCTTACACATGCTCTCCTCCTATTCCACGTCGAGTTCCTTGACCCGCATCTCGTTGCCGCCGGTCACCTGCAACTGATGGCTGCCGCAGTTCGGGCAGGTGTCGTACAGCGCCTGCACTTGGACGGTTTCCGCACACTGCAGGCACCAGGCCTGCCCCGGGGTCTCGATGATCTCCAGCTTCGCATCCTGGGCGACGCTGTCGCGCACCACTGCATCGAAACAGAAGCGCATCGCCTCGACCTCCACGCCCGCCAGCTGTCCGATCTCCAGCCATACCGTCCTGACGCGGCTGAAGTTTTGCGCGTGCGCTGCATCCTCGATGATCTGCAGCACCCCTTCCGCCAGCGACATCTCATGCATCCAGCACCTCGATTTCGTATGCCACGCAGGGATCGAGCGACAAGGCGGCGATCTGCACCGCCTGCTGCAATCGTCCCCTGTCGCGCGCGGCCAGTCCGCGCATGTCCTGGGCAAAAGCACCGTCCGGATGGAAGTTCCATTCCGTCGGCGCGACGATGGCGTAGCCTGCCACCTTCTCCGCCGCCAGCCGCACATGGTGCATCAGCAGCCCGCGCGCGGTGCGCACCACGGCGACTCCTTCGCCCGGCGCCGGGCTGGCCGCATCGAGCCGCGGCGCGGCCTGGCCGCCTGCCATCTCGACCACATCGATGACCCTGGCGAGCAACCTCGCCAGCACCCTCGATCCGCTGCCTCGCCACACCTCTTGCAACATCGGGTCGGCGGCATGGTAGCTCCATGCACCGGCTTCCGCCGCCGCGCCCTGCCAGTCGGGCCGCGCCGAAAAATCCGCATCCCATCTTCCGGCGCAGGCCTGCTGCGCCTCTGCCGCCGTCCACAACGGCAGCAGCCTGGTCTCGTCCGTACCGTGGCCGTCGCATTCGTCCAGCGCCGACAGCAATTGTGCCACCGGACTATCCGCTTTTCGCCACCACGTGCGCAACTCGGGATAGCCGACCATGCCGCGCCATTCTGCCATCGGCATGCCGAGCCCATCGCGCTCGAATTCGCGCCGGAACACCTCCATGCCGATCTCGCCTGCCGCGACCTGGCGCAGCAACGCATACCACGCGGCGAACCGCTGTTCCTGCGGCGCCATCCCCAGCAGCTTCGGCCAGTCGAGCAGCATGCGCCACAGATGTTCCTGCATGGCCTCGCACAGGATCGCCTGTTCCGCCTGCGCGGCCTCCGGCCACGGCTGCTGCCGCGCCGCCTGCAGCGCGGCATGGGACGCCGCCCCTTGTGCCTTGCCGCACACGCTGAACAGCAAGGGCACGATATGCAGCACCTGCGCCGGAGTCTTGCCCGGCAACAGCTGCGCGGCCATCGGGCGCGAGGAACGGATAGCCGTCGCGCGCACCGTCGCACCGTCCCAGATCACCCCAAGAACCAACTTGCCGATATCCGCCAAACCCGCATCCCCACAAAATCGCCGTACAGAAAATCCGCCTGGATATGATCGTACACCACCCGGCAAATATCGCACTCCATCCCGCCGCAAGGATGGCACATGAACGCATCAACTGCGGATTTCGCAACGTAATTGCCGCGCCCCCACTCGATCAATTTAAAAAATTCATATTTTTATTCATTAAGTTACAAGACATCCCCATTTTTACATCCGCGCGAAGCAAGGCATAGCAAACGAGGCACAGGGGGATGCGTCCGGGCGCCCTCTCGAATGTGAGAATGGCGTCAAAACGGCGGAAATGACGAATTGACCGGTTAATATCCTGTTGTTCCGCTCAATAAATCGGATTACTTGCCGTTAGAGTACCCAGCGAGCGGATGACTGGAAGCATCGGAGCCCATCGGGGGACCTACTCCAGCAGATCACATGTCTTACCCAACAGGCTGCGCGAAGTTTAAAGACAGCCTGGAAAATAACGAACGATAGACCACAGGGATGAGAAAAATGCCAAATTTCATCAAATCGAGTATCGCCGTCAAAGTCCAGCTCACCGTACAGCTCCTGCTGCTGGTGGTAAGCATCATAACTGCCGTCTCGTTCTACCGCATTGAAAGCGAGGCCAACATGCGCGGAGCGGAAAACAAGATACGGGCGCTGGCGGACGGCGTGATCAACGGCGCAAACATGCTGATGCTGAACGGCATCATCAGCGACGTCGAGCAGCGCAAACTGTTCATCACCAAGATGGGTTCCGGTGAAGACATCAAATCCCTGCGCCTCATCCGCAACAAGCTGGTGCAGGAACAGTTCGGCAAAGGGCTGCCGGAAGAGCAGCCCGAGGGCGAGGCGGAACACAAGGCGCTGGACGACGGCAAGGAAGTGTACGAGCAGCGCGGCGACGTGCTGCACGGCATCGTGCCCTACACCGAAAGCAAGAACTTCAGGGGCACCAACTGCCTGATGTGCCACAACGTGCCCGAGGGCTACCATAACGGCGCTTCCGTGGTGGATCTGGATATCTCGGCCAACAATGCCGAACTGCGCATGCTGGTGTGGATATCGATCGCCGTCATCGTGACCGTGCAGATCGTGCTGTTCTTCCTGTTCAGATTCATCCTGCACAAATTCGTGTCCGACCCGGCCGGCCGCATGCGCTCCGCGATCATGGAGATCAGCAGCACCGGCGACTTCACCCGCCGTGTCCAGGTGGACAGCGAAGACGAGATCGGCCAGACCGCGCAATCGTTCAACGAATTGATGGGCAACCTGCAATCCGCCTTCCGTCAGGTGCATGACGGCATCGAGAAGGTCGCCGAATCCTCGCATTCGCTGTCGACTTCCTCACAGCAGGTGGCCAGCAGTTCGACCAACCAGAGCGAAGCCGCTGCAGCCATGGCGGCCACCATCGAACAGATCACCGTGAGCATCGCGCAAGTTTCGGAAGGCGCACGCGAAGCGCTGAGGATATCGCGCAGCTCGGGCGAACTGTCGGACAAGGGCGGCGAGATCATCCACCGCACCGCGGAGGAAATGAAGAAGATCGCCGAAACCGTGCGCCAGACCTCGGTCTCGATCGGCAACCTCGGCGAGCAATCGACCAAGATTTCCTCCATCGTGAAAGTGATCAAGGAAATCGCCGACCAGACCAACCTGCTGGCGCTGAATGCCGCCATCGAGGCGGCGCGCGCCGGCGAACAGGGACGCGGCTTTGCGGTGGTGGCAGACGAGGTGCGCAAGCTGGCGGAACGCACTACCCAGTCCACGCAAGAGGTGACGCAGATGATCGACACCATCCAGAGCGCCTCCCAGGCGGCGGTGAGCGGCATGGATTCGACCGTGCTCCAGGTGGACAGCGGCGTGGCGCTCGCCCAGCAGGCCGGCGATGCCATCAACCAGATCAAGATCGAATCCAGCCAGGTACTGCAGACCGTCAGCGGCATCTCCGCCTCGCTGGAAGAACAGAGCAAGGCCAGCAACGACATCGCGGCCCATATCGAGAAGGTCGCCCAGATGACCGAGCAGAACAGCAAGGCCGCAGACCAGACCGCCGAGTCCGCCAACCGCCTGGCGGAACTGTCCGACAACATGCAGACCACGGTGAACCGCTTCAGGATCTGACCCGCCGCCTCAGCTCAGCAGAAAATGAAAAGCCTCGCATCGCTGCGAGGCTTTTTCTTGCGCGGCCCAAACCGGCGCGCTATTGCGGCGGCGCGAGGTCACGGTCGTACCGGGAGAGCGGCATATTGCTTCCGGGCTGCCCAGCCCCTGCGGTAGTGCGCTGGATAGCGGCCGCGAAGCCGGGCGCGATTTCGGGAGCTGCGATGCGGTGGATACTGATGCGAGTTCCTTTGCTCGACAGCTAACGCAACATGCCTGACCTGCCGCAGAATATTCTAGAATGAGCGCCCGCTCCCGGCCTGTCGCCGAATTACCAGGGTCACCCCATGATTGAAGAACGTTTAATCAACATCGAAACAAAGATTGCCTTCCAGGAAGACCAGGTCGAGGAACTGAACAAGACCGTCTATCAGCAGCAGCAAAAACTGGAACGGCTTGAAGCGATCTGCGAAGCGCTTGCCAGGCAAGTACGGTCGCTGTCTGAAGCAAGGAATGAAGGCATGCCGGCGAATGAAAGGCCGCCGCATTACTAGCCTGCCGTCCTGCCGAGGAATTTATCCGTTTGCGATAGCCTAAAGGCCTTGATACAGATAACGCTGAAACCCGGTAAACAGGTTGCGTATCTCCGCAATATCGCCGCCCAGGTCTGCGACTGCATCGGGAATCGAATCGTGGTATTTGAGCCGCAGCAGCTTGGTCAGCTTCTCCTGCTCCAGCTCTTCCACACCCTCGTGCACATAGTGCGATAGCACGAAACCAAGAAAAGCCTGCTGCTTGTCGCTGAAATGATCGTGTATTTCCTGATGCGCGGATGCAGCCCGCTCCTTGCGCGTGATCGGCTGCATGGCGAATGCCACATGCGCCAGCACGTCGAACAGATCGCTGTTCTCTGCATCGATAATCTTTTGCATCTCGGCTAGCTGCTCCTTGCCGAAGCCTTTTTCTGCCAAACCCTCCAGCAGCTTCTTGCGTGTGTCCGGCAAACTCCACAGCGTACGCAGCTCGTCTTCATCCTTGAAGAACTCCGGTAGCTGACCGAACAGCAGCGTCAGGAATTCTGCCGCCGAAATCGGCTTGCCATCCGGTCCCCAGAAAGTTGTCACCGAAATATGCTGAATGGTGCGCTCCTTGCCATCGCGCAGTTTCACGCGCACCTTGGGTTTGCTCTCATATTCTGGGCGCGGCTGCCTGGCTTCCGGCGGCGTCCTGGGTTCGATAGGCGGAAAGGCCTTATCGCCGCCGTTATCCACCTCCGCCTCGCCATCCCACTCCGGGTCGTTGAACAGCTTGTGCGCTTTCACGAAGTCGTAAATGGTGAAGTAGTCCTTGCCGTCGTACAGTCGCGTACCGCGCCCGATGATCTGCTTGAACTCGATCATCGAATTGATAGGCCGCATCAACACGATGTTGCGCACGTTGCGCGCATCCACTCCCGTAGAAAGTTTCTGCGAAGTAGTAAGGATGGTCGGGATGCTCTTTTCATTATCCTGAAAATCGCGCAGGTACTGCTCGCCCAGCGCACCGTCGTTCGCCGTCACCCGCACGCAATACAGCGAATCGGTGCTGACCGTCTTCAACTGGTTGATCAGGTCGCGCACCAGCAGTGCATGGGCCTGATTGGCACAGAACACCAGCGTCTTTTCGCGCTGGTTGATGGAATCCATAAAAAGCTTAACGCGATACTTCTCACGTTCCACGATCTCGATGCTGCGATTGAAATCCTTTTCCTCATACAGCTTGCCCGCCTCGATTTCGCCCTCGACCAGCCTGTCGTCCGAGGTGTAGCGATATTCGTCCAGCGTGGTGGCGTACTGCTTCACGCGGAACGGCGTGAGGAAGCCGTCGTTGATGCCTTCCTTCAGCGAGTACACATACACCGGCTCGCCGAAGTAGGCGTAGGTGTCGGCATTGTCTTTGCGCCTGGGCGTGGCGGTCAGGCCGAGCTGCACCGCAGGCGCGAAGTATTCGAGGATGCCGCGCCAGGTGCTTTCGTCGTTCGCCCCGCCCCGGTGGCACTCGTCGATGATGATGAAGTCGAAAAAGTCCGGCGGGTATTCGCCGAAGTACGGTGTTGGCTCCCCTCGCCCTTCGGGAGAGGGGCCGGGGGTGAGGGCCTGCCCGCTCATAAAAGTCTGAAAAATCGTAAAAAACACACTCCCATTCTTCGGCACGCGCCCCTTCTTACGAATGTCATCCGGCGCGATGCGCACCAGCGCATCTTCCGGAAAAGCCGAGAAAGAGTTGTACGCCTGATCCGCCAGAATGTTGCGGTCGGCGAGGAACAGAATGCGCGGCTGGCGCGCCGCATCGCGCTTCAGGTTCCAGCGCGACTTGAACAACTTCCACGCCAACTGGAACGCAATGAAAGTCTTGCCCGTCCCCGTCGCCAGCGTCAGCAGAATACGCTGCCGGTTATCGGCAATCGCCTCCAGCACAGCGTTGATCGCGCTGTCCTGATAGTAGCGCGAACCCCACATGCCGCCCTTGTCCTCGAACGGCACGGCAGCAAAACGCTCGCGCCAATCGTTCGCCACGGCGAAGGTACGATTCCACAATTCTTCGGGAGAGGGATAAGCATCCACATCGCCCTCCACCCCGCTCTGCATATCCACGCCGTAGATGCGCAGCCCGTTCGTGGCATAGGTGAAGCGCGCCCCGATCTTGCCCGCGTACTGCTTGGCCTGCGCCAAGCCCTCGGTGTAGGGCAGGTCGCGGCGCTTCGCCTCCACCACCGCCAGCTTGTGGTTGCGATACACCAGCACATAGTCCGCAATCTCCGGCTTGCTGCGTTGCCCTGCCCCCTGCAAGCGCCCCTCGGTGATGCGGTATTCGCGCATCACCCGGCTGCCCTCCACCTCGCCCCAGCCTGCGGCTTTCAGCGCGGGGTCTATATGTTCGGCGCGGGTTTCGGCTTCATTCATCGTTCAGGCTGATCTGTGTCAACAGGTTGAACAAAGGGCGGTTGATATAGAAATTTGTGCGCCCGATTTTTTTCTTTTCCACAAAACCGTTTTGCGCCAATGTATCCAGATGCTTTGCCGCCGTAATCCGCGACACGCCCAAATCCTTTTCGACGAATTCGATCTTGGTGTAAGGATAACGGAACAAGTTGTTCAGCAACTCCTGGCTGTAAATCCTGGGTAACTCGCCACGCAGCCGGTGTTTGGTAGCTTGCATCAGCTCACGCAAATTCTTGATCAGCCTGATCTCGCTCTTGGCGGTAATCGCCACCCCCTTCACGACATATACGCACCAGTCCACCCAATCCCCGCTTTCGCGAGTTGTTTGCAGCAAGCGGTAATATTGGTCCTTGGTCGCGGTGATATAGCGGCTTAGATACAGTACGGGCAAATCCATCAAGCCATCGCGCTGCAACATCAGCAGATTCAGAATGCGCCCGGTACGGCCATTTCCATCGTAAAACGGATGGATGCTCTCGAACTGGTGATGCGCAATCGCCATGCGCAACAGAGGATCGAGGTCGTCGTCCGCATGGATGAAATCCACCAAATCCGTCATCAGCTTTTCGATCAGCACGGCATCTTGCGGCGGTTCATAGACCGTAGCCCCCGTCGTCTGGTTACGCAGTACCGTCCCCGGCACTTTTCTGAACCCGGCGTTGTTCTGCTCAACTTCTTCCTGCACCCGCAAGATCGTACTCATGCGGATCAGGCCGGATTTCACCACATCGGTAAACCCCACCTTCAGCGCCGCAATGTAATGCTGCACTTCCTTGGCCGCAGGCGAAGCCGAACCGCCCTGATCGTAGGCATATAGCTCGTCATGAGTGGTAACAATGTTCTCGATTTCCGAGCTGTCCTTCGCCTCCTGAATCGCCAGCGTATCCAGCAAAATGGCGCGATTGGGCAGCGACTCGCACAAGCCCTTCAGCTCGGCCAAATGCCGATGCGCCTCGGCAAGCGCTTGCCAGACCGCCTTGACCTCAAGGCTGGCAGGGTCGGGAATGTTCAGTTCTTTCATCTTTCCCCCTGAACGAACGTGATAAGAAATCGCAAATATCTTAACACGTCACCCATGACGTGTATAAATTTCACGGTTTTCTTATCACGCCATAGGACATATGTTCAAAAAAGAGCATTTCTTAAACATATCCCCGCCGCAACCGGTGACAAATTGACGCCGGTTGCAGTCGGTTACGATCTGTAACCGACTCACAACGCCCCGCTGAACGCCTGATGCAGCAGCGACCTCTTCAGTTCGGCTAGGGCGGCGAGCTTGCGCTGGTAGAGGGATTCGAGGCGTTGGGTTTCTGGAACAAGCTCATCGAGCTTTTCGACAATTTTCTGTTGCTCACCCAGAGAAGGGAATTTGAAATGCAAATTAAGTTGTTTCGTAATTCCGATATAAGCTCGCGTTGAACCATCCGCAGCCCCATCTATTATTTGCTGCTGAAATTCAGAGCTCATGAAGTAGTAACGAACGAATCGGTTGAGCAATTTGCTGTGATCCTTGATACGGTATGCAGTCACCTGCGGAGTCAGCATAATGTAATCATCTGCCGTACTCACAATAGCGGATCGACCGATAGTACCCTTGTGCGAAATCAAAACATCACCATCTTTTGCGAACCCCACTCGGAGAGAATCCGCCAGTTTCCGTGAAATGAATTTGCAACGGTCGGTATCAACGCCGCCATTTACCAAGTCGGATGCCATAATGAACGGTACGCCTGATTCTGTGTAATCAGCTCGCGTTGGATGGATCTCGCCATGATTCCCATCGAATGGCTTGACCAAAACTCCTTCATCAACCAACTCGCCTACACTTTTTTCCACCCACCCCTCGCCGCGCTGGGTAAAGACGGATTGTAGATGGCTTTCGAACAGGGCGCGGGCGTTTTGCAGGTTCTGTTCGGCGTTGGCTTTGGCGGTGGCGATGCCGTCAAACGCTTCGTCGAGGATGCGGACGATGCGCTGCTGTTCGGGGAGCGAAGGGAAGGAAATCCCGACCTCTTTCAACTTTCCACCCGACAACTCTTTGAACGTCGCTCCGCTACCAAGATCATTGAGCAAATCAACGATGCTACTCAAGTAGTAATACAAAAACTTGTAGTGCAGTTGATCGCTCGGCACCAAACCTTTGCAGCCCTGATTGGTTGCCATCGGTTCGGTATTGATAACCAAATGACCGATAGGCGCACGTGATGACAGGATGACTGAGTATGGAGGCAGCATGCGAGCCGAGCTGTTTTGAAGCCCCGCATCAGTGACGGTTCGCTCGGTTTCACAAATGTATGGACTATTGCGTTTCCCCATTTCGGCTGGCGTTATCCACTGATGCGCTCCGCCCCAGTATTCCTTGATGCCTGTCTTTGGTGTCCCGCCGTTAACGACCTCGCAAACTTCGCCAATGGCTTTAGTCTGCCACCCTGCCTTCATCGTGACGCCCCATCGTCCCTCTGATAAAACACTACGCCAACGCGGTCGATATGCTCTTTCAGCTCTTCATGCTTGAGGCTTTCGTAATGCGTCACGTCGAACAGATAAGGCGTGGGCAGTTCGTCGAGCGCGGCCAGCAATGTCGCCGAGATGTCGGTTGGGCTGCTGAACGCCAGATCTATGTCCGAGCCCCGCTCGTAATTGCCCTTGGCGCGAGAGCCGTAGATTTTGGCCCAGACGATTTCGGGGTGTTGTTGCAGGCAGGCGTGGATGGCGGCCAGGGTTTGTTCGCTTAATCCGAACATCAAGCCAGCCTTGCGCACAGGTATTGATGCAGTTGTTCCAACCCTGCCAGATAACGCCGGCAGATGTGATCGATCGCCTCGAGCGCGCGGGCTTCGTCGTAGGTATGCGCCATCAGGTTGCGGTCTTCGAGCATGTCCATCCACATCTGTCCGTCGGTGATGAGGTCGGTGGCAAACGCCTGCTTGATGATTTCTCGCGGCAGCTTTACGTCGATGCCGTTGTACTTGAGGTAATCCTTCATGGTTTTCCATGACAGTTCAAACGTCATCTCGAAGGATTTGATGAGCGCCATCTGGATGAGTTGATTGTCGGGCGCTTGTTTGTTGGCGGCGACTGCTTCTTGCAGTCGCGAGTAAGCCGATTGCAGGTTGTCGAAGCGTTGTTGCCAGCGTATGTCTTGCATGATGTTCTCCTTTACAGCAAGGCTCGAATATTACCCAATACCTGCGCGCTCTGCTCATCCAGCGCGGCGATCTCGTCCATGATGTCCTGCGGGCTGCGATGCACCACGGCCTCATTGCCATTCGGGTTCTTCACCGACAAATCGAATGTCGCGGGGTCGATGCCTGCCGCATCCACGCTCCAGCTCTTGGGCGAATCGGCGAAGGTCTTCTGCAACTCAATGAATTCGGCAAGGTCGGCGTCGTTGAGCGGGTTGGTCTTGCCCATGTTGCGGCCGGGGTCGAGCTGGTAGTACCAGACTTTGCGCGTCGGCGCGCCTTTCTCGAAGAACAGCACCACGGTTTTCACGCCCGCGCCCTGGAAGGTGCCGCCGGGGCAATCGAGCACGGTGTGCAGGTTGCAACTTTCCAGCAGGTGTTTGCGCAGGCTCACCGAGGCGTTGTCGGTGTTGCTGAGGAAGGTGTTCTTGATGACGATTGCGCCGCGTCCGCCTGCTTTCAAAAACTTGATGAAGTGCTGCAAGAACAGGAAGGCGGTTTCGCCGGTCTTGATGGGGAAGTTTTGCTGCACTTCCTTGCGTTCCTTGCCGCCGAAGGGCGGGTTGGCGAGGACGATGTCGAAGCGGTCCTTGTCCTGCACGTCGGCGAGGTTGAGCGCGAGGGTGTTGGCGTGGGCAATGTTGGGCGCTTCGATGCCGTGCAGGATCATGTTCATGATCGCGATGACGTAGGCGAGGCTTTTCTTTTCGATGCCGTAGAAGGTAGCTTCCTGCAGGGTCTTGAGGTCGCGCGTGGTGAGCTGCGGTTTGGCGCGCAGATAGTCGAACGCTTCGCACAGGAAGCCCGCGCTGCCGCAGGCTCCGTCGTAGATGGTTTCGCCGATCTTGGGATCGACCACTTGCACCATGGCGCGAATGAGCGGGCGCGGGGTGTAGTACTCGCCGCCGTTGCGCCCGGCGTTGCCCATGTTTTTGATCTTGGCTTCATACAGGTGCGAGAGTTCGTGCTTCTCGGCCTGCGAGCCGAAGCGCAATTCGTCGATGTGGTCGATGATGTCGCGCAGGTTGTAGCCGCTCTGGATCTTGTTTTTGATCTCGCCGAAGATTTCGCCGATCTTGTACTCCAGCGTTTTGGAGTTGGCGGCTTTTTCCTTGAAGCGGTGCAGGTAGGGAAACAGGGTCTGGTTGACGAAGTCGCGCAGATCGTCGCCGGTCATGGCGGCGTTGTGGTCGATCTTGCCGTCTTTTCCCTTGGGCGCGGCCCAGGTTTCCCAGCGGTAGGGCGGGTCGATCAGCCAGGTGTATTTCTTGCCTTCCAGCTCGGCTTCCATGGCCTTGCTGTGTTCGAGCGCATCAAGATATTTGAGGAACAACAGCCAGGAGCTTTGTTCGGTGTAGTCGAGTTCGCTGGCGCAGCCGGCTTCTTTGCGGAGTACGTCGTCGATATTCTTGAAGGCTTGTTCGAACATGGCCACCTGCGGTTTCTGAACCTGACGCGGAGTTGCGTCCGCCGCCAGGATTCGAGGATTAACTCACATAAACAAAAACCCCGCATTCCTGCGAGGCTTTCAGTTGTTGGTGGGCCCTCCCGGACTTGAACCGGGGACCAAAGGATTATGAGTCCTCTGCTCTAACCAACTGAGCTAAGGGCCCGTGGACTTAACTTTCGCCGTCGAGGAAGCTCTTGAGTTTTTCCGAGCGCGAAGGATGACGCAGCTTGCGCAGCGCCTTGGCTTCGATCTGGCGGATACGCTCGCGGGTGACGTCGAACTGTTTGCCGACTTCTTCCAGCGTGTGGTCGGTGTTCATCTCGATACCGAAGCGCATCCGCAGCACCTTGGCCTCGCGCGGGGTGAGGCTGTCCAGGATATCCTTGGTGACGTTGCGCAGGCTGTCGTACACCGCGGCCTCGATGGGAGCCAGCGAGTTGGCGTCTTCGATGAAGTCGCCCAGGTGCGAATCGTCGTCGTCGCCCACCGGGGTTTCCATCGAGATGGGTTCCTTGGCGATCTTGAGGATCTTGCGGATCTTGTCTTCCGGCATCTCCATCTTGATCGCCAGCGTGGCGGCGTCGGCTTCCACGCCGGTTTCCTGCAGGATCTGGCGCGAGATGCGGTTCATCTTGTTGATGGTCTCGATCATGTGCACCGGGATGCGGATAGTGCGCGCCTGGTCGGCGATGGAGCGCGTGATGGCCTGGCGGATCCACCATGTGGCATAGGTCGAGAACTTGTAGCCGCGGCGATATTCGAATTTGTCCACCGCCTTCATCAGGCCGATGTTGCCTTCCTGGATCAGGTCGAGGAACTGCAGGCCGCGGTTGGTGTATTTCTTGGCGATGGAGATCACCAGGCGCAGGTTGGCCTCGATCATGTCGCGCTTGGCGCGGCGTGCCTTGGCTTCGCCGTTGGTCATCTGCTTGTTGATCTCTTTCAGGTCGGCGATGGGGATGCCCACGCGCTGCTGCAGCGACAGCATCTTCTTCTGCTGGTCGACAATGGCGGCCTGGAAGCGCGACAGGGCTTCGCTGTAGGATTTCCTGGAGGCGATCTCCTGCTTGACCCAGTCCAGGTTGCCCTCGTTGAGCGGGAACACCTTGATGAAGTGGGCGCGCGGCATGTGAGCCTTGGTCACGCACAGTTCCTGGATGCTGCGTTCGCAGCCGCGCACTTCTTCCACCAGGCCGCGCATGGTTTCGCACAGCGCATCCACCTGCTTGGCGGAGAAGCGGAACTGCATCAGTTCGTCGGAAATCTGCTGCTGCAGTTTGTCGTATTGCTTGCTGCGGTAACCGTATTTCTCGTAGGCCTTGCCCAGCTTGGTGAACAGGTCGCTGATGATCGAGAAGCGTTCCAGCGCATCCACCTTGAGCTGCGCCAGGTTGGCGGCAGCGGCGGCTTCGCCATCCTCTTCCGATTCTTCCTCTTCCTCGTCCTGCTCTTCCTCGTCCACTTCTTCTTCCGAGACTTCGCTGACCATCACTTCTTCCTGCGTGTCGATGAAGCCGTCGATCACTTCATCGATGCGCAGCTCTTCCTTCGCCACCTTGTCGGCCAGCGCGAGGATTTCGGCGATGGTGGCCGGGCAGGCGGAGATGGCCTGGATCATGTGCTTGAGGCCGTCTTCGATGCGCTTGGCGATCTCGATCTCGTCCTGGCGGGTGAGCAGGTTCACCACGCCCATCTCGCGCATGTACATGCGCACGGGGTCGGTGGTGCGGCCGAATTCGGAGTCGACGGTGGAAATGGCGGCTTCGGCTTCTTCCGCCGCATCTTCGTCGGCGACCGCAGGCGCGGTCTCGTTCATCACCAGCGATTCGGTGTCGGGCGCCACGTCGCAGACGGTGATGCCCATGTCGTTGATCATGCTGACCACGCCTTCGACCTGCTCGACTTCGAGCATCTCGGGCAGGTGGTCGTTGATCTCGGCATAGGTCAGGTAACCGCGTTCCTTGCCCAGCAGGATCAGCGCCTTCAGGCGCGTGCGGCGGGCCTCGACGTCCTGCGACGGATCGACCAGCGCGGCTTCGGCTTCAGCCTTGTCTTTGGCTGTTTGCTTGTTATTGGCTGTGGTCTGTTTGGAGGAAGAGCTGCTTTTTTTCTTTTGCTGCGGAGTCGCCATTTTGAGGATTCCCAAAGTTGATTCGTACTCGAAATACCCGGCCCACTAAAAAACGGGTGCCGTCGAAAAGGGCGCGGATTATACCCGATTTTCCAAAACATTTCCGCAGCTTAGCTGCATTTTCAGCAACGCCCAAGGCCAGCAAATAGCGTGCCCGCCCCGTGTCATTCAGCCGGGCTGCGCCTTCAGCTGTTTGAGTTCTTCCTTCAGCTGTTCGTGGCGCGCCCGCTCAGCGGCATCCATGCCCAGCCCCTTGCCGTGCAGCAATGCGGCCATCTCGGCTTCGATGGCATCGCGGCGGATCTTGCGCAGGATGCCATCGAAATCCGCCCGGACATCGTAATCGTCGCCCAGATGCATGATCTCGCCTTGTGCGGCGGCGAACACGGTTTCATGGGCCGCGCCCTGGAAATGCTGGATCAGCGCCGCCGTGCTGGCCTCGTCGGCGGATTCCTGCAGCCAATCGGCCAGCGCGGAGATGGCCGCGCCTTCGGCGCCCTCGGCATGTCCTTCCCGCAGCCAGTCGGCAGGCAGTTCGCGCGCCAACTCCGGCTTCATCACCAGGCAGCGCAGCAAGGTGCGCAGGCTGGAAGGCGCGGCGCGCCTGGCCTTGGGCGGTGCGGCACGCGGCGCTGCCGCAACCGGCTTGATCGACCACAGCGCTTCCAGTTCGGCCTGCGTGACGCCGGCCAAAGCGGCCACTTCCTTGCGCAGCAGCAGCGCCGTGGTAGGCGCGGTGATGGCGGTGATCAGCGGCTGCGCGTTTTTGAGCAGGGTGCTCTTGCCTTCCTGGGTGCGCAGGTCCACCTGCGCGGTCAGTTCGCGCAGCAGGTAGCCCGACAGCGGCAGCGAATTCTCCAGTTCGTGCTCGAAGGCCTCGTGGCCGTATTCGCGGATGTAGGTGTCGGGATCGTGTTCTTCCGGCAGGAAAAGGAAACCGAGGCGCTTGCCGTCCTGCAGTTGCGGCAGCGCGTTCTCCAGCGCGCGCCACGCCGCCTTCTGGCCGGCGCGGTCGCCGTCGAAACAGAACACCACCTGGTCGCACAGGCGCAGCAGCTTCTGCACATGGTACGGCGTGGTGGCCGTGCCCAGCGTGGCGACGGCATATTCCACGCCGTGCTGCGCCAGTGCCACCACGTCCATGTAGCCTTCGACCACGATGACGCGTTGCTGGGCGCGGATGGCCTTTTGCGCCTGGAACAGGCCGTAGAGTTCGTGGCCTTTTTCGAACAGCGGCGTTTCCGGCGAATTGAGGTATTTGGGCTCGCCCTTGTCCAGCACGCGCCCGCCGAAACCGATGACCTGGCCGCGCACGTTGACGATGGGGAACATGATGCGGTCGCGGAAGCGGTCGTAGCGCTTGCCCTCTTCCCCCGCGATCACCAGGCCGGTCTCGACCAGGCTGGCGTCCTGATAATTCGGCACGGCAGCCTTCAGGTTCTGCCAGTCGTCCGGCGCATAGCCGATGCCGAAGCGCGCGGCGACTTCGCCGGAGAGGCCGCGCCCCTTGAGGTAGTCGATGGCGCGCGGGGTCTTTTTGAGTTGTTCGCGGTAATAGCGCGTGGCGGATTGCATCAGCTCATAGAGATCGGGCGCAACCTTGTGCTGCGGCACATTGGAAGCTTCCTTGGGAACGGTGACGCCGATGCTCTTGGCCAGCTCTTCCACCGCCTCGACGAAACCCATGCCGGTGTGCTCCATGACGAAGCCGATGGCGGTGCCATGTGCGCCGCAACCGAAGCAATGGTAGAACTGCTTGGACTGGCTGACCGTGAAGGACGGGGATTTTTCGTTATGGAAGGGGCAGCAGGCGACGTAGTTGGCGCCGGCCTTCTTGAGCGGAAGGTAGCGCTCGATCACATCCACGATGTCGAGGCGATTGAGCAGATCCTGAATGAAACTTTTTGGAATCACTCCGCCCTCGCCTAAGACTTATTAAGAAACCAGAATTCTATCGTGAAGCTTGAAAACCGTAGCGAGCGGCCAGAGTGCAAGGCGCACGGAGCGCAGAAACCGGAATGTACTCAAAGTACATGAGGATTTCGGGCACCGCGCAACGCAGCAATCTGGTCGCGCAGCAGGTTTTCGTTACTTGGTGAGCTGGGCCTTGATCAGGCCGGAAACCTTGCCCATGTCGGCGCGTCCGGCCAGCTTGGGCTTGACCACGCCCATCACCTTGCCCATGTCTTGCGGACCGGCGGCGCCCGTCGCAACGATGGCTTCGGCGATGGCGGCGGCGATCTCGGCTTCGCCGAGTTGCTGCGGCATATAAGCCTGCAAGATCGAGACTTCGAATTTCTCGACATCGGCCAGGTCCTGGCGACCAGCAGCCTCATACTGGCTGATGGAATCGCGACGCTGCTTCAGCATCTTTTCGATGACGGCCACCACATCGGCGTCGGTCAGTTCGATGCGCTCGTCCACTTCGCGCTGCTTCATCGCGGCAAGCAAAAGGCGGATGGCCCCGAGGCGCGCCGTTTCCTTGGCCCGCATCGCGGTTTTCATGTCCTCAGTGATCTGCTGCTTCAGACTCATGTGCACCTCTGCGCAAAAACAAACGCCGCAACCTCCAAGGATTGCGGCGTCGCCTTATTGAAAAGGATCAGTACAGCTTCGGAGGCAGAGTCTGGCTGCGCAGGCGCTTGTAGTGGCGCTTCACGGCAGCGGCCAGCTTGCGCTTGCGCTCTGCGGTGGGCTTTTCGTAAAACTCGCGGGCGCGCAACTCGGTCAGCAGGCCGGTCTTTTCCACAGAACGCTTGAAGCGGCGCATCGCCACTTCGAACGGCTCATTCTCTTTAACACGTACGGTTGTCATGAACAAACTACCTTCTACCAAAAAATCGAGGGCGCGATTCTACAAAACAACGGCTTATTCCACAACCGATATTTTCCGCAAGGCCGGCCATGACCGGCGGGCCGGCGGGGGCAAAAGCCACCTGACCGAGCCAAGGACTTGTTCTCCGGCGGCAGATTATCGGACAGCGGGCGCCCGCTAGCGTCCTTTGCGGCGCCTGTTCAGCACGAACAGGAAATTGAACAGTCCGGCCAGGACGATCAGGTAGAACAGCATGCCGTGCAGCATGTGGGCGAAGTTGTCGTTGTAAACGTGGGTCAGCCAGAACGAGCCGTCCTTGCCGAGTGCGTAACCGCTGTCCGGCACCAGGAAGATGAGGGCGCCGGTGAACGGCAATGCCCTCAGCACATGGAAGATAAGCCGGTGCACGGTGCGGGTGACGTCTTGCGGCGAGGCGGAATGCAGGCGCGAGGCGATGTCCTTGTTGCCGGGATGCAGATAGAACATGCCGACGCCGAAGAATGCGGCCGCCGCGAAAATATGCGCCGCGTAATACAGCACAAGCAAGGGAGAGGTCAGATGGTCATGGATGATGTAGCCGCCGAACCAGGTCGCCGCCAGCAGGCTGTACTGCAGCCAGTGCGAAACGAATACGTACTTGATCCAACCGAGCATGCACGCCTTTCACTGCGCCTTCCACGGCCCGGAAAGCTTGCCCCTGTAGCGGTTCGTGCGAGGCGGCACCGGCATCAGCCGATGCTGACGCGGCCGAACTTGCGCTTGCCGACCTGCGCCACCACGACCGCACCGGCCTTGAGCTGCAGCGCCTTGTCGCTGACCTTTTCGCCATCCAGCTTGACGCCGCCCTGGTCGATCATGCGCAGCGCTTCCGAGGTGCTGGCGACGAGATTGGCCTGTTTGAGCAGGCTGGCGATGGCGATGCTGCCGTTGACCGATTGCACGGCAAGTTCGGGCATGTCCTCCGGCAGCACGCCTTTCTGGAAGCGCGCCTCGAATTCCGCCAGCGCGTCTTCGGCTGCCTTTTGCGAGTGGAAGCGTGCAACGATCTCCTGCGCCAGCATCACCTTGATGTCGCGCGGGTTGCGCCCTTGCGCGACTTCTTCCTTGAAATTGGCGATCTGTGCCAGGCTGCGGAACGACAGCAGTTCCAGGTAGCGCCACATCAGGTCGTCGGAAACGGACATGAGCTTGCCGAACATGTCCTGCGGGGTATCGGTGATGCCGACGTAGTTGCCCAGCGACTTGGACATCTTGTTGATGCCGTCGAGGCCTTCCAGCAGCGGCATGGTGAGCACGCACTGCGCCGGCTGACCGAAATGCTTCTGCAGTTCGCGCCCCATCAGCAGGTTGAACTTCTGGTCGGTGCCGCCAAGTTCGATGTCGGCCTTGAGCGCGACCGAATCGTAGCCCTGCACCAGCGGGTAAATGAATTCGTGAATGGCGATGGGCTGGTTGCCCTTGTAGCGCTTGGAAAAATCGTCGCGTTCCAGCATCTGCGCCACGGTATGGGTGGCGGCGAGCCGGATCAGGTCGACCGCGCTGAATTTGTCCATCCAGGCGGAGTTGAACACCACCTCGGTCTTGTCCGGATCCAGCACCTTGAACACCTGGTCGCGGTAGCTCTGCGCATTGGCAAGCACCTGCTCGCGCGACAGCGGGGGGCGGGTGGCATTCTTGCCGGTAGGATCGCCGATCATGCCGGTGAAGTCGCCGATCAGGAACAGGGCATGGTGCCCGAGGTCCTGCAATTGGCGCATCTTGTTGAGCAGGACTGTGTGGCCGAGGTGCAGGTCTGGCGCGGTGGGATCGAAGCCTGCCTTGACGCGCAACGGACGCCCTTGCGCCAGTTTTTTCTCCAGTTCGGATTCGAGCAGCAGCTCGTCGCTGCCGCGCTTGATTTGATTGAGGATTTCCTGTTGATCCATGTCGAAAGACCGCTTGTCTGTCACTTGTTCGTCGCTTGAGCGGATTTTGAGGGGTTGCCGCTTTCTGTTAAAGTGGCGCCCTAAAATTCAATAAGTCATTGTGTTTGCCGTTAAAGATGCACGGTCATTCACAGGCTCTACCGCCTTGGGAGGCGCGAATGTTACCGCAAAACACCTTGTCACACGCGCACAAAATGAAGCTGCGATGGTTCGTCACCTTGTCCAGCCTGCCTTTGCTAGGGGTGGTGACTGCTTTCGGCATCATGCCGCAGACGGACGTGATTTCGGGTGCGCAACAGACCGTGATCGAGGATATCGCGCTGCCTTCCGCCACGGCGGTGGCCACCAGTGCAACGAGCTTCTGGCGCAACGAGCGCATCCAGCGCGGCGATACGATTGCCGAACTGCTGCGCCGGCTGAACGTGGAAGACCAGGCCGCCAGCGATTACCTGCGCAAGAACAAGGCTGCCGAAGGGTTGCGCCGGCTGTCCGTGGGCAAGGAAGTCCAGGCCGAGACGGACGCCAACGGTGCACTGCTGGCGCTGCGCTATCCGGACAGCGACGGCAACCAGGTCGTCATCGAAAAGAACGGCGGCGGGTTCAAGGTAAGCAGCCTGCCCGCGGTGACCGAAAAACGCATCCAGATCCGTACCGGCGAGATCAAGACCAACCTGTTCGCCGCAACCGACGAGGTCGGCCTGCCCGACCCGGCCGCCAACCAGCTGGCCGACATCTTCGGCGGCGACATCGACTTCCACCGCGATCTGCGCAAGGGCGACAAGTTCACGGTGATCTACGAGATGAACTACGTCAACGGCGAACCAGCCCGCACCGGCCGCATCCTCTCCGCCGAGTTCATCAACCACGGGCATGCATTCCGCGCCGCCTATTTCCAGACTACCGAGTACACCGGCGACTATTACTCGCCGGAAGGCAAGAGCATGCGCAAGGCTTTCCTGCGTTCGCCGCTGGAGTTCTCGCGCGTCAGTTCCGGCTTCAGCAAGTCGCGCTTCCATCCGATCCTGAACAAGTGGCGCTCGCACAAGGGCGTGGATTACGCGGCAGCGATGGGTACCAAGGTCAAGGTCACCAGCGACGGCGTCGTTTCCTTCGTCGGCAAACAGGGGGGCTACGGCAACGTGGTGATGGTCGACCACCAGGGTCGCTTCTCCACGGTCTACGGGCACTTGTCGCGTTTCGCCAGCGGCCTGCACAAGGGCCAGCGCGTAGGGCAAGGCCAGATCATCGGCTACGTCGGCATGACCGGTCTGGCCACCGGACCGCACCTGCATTACGAGTTCAAGATGAACGGCGTGCAGCGCGACCCGCTGAAAGTGGCGCTGCCCGACGGCAAGCCGATCAGCGAAGCGCAGCGTACCGCCTTCAGCGCGGCAACCGGTGCGCTGTTCGCCCAGCTGGACACCTATCACAATACCCGCATCGCCAATCTCGACTAGGTGAGTACGGCTCCCGACCTCTATATCGGCATCATGTCCGGCACCAGCCTGGACGGGATCGATGCCGCACTGGTCGATCTTTCGCAAACCTCGCCCCGCCTCGTCGCCAGCCATTACCAGCCGTATGCGGGGCCGCTCAGGGAAGCGCTGCTCTCGCTGCACCAGGTCTCGCATAACGAACTGCACCAGGCCCAGCTTACCGCCAACCAGCTGGCGCGCGAATACGCCAGCGCCACTCAGGTCTTGCTGAACAAGGCTCGAATGACACCGGAACATGTGCAGGCCATCGGCTGTCACGGCCAGACCGTGCGCCACCGCCCCGAACACGGCTATACCATTCAGCTCAACAACCCGGCCCTGCTGGCGGAACTGACCGGCATCCATGTGGTGGGTGATTTCCGCAGCCGCGACATCGCAGCAGGCGGTCAGGGAGCCCCGCTGGTTCCGGCCTTTCATGACCGGGTCTTGCGCCATTCCGGCATCCATCGGGTGATCGTCAACATCGGCGGCATCGCCAACCTGACCGACCTTCCGCCCGGCAGCACGACGACGGGATTCGACTCCGGCCCCGGCAACCTGCTGATGGATGCCTGGATCGCCCGCCACCAGGGTCATGCCTATGATCGGGACGGCGCCTGGGCTGCCAGCGGCAAGATTATCCCCGCCCTGCTGCAGCGCCTGCTGGCCGAGTCCTATTTCGCCACCCTCCCGCCCAAAAGCACGGGGCGAGACCTGTTCAACCTCGCCTGGCTGGAACGACACCTGAGCGGAGAAGAGTCCCCGGCTGACGTGCAGGCGACCCTGCTGGCGCTCACTGGCGACAGCATTGCCGCTGCCGCGCAACGCTTCTGCACCGGTGCCGAAGAACTCTACCTGTGCGGTGGCGGCGCGCACAACGCAGCGCTGGTCTCGCACCTGCAACGCGCATTGCCGCACTGCCGCATCCTGAAGACCGAGACCTTGGGCATCGCCGCCGACTGGATGGAAGCCATCGCCTTCGCCTGGCTGGCGCAACAGGCCTTGCACCTGCACCCCGCAAACCTGCCTGCCGTCACCGGGGCGAAACACCCCTGTGTACTGGGTGCGATCTATCCCGCATAAAACAAAACGGGGCGCTCTCGCGCCCCGTCCTTGCAACAATCCGCTTCAAACCTACGCCGAGAACGACGAACCGCAACCGCAGGTCGTGGTGGCATTCGGGTTCTTGATGACGAACTGGGAACCTTCCAAGCCTTCGGTATAGTCGATCTCAGCGCCAACCAGATACTGGAAGCTCATCGGATCGATCAGCAACTGCACGCCGTTCTTGTTCATCACGGTGTCGTCGTCGTTGACCATCTCGTCGAAGGTGAAGCCGTACTGGAAACCGGAGCAGCCGCCGCCCGTCACGAACACGCGCAGTTTCAGTTCGGCATTGCCTTCCTCTTCGATCAGTTGCTTCACCTTGTTCGCAGCGCTGTCGGTAAAGAGCAGCGGGTCTTGTATATCGGTCACTGTATTCATATTGCCTCCTAAAATGTTTGATTAAGACTCGGCTGCACCGAGTTTGAATGCCACTACCTTGTCTTCCGCTTCCGCCAAATGAATCAGTCTGCCTTCGACGATCGCGCCCAACTGTATCTCCAGCGTCTTATAGTGCACATCTCCTGTGACCTTGGCCTTGCTCTGCAGTTCCAGGTATTCCGAGGCGTTCACGGGCCCCACGACGGTGCCGTTCACCACCAGATGGGTAACCCTGATCTCGCCATCCACGCGCGCATGCTCGCTCAGCACCAGGGTGCTCGGCCTGCTCAGATCAGCAATGACATTGCCCTTGATCTCTCCGTCCACGCGCAAGCCGCCGGTAAAACTGACGTTGCCATCGATCCGGGTCCCGGCGCCGACCAGGGAGTCGATACGGTTCTGCGGTTTACTATTCCGACTGCTGAACATGCCTGCCTCTCCTTTACGACGGCAAGTTGACCGTCTGTTGCACCTTGGGTTCCTGCATCCCTTTTTCGAACACCCGCACCTGGACGCTCTCGACCTTCATCTCCGGCGGCAGCTTGAAACCCTTGTCCACACGCTGGTAATACTTGAAACTCAGCTGGTAACCCGCCACATCCGACGGCGAGTCTTCCTGCGGGAATTGTAGCACTACTTTTCTGCCATCTTGCTCGCCGTTGACCACCAGCTGCATATTCCCCTGGAACGCCTTGCCCCGTTGCTGCACGCTCTGCACCAGCAACATGCGGCACAGATATTCGCCGGGCAGCGAATCCGGCTCGATCTTCAGCCGGTGGATGGACAGCTCGGCCTCGCGTGCGCCGGTCAGCGGCAGGTTCTGGAAGAACAGCAGATCCTCCTTCAGGCGCGCATTCTCGTCGTTCAGACTTCTCAGCTGTGCCTCGATGCCCTGGGTCGACGCCTGCTCGATCTGCCCCTGGCGTTCATAGGCTGCGATCTGATTGGCCTGGGAAGCATTCTCGCTTTCCAGGTAATGCACCCGTTCGCGCAGTTCGGTCAGTTCCTTCTCTGTCTGGCCGCGGTGGAATCCCGCGAATTCCAGCCCGGAATTGTAGGCCCACCAGACCAGCAGGCCGAACAGCGCCAGAATCGGCAACACGATCGCCCAGCGCACATACCACGGCACATGCGGGCGTACCGACAGCCGCGGAGCCGAGATACTGAATTTGCGCCTTAAGCTCCGTATCATCGCCATGTCAGGGCAACAGTGGAACCACGTTCAATCCGGTCGACTCGGGCAAACCGAACATGATGTTCATGTTCTGCACCGCCTGCCCCGCCGCCCCTTTCACCAGATTGTCGATCACCGACAGCACCACCACGGTATCGCCGCCTTGCGGCCTGTGCACCGCGATGCGGCACAGGTTGGAGCCGCGCACAGAACGCGTCTCCGGCAGGCTGCCGGCAGGCAGCACATCGACGAACGCTTCGTTGGCATAGCGCTGCTCGAACAACGCCTGCAAGTCGGCATCCTGCTTGAGCCGCCCATACAATGTGGCATGGATGCCGCGTATCATCGGCGTCAGGTGCGGCACGAAAGTCAGCCCGACCGGTTTGCCGATCACGTTCGCCAGGCCTTGCCTGATCTCCGGCAGGTGCCGATGGCCTGCCACTCCGTAAGCCTTGAAATTGTCGCCCGCCTCAGCGAACAGGGTGTGGATCTCGGCCTTGCGCCCAGCCCCGGACACACCGGATTTGGCATCGGCGATCAGCGAACCGTCCTCGATCAGCCCAGCCTCCAGCAAAGGAATGAAACCCAGCTGCACCGCGGTCGGATAACACCCCGGATTCGCCACCAGCCGCGCCTGCCTGATCTGCGCCCGGTTCACTTCCGGCAGGCCATATACGGCCTCGGCAACCAGGTCCGGGCAGGCATGGCTCATGCCGTACCACTTCTCCCAGACGGCGATGTCCTTGATACGGAAATCGGCAGCCAGGTCGATCACCCGCACCCCGGCTTCCAGCAAGGCGCGCGCCTGCTGCATGGCAATGCCATTGGGAGTGGCGAAGAACACCACATCGCACTGGTCGAGACCCGCCTGGTCCGGATGGGTAAACGCAAGGTCGACGTAGCCACGCAAGCTGGGGAACATCTGGCTCACCGGCATACCGGCATCGGCACGCGAAGTGATCGCCCGCAACTCGGCCTGCGGATGTCCCGCCAGCAACCGCAGCAACTCGACTCCGGTATAACCCGTACCGCCTACGATCCCGATCTTCAACACAGTTCTCACCCCAAAAATCAGCTGTAAATGATAAAGGAAAAAGCCGCCCAAAGGCGGCTTTTTCTGTCCTGCGAACCCCCTGCAAGGGATTAACGCTTGGAGAATTGCTTCCTGCGACGCGCCTTGCGCAGACCGACCTTTTTACGCTCGACTTCACGCGCATCTCGGGTCACCAGGCCTGCCTTGCTCAAGGTGGACTTGAGGTTGGCATCGTAGTCAATCAATGCACGGGTAATGCCGTGGCGCACCGCACCGGCCTGACCGGATTCGCCGCCACCGGTGACGTTCACCATGATGTCGAATTTGCCCACCGTCTCGGTCAGTTCCAGCGGCTGACGCACCACCATGCGGCCTGTCTCGCGGGAGAAGAACACGTCGATCGGCTTGTCGTTGACGATGATTTCGCCCTTGCCAGGCTTGATGAACACACGTGCCACCGCGCTCTTGCGACGGCCCGTTCCGTAGTTATAAGTCACGCTCATGATTAAGCCTTCAACAGATCGATGGGTTTCGGTTGCTGCGCGCTGTGCGGATGGGTCGCACCGCCGTACACCTTGAGCTTGCTCAGCATGGCGTAGCCCAGCGGGCCTTTCGGCAACATGCCGCGCACGGCCTTTTGCAGCACGCGCTGCGGATGGCGCTGTTGCAGCTTGGTGAAATTCGTTTCGTACAGGCCGCCCGGGTAAGTGGAGTGGCGGTAGTACATCTTGGCCTGTGCCTTGTTGCCGGTCACGCGCAACTTGTCGGCATTGACGACCACAACGAAATCGCCGGTATCGACGTGCGGCGTATAGATGGCCTTATGCTTGCCGCGCAAACGGGCTGCGATCTGGCTGGCCAAACGCCCCAGTACTTGATTGCTGGCATCGACCAGCAGCCAGTCGTGCTGGACTTCGTGCGGCTTTGCGGAAAATGTTTTCATGGCATTTCCTAAAACTAAAAATGGATAACAGACTGCGAAGGGCGCGCATTCTATGCGAGACCTCCCCCCGTGTCAAACATCTATCCGTTGATCCGCTCCGCCTGCCCCGGAGCCCGGTTGCGCAGCACCCCGTCCAGCCACGCCTTCCAGCGCCCATATTTCCCCGGCAACCCGGATGGAAACTGCGGTACCTCTATGTTTGCGGCCGCTCTGCCGTACGTACCATCCATTCCGGCAGCCAGCCGGGCCGCCCCGACCAGGCCAGCCTCAGCCTGCACCAGCCGCTGGATGGGGAAAGGTGCGCAAAGCGCGATCCCTTGCTGCAGGCACTCCAGGCCGGACAGGCCGCCGGACAAACAGGCGCGCCGGATGCCGCATTCGCGCTGGAAATCCTCCAGTATCCGCGCCACGCGGAAAATGATGCCTTCCAGCAGCAGGCCGGCGACCCGCTGCGGCGGCAGGTGCCCCACCGGCGCCGAGAACGTCACGCCCAGATCGCTGCGAAAATACGGCGCACCCAGTCCGCTCGGCTCGGCCAGGCAGAAGATATCGTCGCAGGCCAGCTCTTCCACCCGGCACATCGCCGCCGGATAAGGCGCCAGCGCGGCCGCGATGGAATTGAGCGTCCCCTCGCAGGCCAGGTATGCCCGCCGCGCCCCGTCCTGCCAAACCAGCGTCTGCAAATAGCCGTCTGGGGCACTCCTGCCTTCAGGCAGGTAACAGACGACGAACCCGCCGGTCCCCAGGTTGACCAGTGCTTCCGGCTGCCCGGCGGGGATACTGGCCACCAGCGCGGCCGACTGGTCGCCCATGCTGGCCTGCAGGACCAAACCATTGTTCAACGGGATACCGAGGCCGGTCGAAGGTCCTATCTGCGGCAAGGCCTGCAAAGGGATGTCGAACAGTCCGCACAATTCCGGCGACCACCGCCGGCCATGGATATCCATCAACAAGGTGCGGGCCGCCATCGAAACATCGGTCAGATACCGCTCGCCGCCGGTCCAGCGCCAGATGAGAAAGGTGTCCAGCGTCCCCAGCAGCCATTCGCCGCTCAGCAACCGCTCGCGCCATGCCGGCTGCCCTTGCAGCAAGGCCCGCAGTTTCGGCGCCAGGTAATACGGCGTCAGCGGCAATCCGGCCAGCTTGCGGATGACGCCCTCATGCTCGCGCAATGCGGCACAGCTCTCCTTGCCCCTGTCATCCTGCCAGGAGATGAGCGGCGTGACCGGCTTGCCGCTGACGCGCTCCCACAGCAGGAAAGAAGAGCGCTGGCTGCACAGACCCAAGAGCTGGCGGGAATCCGTCTGCGCCAGACATTCGGCCAGCACCACATCGGCAGCCTGCGCATAGGCCAGTGCATCGCTCTCATACCGTCCGCCGTCCGCGACGATCTCGGGTGCCGGCCGAACCACGATACTGCTGAGCGTACCGTCCTGCGACAGCAGGCCCGCCTTGATCGCCGTCGTTCCCAGGTCGAGCGCGACGGCGGCGATCATGCGCAACAAGCCCCGGTCTCCTGGACGATCCTGGCTTCGTCCCAGCCCAGAACCGGCGCCACCAGTTCCGCCAGATGACGCACCGCACGGGCGTCCAGCCGCGCCAGGATCAGCAACGGCATGCGCCGGCGCAACAGGTCGGACAGGTGTACCGCCATCTCGTCGCGCGCGCACAGCAGCAGATCGGCATAGACGAATGGCAGCGCCGGCACGATGCGCGCGGCCAGCTGTGGCGTTTCCTCGACCATGCGCAAGACCTGATCGACGCGGGCGCCGTGGCGATGCAGCAGCCATCCCGCGCACTCCGCATCGATGCCGAAGCGCTGCGCCGTCGCCACAGCATCAGCCGACCAGGCCGCAAAATCCTGCAGGGGCTCCCAGGGGAAGCCCCCGCCCCGGGTAGCACAGCCGGCCGCCACACCAAGCCGGGCGCATACCGTATCGACGATCACGGTCGCGTCTTCGCGCGCCGAGGTGAGCTTGCCGCCGATGGCGTAAAGCAGGCCGTTGGCGGCGGCCTTCAGTTCCCAATCGCGGCTGGCGTCAGAAGGATGCGCGGCATCGCTCCGCTTCATCACACGCAAGCCGGCATAGCTGCCGATGACATCCGCCCGGGTCCACGCCGTCTTCAGGTAGCGGCTGGCGGCGGCCAGCAGGTATTCCACGTCAGCCTCTTCGACCATCACATGCTCGATGTCGCCACGATAATCGGTATCGGTAGTGCCGAGCAGCGTGCGCCCGTACCACGGGATGACAAAGAACACGCGTCCGTCCTCTTTCGTCGTGAGCAGGATCGCCTCGTTCGTCGGCAAGGCCGGCAGCACCAGATGGATGCCCTTGCTCAGGCGGCACCATGACCTGCCTTGTTCCGTCGCAGCCGTCCATTGCCCGGCTGTGCTCACGCATTGGCTGGCGCGCACTTGTGTCGTGATGCCGCTCTCCACGTCCAGCACCGTGGCGCCGCACACCTGCGCGCGCTCCTCGTTCCATGCCACGAGCCTGGCATAATTGACGCACACCGCGCCATGCGCCATCGCACCTGCTACCAGCTCCAGCACCAGCCGCGCATCGTCGGTCTGCGCGTCGCCGTAGGTGAAGCCGCCCTTCAGGGTGGCATCGTCCAGAAACGGGAAATGAGCGGAGAATTCCTGCTTGCCGTGGTAACGATGCCGCATCGGCTCGTCCGGGAACCCGGCCAGCATGTCGTACAAGGTCAGTCCCGCTTTCAGCAACAAGGTGCCGTTGCGGCTGTCCGCATACACCGGCACGCCGAAGCGCAGCGGCCACACGCGATGCGGTGCCGCCTGCAACAGCAGGCTCCGCTCCTTCAGCGCCTTGCGCACCAGCCGGAAATCGTAGGTCTCCAGATAGCGCAGGCCGCCGTGGATCAGCTTGCTCGACGCCGACGAGGTCGCGCCCGCCCAGTCGCCCTGCTCTACCAGCGCGACCCGCAGACCGCGCAGTGCCGCATCGTAAGCAGTCCACGCGCCGTAGATGCCGCCGCCGCAGACCAGCAGGTCGAACTCCCCGCGCAGCGCGGAAAAGTCGCGCTTCATTCGTCCCTCATCCGCAACGCCATCTGCGGCACGTCGCTGATCAGCACATCCACTTCCAGCGCCAGCGCGCGGCCGATCTCGGCTTCGCTGTTGCAGGTATACACGGCGATGCGTTTGCCGCGTTCGCGCACCAGACCCATCATATCAACGTCCAGCGTGGAGATGTGGACACACAGGCCATGCAGGAAGGGCTGTCGGGTCAATGTCCGCCGCGCGAAATCCACATCGTGTTCCGGCTCAAGATTGAACACCAGCGGGCAACGGGGATCGATGCGATGCGCATAGACCAGGCTGTCCAGGTTGAAGGAAGAGACCATGATGCGGTCGTCCGCCGCCGGCCCGGCCAGCGCCAGCGTCTGCCTGACCTTCAACTCCTGGCGCGCGACAGATTCCCAGTCGCGATTCTTGATCTCCAGCAGCAAACGGCAGCGCGCGCGGTAGGCGGCAATGAACTCCCGCAGCTGCATCACCCCTTCGGGAGTAGCCGATGCGCCGAAATGCGCGGCGAAATCCATCGCCTGCAACTGTGCCAGGTCGAAATCGTCGATGCGCTTGCCGGGCAGCTCCAGTTTCTTCAGGTCGCGGTCATGCCACAGCACGGCGATCTCGTCGCGGCTCAGCTGCACATCGGTCTCGATGCCGTCTATCGGGTAATGCAGTGCCTTGTCGAAAGCGGTGCGCGTGTTTTCAGCCGCCTCCCTGTTCGCGCCGCGATGGGCGAAGACCAACGTTCCGTTCATGGCAATTCCTCGATGAATCTCTGCATGGACGCTTCCATCGCAGCATAGTGCGGGTTGTACATCAGGCGGCGCAACAAGCCCCGGCCGAGATACTGCGGATCCACCTCGCCCAGCCAGGCGTCCTGCGGCTGCGTCATGCAGGCGCGATAGCGCTCGCCATCCTTCTCGCAATAATGCAGGCAGTTGGCATAATCCCCGGCCGCGCCGTAGTGCGGGTCGTCCGGCGGCATGACGATGGCGGTATGGGCACTGCTCAGGATGCGTCTTTCGGGGATGGCGCTATCCACCCATTCCACATTGCGCCGTTCGATCTTTTCGGTCGAGTACCAGACCAGCCTGCTGCATGGATGCCGCGCACGCTGCATGAACCGCAGGGTCGCGGCCGGCATCACCGTGGCATCGTCCGCACTGGCGGCGGCGAATACCGGGATGTCCATGTCGCATTGCGGCAAGGCCTGCGTCAGCGCGTGCATCTGCGCTGCCGCGTTCTTGCAGAACGACTCATATTTATACAGGTCCTTGTCCTGCATCACGCTGACCCACGCCGCAGCGGGCATCAGCCAGCTATAGAGCTTATGCAGGTTGGCCCAGCGCGCCAGCGGGGTGATCTCGAAAGCCGGCGAGAACAGGAACAGGCCTCGCACCCGCAAATCCTGCACGGCCTGCAGCACGCTCAATGCGGCGCCCGCCGAGAAACCGGCCAGGTAAATCTCGTCCGCCTCGGCGGCGAGGCAGTCGGCACCATAGGCCACGGCCGCCGCCCATTCGCGTCGGTGCATCTCGAGCAGGTCGCCGGGCTGGGTACCATGCCCCGGCAGCAGCACCGCCATCACGCGAAAGCCGTTGCGCTGGAAGAACGCGGCCAAATGCCGCATGTGATAGGGGGAATCTGTCAGGCCGTGCGTCAGCAGCACGCCGCGCCGGCAAGGCTTGTCGCGCCCCTGCCGATAGTCGCCCGCAGGATGCAGCTCGAAAGGGGAGTTGCCCGTGACGATCCTTTCCGCTTCATTCTTCCCTTCATGAAGCTGTCGCAGCATCGCCTGCGTTTGCGACACGTAGTCCGCGAATGGCCATCCCTTGCCGGCAAAACGTGCGTTCACGCCGGAAGGTCGGTGCCGCAAGCCAAGTATCCCCATCTTCTCCCCGTCATATTCGCGTAACAAGCCGGAGTTATCGTCCGCTCCCAAATCAGGCTAGCAGGAGGACTCCATGCTCGGCATTCTACCTGTCGAAAAGTACCGCACCACCGCCCGCGCACAGTTTTTGGCAAGACTACCCTTGCCGCGCATGAAGGAGCAAGCAATGACGCCTCTCCGCGAAATCCTGGAACAGCGACGCTTGAGCGCACTGTTCCAACCCATCATCGATCTCAAGAGCGGCGAGTTCCTGGGCTTCGAGGGATTGATACGCGGTCCGGCGGACAGTCCGCTGCATTCCCCGATCAACCTGTTCGGCGCCGCGGAACAGCAGGGGCTGCAGCTGGAACTGGAGATGCTGTCGCGCCAGACCGTGCTGGAAACATTCGCCCGGCTCAACCTGCCCGGCAACCTTTTCCTCAACGTCAGCCCGCTGACCTTGACCAACCCGAGCTTCAAGAACGGCCAGACGCTGGCCTTCCTGAGCCAGCTGGGCCTCAACCCGGAACGGGTCATCATCGAGATCACCGAGAACCAGCCGACCTTCGATTTCGAAGGCATGCGCAATGCGTTGCTGCACTACCGCTCGATGGGCTTCAAGATCGCCATCGACGACCTGGGCGAAGGTTTCTCCAGCCTGCGCCTGTGGTCGGAACTGCGCCCGGAATTCATCAAGATCGACATGCATTTCGTGCAGGGCGTGGATCACGACCCGATCAAGCTGCAGTTCCTCAAATCCATCCAGCACATCGCCGAGAGCTGCGGCACCCATGTCATCGCCGAAGGGGTGGAGACCGAAGCCGAGCTGCGCGTAGTGAAGGACATCGGCATCGCCCTGGGCCAGGGCTATTTCATCGCACGCCCCAGCCCGACGCCACCGCTGCTGGCCTCCTCCGAGACCAGCAGCATCATCAACTCGACCAACATCGCCGTCTTCCCCAAGGCCGAACTGAACCGGCGTTCGCAGATGAGCGCACACAAGCTGCTGACCTACGTCGAGCCGGTGCATCCCGAGACCCTGAACGATCATGTGTTCCAGCGCTTCACCGACAATCCCGCGCTGCGCACCATCCCCGTGGTCAAGGGCGGCAAACCGCATGGGCTGATCAACCGCTACCAGTTCATCGACCGCTTCGCCAAGCCCTACCAGCGCGAACTGATGGGCCGGAAACCCTGCGGGGGGCTGATCGCGGGGGAACCGCTGCTGGTGGAGAAGAGCATGCCCATCGAGGAGCTCAGCCACTTCCTGGCGGAAGCCGACAGTCGCCATTTTGCCGACGGCTTCATCATCACCGAAAACGGACGCTACATCGGCGTCGCCTCGGGACAGGACCTGTTGCGGGAGCTGACGCAGATGCAGCTGGAAGCCGCACGCTACGCCAACCCTCTCACGCTGCTGCCGGGCAACGTGCCGATCAATGAGCACATCGAACGCCTGCTGCAGGCGGACACCCCCTTCGTCGCCTGCTATTGCGACCTCGACCACTTCAAGCCCTTCAACGATACCTACAGCTATCGCAAGGGCGACGAAATGATCCAGCTCACCGGCCGCATCCTCAGCTGGGCCTGCGATCCCAAACTCGATTTCATCGGCCACATCGGCGGCGACGATTTCATCCTGCTGATGCAGAGCCGCGACTGGCGCAGCCGTTGCGAACAGGCGCTGCGTTCGTTCGAACAGGCTGCCGAACTGATGTTCCGGGAAGAGCACCTGGCCGCCGGCGGATACAGCAGCGAGGGGCGCGACGGCACCGTCACGTTCCATCCGCTCACCAGCCTGTCCATCGGCGCGACGCAGATCCAGCCGGGGCTGTTCATGTCGCATCACGAAGTCTCCGCCGCCATGACCGACGCCAAGAAGATGGCCAAAAAAACTGCCGGCAACAGCCTGTTCATCGAGCAACGCAGCCAACCGACCACCAGGAGCATGCCATGAGAAAAACCGCCGCAGGAAACGCAGCAGTCTCCGAAAAAACCACGCCCAGCATCCGCAGCCTGCTGCTCACCTGCGGCATCGGCGGCGCACTCGACTACCTGTGCACCTTCTCGGTGTTCTCCGTGCTGTCGGCAGCGTGAAGCGGGAGAACGACTTGGCCAGACGACTGATCGCCCTGTTCCGCGCCGTGCGCCTCGCGCTGCACATCGGCTACGGCCTCGCCCTGGCCGTGGCCTATCCATGGTTCAGCCTGGCCTTGCAGCGGCGCATCCTGCAGCGCTGGTCGTCCGGCTTGCTGGACATCTTCAATGTGCGCATCGAGATCGATGACGCCGATCCGCTACGCTCGCTGCGCCACGGCCTCATCGTCACCAACCACATCTCGTGGCTGGATGTGTTCGTGCTGAATGCCGTGGTGCCGATGCGTTTCGTCGCAAAATCGGAAGTGCGCCGCTGGCCGGCGATCGGCTGGCTGTGTGCGCGCGCGCAGACCCTGTTCATCGAACGCGGCAAGGCTCGCTCCGCCGCGCGCATCAACGTGCAACTGGTCGAGCTGCTACAGCGCGGCGGCTGCCTTGCGATCTTCCCCGAAGGCACCACCACCGACGGCACCCGGGTGGCGCATTTCCATGCCTCGCTGCTGCAACCCGCCATCGACGCCGGCGCCCAGGTACATCCCGTCGCCATCCGTTATCAGGACAGGAACGGCGCACACAGCATGGCCGCCGCCTATATCGACGATATGTCCTTCGGCGCTTCGATGTGGAACATCCTGAGCGAACCGGAACTGCACGTCCGCCTGGTCGCCACCCCGCCGCTGGAGGCGAGCGGCACCGACCGGCGCATCCTGACGAATTCCGTGCGGCACCACATCAGCATGGCGCTGGCCGACATGCATGCCGCGCCCATCATGTCACCGCAGCTCGCCGATCCCGCACATGTCATCGCGCGCATGGAAGCCGAACAGCACTTCCAGTCGCTCTACTGCGTCCTGCTCTATCCGTCGCTCGCACACGAGGCCTCGCCGCACCAGGCCAAGTGACTTCATCAATTTTTCATATTCCCTTAACCCCGCTGCAATATCCGCTCGCTAACCTGCTCCCATCAATTCAACGGGAGAACACAATGCTGGACCTGATCAAGCAAGAGCAGCGCGAAACACCCGGCAGGCTCACTTTCAGCCTGGCACGCACGGTCGCCGAAGTGGCGGAAGCCCAGCGTGTCCGCTTCAAGGTCTTCGCCGAAGAGATGGGGGCCAAGCTGCCCAGCGCCGCACTGGGCCTGGATATCGACCGTTTCGACGAGTTCTGCGACCACCTGCTGGTGCGCGACCATGGCAACGACAAGGTCGTCGGCACCTACCGCATCCTGCCGCCGGAGCAGGCGGTGATCGCGGGCGGCTATTACTCCGAGACCGAATTCGACCTGTCGCGCCTGATGCACCTGCGCGACCGCATGGTCGAAGTCGGACGCTCCTGCGTGCACCCCGATTACCGCGACGGCGCGACCATCACCCAGCTATGGAGCGGCCTGGCCGACTACATCGGCAAGCACGGCCATGAATACCTGATCGGCTGCGCCAGCATCAGCATGGGCGACGGCGGCCACTATGCCGCCAGCGTCTACAACAAGGTGCACAAACTGCACGGCGCCCCCGCCGAATACCACGTGTTTCCGCACTGCCGCCTGCCGCTGGAATCGCTGAACCAGAATCTGGATGTCACCATCCCGCCGCTGATCAAGGGGTACCTGCGCCTGGGTGCCTATGTCGCCGGCGAGCCGGCATGGGATCCCGACTTCAATTGTGCGGACCTGTTCATCCTGATGCCGGTATCGCGCATGAACGCCCGCTACGCCAAGCATTTCATGCGGAAGGCCGCCTAGTTCCCGATTGCGTTTCCCCCTCCCATTACGCGCACGCAGTCCGGTGCGCGTTCTTTTTGGCGGGAGGGAACTGCTGTTATATTGCTGCAGCACATTGATGTCATACATTTCAGGAGCCGTTCGATGGAAAGTCCGTATAAAGGTAAGACAGGTCTGGTACGTTTGTGGAACGCTTTCGGCTATTCGCTGGCCGGGTTCCGCGCCGCGTACAAGCACGAGGATGCGTTCCGGCAGGAAGTGCTGCTCGCCATCGTCATGATCCCGCTGGCGCTGTGGCTGCCGGTGAGCCACATCGGCAAGGCCTTGATGATCTCCAGCGTGCTGCTGGTGATCGTGATCGAATTGCTCAACTCCGCCATCGAGGCCACCGTGGACCGCATCTCGCTGGAAAACCACGATCTGGCCAAGCGTGCTAAGGACATCGGCAGCTCGGCAGTCCTGGTGAGCCTGATCAATGTGCTGGTGGTATGGGGGCTGGTGCTGACGGCATGAGCATCGGGCGCGGACAGGTTCCGTTCATCAACTCTTCAAGAAAATTTAATCAAATATTCACACGCGCGCGGCAGCATGCGCCGTATGAATACACCAAACGAAAACCTCACTTCGTCGGCGCAACTGAACATCGCGCTGGTCACTGAAACCTACCTGCCCGAGGTGAACGGTGTCGCCATCACCATCGGGCGCATGGTGCAAGGCCTGCGCCGCCGCCAGCATCGCATCCACATGATCCGCCCTCGCCAATCCAGACAGGACGTGGCGGCAAAAGAGGATGGCTACGAGGAAACGCTGGTGAACGGCATGCCCATCCCAGGCTATCCCGAACTGAAATCCGGGCTGCCCGCCAAGGGCCTGCTGGTGCGCCTGTGGAAGCTGCAGCGCCCGGACATCGTGCACATCGCCACCGAAGGCCCGCTGGGCTGGTCGGCGCTGTCCGCCGCACGCAAGCTGGACATCCCGGTGAGCACCGATTTCCACACCAACTTCCACAGCTATACGCAGCACTACGGCGTCGGCCTGCTGAAGAAACCGATCGCCGCCTACCTGCGCCACTTCCACAACAAGGCGGCCTGCACGCTGGTCCCCACCACTTCACTGCAGCAACAGCTGGAGTTCGAGGGATACAGGGACGTGCTGGTGGTCTCGCGCGGCGTGGATGCGGAACTGTTCCACCCGGCCAAGCGCAGCAACGAATTGCGCGCATCCTGGAACGCGGACGAGAACACGCCGGTGGTCATGCTGGTGAGCCGCATCGCGCCGGAAAAGAACCTGCACGTGGTCATCCAGGCATTCGAGCAGATGCGCAAGGTCAACCCGCTGGCCCGGCTGGTGATGGTCGGCGACGGCCCGGCACGCGCCGAGCTGGAGAAGCAGCACCCGCACGTGATCTTCGCCGGGATGCAGACCGGCGAACCGCTGGCGACGCACTACGCCTCCGGCGACATCTTCCTCTATCCCAGCCTGACCGAGACCTACGGCAACGTCACCGTCGAGGCGATGGCCAGCGGCCTGGCCACCATCGCTTACGATTACGCCGCCGCACGGCAGCACATCCAGCACGACGTGAACGGCTTGCTGGTCCCCTTCGCCGACACCGATGCGTTCGTGACCCAGGCCCGCGGCCTGGTCTCGGACATGGACCGCGTACAGCGCCTGCGCATCGCCGCACGCCAGACGGTGGAGTCGCTGACCTGGGAACACATCATGGGCGAAATGGAAGCCGTGCTGCTCGACATCGTCCGCAAACAGGGAGCTCAACATGTCCAACCTGAACTTTCCCCTGCAACAGATTAAGACCTGGGACATGGAGCTGTGCGCGTTCTGCAACCGGCAGAGCCGCAGCTTCACGGTGCGCAACCTGTTCCGCCTCGTCAGCCGCCTGGGCGACGGCGTGTTCTGGTATGTGCTGATGATCGTGCTGCTGCTGCAATACCAGGGCGCCGCATTGCCAGCGGTGGTGCACATGATCGCGGTCGGCCTGGTCGGCACCGCGCTCTACAAATTCATCAAGGGCAAGACGCTGCGTCCGCGCCCGTTCAACGTCTATCCGGCCATCGTCTGCGTCGGCAAGACGCTGGACCAGTTCAGCTTCCCGTCCGGACACACGATGCACGCCGTCGGGTTCGGCATCGTCGCAGTCGCCTACTTCCACGGGCTGATCTGGCTGGTGCTGCCGTTCAGCGTGCTGGTTGGGCTGTCGCGTCCGATACTCGGCCTGCACTACCCGAGCGACGTGCTGGCAGGCGCAGCGCTCGGCGCTGCCGTCGCCGGACTGTCCTTCGCCCTGATCTGACCCACCCATCCACCATTCCATATTTCGGAGATCCCGAACATGCGTTCCATCTCACTGCTCAAGACACTGACCCTGCAACAACAGCTGCGCCTCATGATGGGCATATCGGTAATCGGCATGGTCACCGTCATCGCCTTCGTGATGATCAACCTGAACCAGCTGCGCCAGGAATTCCACACCAGCCAGACCATGCAGCTGATGGACAAGAGCCTGATCGAGATCAAGGCGACCGCACTGGCGATCAGCCGCGGCGACCCGATCCTGGGCGAGACCGCAACCCAGCTGGATCAAGCCGATGCCCACATCCAGGAACTGCTGCAGCGAGCCGGCGATGCGTCGCCGCAGCCCGACCTGCGCGAGCAGCTGGCAGCCATATCCAGACAGTGGGGCGCCTACGTACAGGGCTTCAGGAACGCGATCAAGATCGCGGCGACCAGCCCGAACGACGCGTTGCAGATCCCAGACGCCATGTACGGCATGTACCTCGCGCCGATGGTGCAGCAGCTGGACAAGCTGGCCACGGTGAACAAGGCAGCCGAGTCCGACTCAGAACACAGGATAGAGGCGGTGATGAGCAAGGTGCTGTGGGTGGTGCTGCTGCCGCTGGTCGCGCTGGGGATCATCACTGTGGTCGCCGAGACCCTGTTCGGCCGCCACCTGCGCAAGCGTCTGGAAGACATCGTCGGCGAGATCAACCACCTGCACAACGGCGACCTGAGCCGGCGGCTGACCGCATACAACAACGACGAGATCAGCCACCTGTCCAGCACGATCAACAATTTCATCGCGCGTTTCGAGACCATCCTGCACGAGGTGCACGTTTCGGCCAACCAGACGCACAAGACGGCGCACGGGGTCAGCCAGATGGCGCACTCGGTCACCGCCAACGCCAAGGAGCAGTCGGCCAAGGTGTTCCAGGTGAGCGATGCCATCGATGCCATGGGCAACACCATCAAGAAGATCGCCACCAACGCGGCGAATGCCTCTTCCGCCGCCAAGCAGACCCTGACGCTGGTGCAATCCGGCGGCGAGACCGGCAAGTCCACCATCCTCGCCTTGGGGCAGATCGACCAGACCGTCAGTTCCTCGGTCAAGACCATGAACGAGCTGAACCATGCGATCCAGCGTATCGGCAGCGTCAGCAGCATGATCAAGGAGATCGCCGAGCAGACCAACCTGCTGGCACTCAACGCCGCCATCGAGGCGGCGCGTGCCGGCGAACAGGGACGCGGCTTTGCGGTGGTGGCGGACGAGGTGCGCAAGCTGGCGGAACGCACCACCAGCGCGACCTCGGATATCACCAAGATCGTGCAGCTGATCGAGAGCGAAACCGACCAGGCGACCAAGGCCATGACGCTGGCCAAGCAGGAAGTGGCTCAGGGCGTGTTGCACGGCGAGAACATGGGACAACTGCTGCACCGGATCGAGGAATCCGTACTCATCGTCACCGAGATGATGCGCCAGATCGCCTCTTCCACCGAAGACCAGTCGGCAGCGGGGGAAAACATCTCGCTCAACATCAATTCGGTCGCCACCATCAGCGCCAGCACCGCCACCGACATCGAGCAGGCGCGCAACGAGATGCTGAGCCTGGCCAATGCATCGAAAGCACTGTTCGAGACGCTCGGCCAGTTCAAGCTGGCACGGGCGGCGGCCTAGGCCTCGCTGAACACGTCCTGCGGCAGCGGCATGCGATGCCGCAATTGCAGCGGATTGACCAGCTCGATGCGCCGGCGCACAACAGGATCATCGGCATGCGGATTGGCATCCCACACCGGCGCTTCTCCCAGCAGGATGCGGTCGATGTGGGTCAACCGCGCACCGGTCTCGCTCAGGTAATAGTTGAAGCGGCGCTGCATCCCGGCATCGAGCCAGCGCGCACCGCGATAGCACAGATGCGACAGACGGCTGAAACGCAGCAGGCTCTCCGCACCGGCCAGCATACCGACGCCGCGCCGCGCCAGGCTCGGCGGACAGGAAAAATGCTGCGCGACATATTCGGCCAGTTCGGCACGGTGCGTCTGCATCAGTTCGGCCGGCTCGGCAAACAACTGCGTGCGGATGTGCATGTCCATCGCCCACTCGCATGCGGCATGCGTCAGCACGGGGACGTTGCCCCACATCTTCTCGTGCGCGGGAACGAAGTGGTTGTGCGCAATCACGTCGACCAGCAAGTGGCTGACAAAGCCCAGCGAGAGCGCGTATTCCTCGTCGCTCCGGGCATCGTCCAGCAGTTTGCGCGCACGCTGCCATTGATGCGTGCTCGAGAACGGCTCGCCCCAGGATTGTTCGCTCAACAGCGCAAGATCCGGCAGGCAGGCGCCGGCCAGCACCAGTCTGGGGAAGGACTTGATCGCGCGGCGATAGCGCGGATCGGTAAGCGGGACCGCCCACAGCAGCAGCTGGGCGAAATAGACATGGGTGTAGAGTCCCCATGCATGGGCATCTGCACTCCACAGCAGCAGCGGTATATACCAGCGCCAGTATTTGAGCAGACTCTTCATGCCGGCCAGTGTCGCCGCCGCATGCGAAACTTTAATGACACACAGATGATTTTATTGTGACGCGCTCGGCCATTTTTCGGCCTTCTGCGATAATGGACCGCGGACGGGCCGGTCGATCCGGTTGTCCGCAAATCCATTTCCATCGAGGCTTGAATATATGACCTGGTTCGTCACCAATCTGATCAGCGCCTTCCTGCTGCCGCCGCTCGATTTGCTGCTCATCGCGGTCCTCGGGTTATGGCTGTGGAGCAAGCGTCCGCTGATCGCGCGCTTGCTGCTCGGCACGGCAGTGACGCTGCTGTGGCTGCTTTCCACGCCGTTCTTCGCCGAGGCGATGCTGCAAGGCCTGGAAGGCCAGCCTTATGCCGTCGATACCCGAAAACCGCTGGCGGATGCCATCGTGGTGCTGGGCGGCGGCACCAATTTCCGCGCACCGGAATACGGCGGCGATACGGTAAAGAAAGAGACACTGGAACGCCTGCGCTACGCCGCCAAGCTGTACCGCGAGACCGGCAAACCGATCCTGACGACGGGTGGCACGCCGCTGGGCAACAGCGTGTCCGAGGCCGAGCTGATGAAGCAGGTACTGGAAAAGGAGTTCAACGTACCCGTGCGCTGGGCGGAGGGAGCCTCGGACAACACGCAGGAGAATGCCCAATTGAGCAGACAGCTGCTCAAGCAGGATGGCATCAGGCGCATCTATCTCGTCACCCATGCCTGGCACATGCCGCGTGCGGTGCAGGCGTTCCAGGCCGCCGGCTTCCAGGTCGTTCCCGCACCGACCGCCTACACCACGCGTTACCGCATCGACTTGCTGGCTTTCCTCCCCAGCGCCAGCGCCTTGCTGGACAGCAGGATTTTCCTGCACGAATTGATCGGGATGTTCTGGTATCAGCTAAAATCGTGACCATCCTTTCCCGTTTGCCTGGGTTGGTGCTGGATACTCCTTGCGGGTGATGGCAGCAATTTAGTATTCTCGTCGACAATATCCGGGAACGGTGTTGCCGGTTCGCGGACGAAACAGACAACTGGATCATTCAACGGGGTGTCAAATGAAAGCACGCATCAAATGGGTAGAAGAGGTTTCCTTCATCGGCGAGACCGAAAGCGGTCATGCGGTAGTGATGGACGGCCCGCCCGCAGGCGGCGGACGCAACTTGGGACCGCGACCAATGGAGATGTTGCTGATCGGTACCGGCGCTTGTACCGCTTACGATGTGGTGACCATCCTGAAAAAAGGGCGGCAGCAAATTTCCGATTGCGTAGTGGATATCCAGTCCGACCGCGCCGAAACCGATCCCAAAGTGTTCACGAAGATTCACCTGCACTTTGTGGTGACGGGCAAAGACCTCAAGCGCGAACAAGTCGAGCGCGCCATCAAGCTCTCCGCGGACAAATACTGCTCCGCCTCCATCATGCTGGGAAAGACTGCCAAGGTGACGCACGATTTCGAGATCGTGGAAGGATAGCTTTTACTCATCCAGCACGCATTACCGTCATTCCGGCGAAGGCCGGAATCCAGTGAAAGATAAAAACCCTCGCATCGCGAGGACAAACCCAACTGCATGATTGGTCAAACCGCTGGATTCCGGCCTTCGCCGGAATGACGATCAAACCCAGTAAACCGTCTTCGTCATCACCTTCGACATCCCGCGCATCGCCAGCTTCACCGGCAGCGGCAACTCCGCCGCACCCAGTTCCAGCGCCATATCGGCGTGCCCGACTTCATCCACATACATCTGCTGCGCCACGGCGCGGCTCTTGGCATCCTGTTTCGGAAGTCCGTCCAGGTGGCTCTGCAGGTGGGCGCCGACCTGTCGCTCGGTCTCGGCCAGGAATCCCAGGTTCCACTTGTCGCCCAGTGCGCCCGCCAGGGCACCCAGCGCCAGCGAACCGGTGTACCAGAACGGATTGAGCAGGCTCAGGCGCCCGCCCAGTTCATGCACGCGATGCGAAGTCCAGGCCAGATGCTCGGTCTCCTCCCACGCGGCATGATTCAGTCTTTCCTGCACCGCAGGATCGCGTGCGGTCAGCGCCTGTCCCTGATACAAGGCCTGCGCACAGATCTCGCCGGTATGGTTGATGCGCATCAGCGCCGCGGCATGCTTCTTTTCCGCTTCGCTCATCTCGGTATCGGCGATGTTCGCATCGGGATAAGGGCGAGCGGTCGGCGCATCCGCAAACAGCGTGCGCAAACCTTTATCGAATTCGATGATGAGACGGTCCAGATTCAGCATGATGATCTCCTGTGGCGAATGGCGACAATCTAGGCAATCGAAGTTGCACTGTCAAATAAAAACGGCCACCCGAAGGTGGCCGTTCAGTTCTACACCGGTTGAACCGGCTCACTCCGCAGAAGCCAGATCAGAACTTCTTGTTCAGACCGACCGCGAACAGGGTAGAGCTGCCACCGGCAGTCATCGCACCGCCCGCCAGCGCGTTGTTGATCACGCTGTACTGGGTACCAGCCGAACCGTTGCTCACCTTGGTCACTGTTGCATAAGCAGTTGTCATCTTGGACAGACCTTGCAGCCAGCCCACGGTGTAACCACTGCCGTTCTGGCTGGTGACAGTACCAAGGGTCGACTTGGCATAGCTGAACAGCACCGAGCCAGGGCCGACCGGGGCCAGGGCGCTGAAGGACATCGCCTTGTTGGCAGTGCCAGCAACACCCGCGGCATCCGTTTTGGTCTGCTGGTAGGTACCGAACAACTTGACCACGCTCAGATCGTAAGATGCACCCAGAGCGTAATCAGTTGTTGAAGGTGTCGCTGTAGGAGCGGAAGTCTTGGCGTACACGCCGCCGACGGACAGCGCGTTCCAGTCGTAGTTGACGGAAGCCAATGTTGCGGAAGTCTTGACGTCGGCAAGGTTAGAAGCAACCGTCAGGTTACCCACGCCAGCCAGCGCAGTGGCATAGTTCACGGCAACGGTAAAGCCGCTCATGTTCGGAGAAATATAGGCCAATGCGCGTTGAGCACGAGCAGCACCTGCAGCGGAGCCAATCAGGAAGCCGTTGGCGCCAGTCATGCTTTGCAGCGGAGATACCAGAGAATCGGCAGTCGGGTCGAACTTGACCGCGAAGTCATAGCCGGTGGTCTGCAGATAGCCGGTTGCAACGGTGCCGAAGCCGCCAGCCAGGGCCAGCATTTGCTGACGTGCAATAACGTTCGTATTGCCCACGCCACCAGAACCGATTGCTGTGTTGGATTGCGTATCCAGACCGTATTCGATATTGACCACGGCCTTCATGCCGTTACTCAGATCTTCTGCGGCCTTCGCGCCGATACGGGACTGGGACAGACCGCCAGAAACGGCCAGCAGGTCGCTCTTCTGACCGTCAGCGGAAGCGCGCGCCACGGCTGCGTCAACAACGCCATACATGTTCACATCAGCGAATGCCGGTGCAGAAAAAGCAGCAGCGATAGCCAGTGCGATGATTTTCTTTTGCATTTGAAGATCTCCTCAGGGTTGAAATTCGTTTTCGTATCGGGCCCATCCCTCAACGAAACCAATGATTCGGCAGGTCACCCCGCCTAATCCGGAGCGCAAGGTAGCACCCCGTTCATCGCAATTTCAATAACCACCCCAATAAAGCAGGATCTTCTGTTTCATTTTTGACACAAATTTGACGCATATTGATCTGGATCAACAAATGCGCAATTTGTTGCATCCAGTTGAATTTATTATCAATAAATTTTCAGCGTTCGGCCATCTGGGTACTATCCCAGCCGCCGCCGAGTGCGCGAATCAGGTTGACACTGGCTTGCAAGCGCCTTCTGCGCAGGTTGAGTTCGTCCAATTGCACCTGCTGCGCCGCGGCTTGCGCGGTCACGACTTCCAGGTAACTGGCGATTCCTTCGCGATAACGGTTCATGGCGATATCCAGCGTGCGCTGCGTATCGACAACCGCAGCCGTCAGAGCCTTGCCCTCCTCGGTCAGCTCGTTCAGCAGCGACAGGTTATCTTCGACCTCCCGGAAAGCCTGCAGCACAGTGGCACGGTATCTGGCGCCGGCCACCTTGAAGGCGGCCTCTTCCTGCGCCACCACGGCCTCGCGTCGGCCTGCATCGAATATGGTCATCAGCGCACTCGGCCCGATCATCCAGTACAGGTTAGGCGCATTCAGCCATCCCGCCTGGTTGGTGCTTTCATATCCGCCAGCGGCATTCAGATTGAGGGTCGGGAAGAATGCCGATTTGGCCACGCCGATACGCGCATTGGCTGCCGCCAGATTGCGTTCCGCCGCAGAGATATCCGGCCTGCGCTGCAACAGCGTGGTCGGCACCCCCACCGGGATGGAAGGCAACTGGATATCCACCACGGCAGGTGCGATGACAAAGCTGGAAGCCGATTCGCCGACCAGCGTGGCGATCGCATGCTGATATAGCGCCCTGCTCGCCGCGATGTCGGAAATCTTGGCTTTGGCCGTCTCGAGCTGAACCTTGGCGCGGGAGACATCCAGGGCCGAATCGATGCCACCCTGGAAGCGGTTCTGGGTGAGCGTCAATGCCTTGGCATAAGCATCGACCTCATCCGCCAGCAATCTGGATTGCGCATCCAGCATGCGCAAGGTCAGGTAATCGTTCGTCAGTTCGGCTCGCAGGCTCAGATGGATCGACTCCAGTTCCGCCGCTGCCGCTTGCGCACCGGCTTCGCCCGCTTCCACCTGATTGCGCACGTGTCCCCACAGGTCAACCTCGTACGAGGCGGCCAGGCCGAGTGCGTTATCGTTGTATAGATTCGGCTGCGCCGCAGAACGCAGCGCCCGGGTCTGGGACTGCTTGTTGCGCGTCGAATAGGCGCCCGCCGAAAGCGTCGGGAAATAGCCCGCTCGGGCTTGCGCGGCATAGGCGTTCGCCTGGTCGAAATGCGCCACGGCCACGGCCAGATCGGGGTTCGCCGCATCCAGCCGCACCACCAGATCGTCCAGCGTCGAGTCCTTGTAGGCCTTCCACCAATCGCCGCGCGGCAGATGATCCGCAGGCTGTGCCGGTTGCCAGACCGAGGCATCCCCCTGGTAGGCCGCAGGCGCAGCAACCTTGGGCGTCTCGTAGACAGGCGCCTCGGAACAGCCGATCAGGATGGAAATACCCAGCATCGACGATGCCAGCCGCATATATCTCATGGCGCAGCCTCTTTCTTGTGGTCGCCGGCTTGCGCGTCCGCCCCCTGGATGCGCACGATGTCGCCCTGCACGATGGAATCGTTGGGGCTGTCGATCACACGGTCGCTGCTTTCGATCCCGCTGGACACTTCCACCACGCGCCCAAGGTCGCGCGCCAGGGTGATGGATTTGAGTACAACCCGGTTATCCGGCCCCACGGTCGCCACTTCCAGCCCGTCCTTGCGGAACAGCAGCGCGCTCACCGGCAAACGGTAAATCTGGGCGCTGGAAGGAAGGTCGAAATGGACTTCCGCATAGCTTCCCGAGAACACCTTGCCATTCTTGTTATCCATCAGCAGCTCGACCGTGGTGGTGCGCGACGATTCGCGGATCGCATTGGCGGTACTCAGCACGCTGGCCGTGAAAGGCTGCCCCGGCAATTCCGGGAAGTAGATCTTCACCGGCATCTTCTGCTTGATCAGATAAGCGAAGCTCTGTGGCACCTCGGTATATATCCGCAGCCTGCGGTTGTCGACCACGCGGAACAACGCCTGGCCGTTGTTGCTGCCCGGATTGATCAACTTGCCGATATCGGTGTTGCGCTCGGTGACCACCCCGTCGAACGGCGCCACGATGCGCTGGAACGACTGGCTCGCCAGCAGGCTATCCAGATTGGCTTTCGCCGCATTCAATATGTCGCGCTTGGATTTGGCATCCGCTGTCTTCTCGTCCGATTCCTGGCGGGAAACGGAATCGGAAGCGACCAGATTCTGCCAGCGTTTGGCGGTGACGTCCGCGATCTCCCAGTTCGACTGGGCGGACGCCACATCGGCCCGCGCCCGCATGATCTGCTGGTCGAGTTCCGGCGTCTCGATCTCGCCCAGCAACTGTCCCTTCTTGACGCGGGCCCCGATGTCGGTCTCCCATGTCTTCAGATAACCGCTCACCCTCGCATAGATCGGCGCATCCAGATCGGCGCGCACATTTCCCGGCAGGATCAGTTCCTGCGTGCTGGGACCGAACTGCGGCGACACGACCTTCACCGTGACATGCTGCGACTCGACCGCTTTTTCCAGGTCATTCGCGTGATCGATGCGCATGTAGATGCCGACGACGGCAATGGTGACCGCGACTGCGGCAAAAATCCCGCCAGCCAGACGCAGACGACGGCCAGACAAGGCAGGTTGAGGATGGTTATCAGACATTGTTTTGCTCCACGTTTAATGTTTCAGCATGGGATACCGTGCTCTTCCCTTTATCCCTGTGCACCAGACTGAACACCACCGGCACAAAGAGCAGTGTTGCGACTGTCGCGAACGACAGGCCGCCGATCACAGCCCGGCCCAGCGGGGCATTCTGTTCGCCGCCATCGCCCAGACCCAGCGACATCGGGATCATACCGATGATCATGGCAAGGGCGGTCATCAACACCGGACGGAAACGGACAAAGCCCGCCTCCACCGCTGCGGCGATGCCGTCGTCGCCCATCTGCAGCCGTTCCCGCGCAAAGCTGATCACCAGGATACTGTTGGCCGTCGCCACCCCCATACACATGATCGAGCCGATCAGTGCCGGCACCGACAAGGTGGTCCCGGTGGTGAACAACATCCAGATGATGCCCGCAATGGCCGCCGGCAGCGCAGTGATGATGACGAAAGGATCCAGCCACGACTGGAAGTTGACCACGATCAGCAGATACACGAACACCACGGCACCGAGCAGGCCGAACAGCAGTTCGCTGTACGAATCGCTCATCGCCTTGACCTGGCCGCGCACCTCCACGAACGAGCCCTTGGGCAGATCGTTCGCGGTCTCCTCCAGCACCTGGTTGATATCGTGCGCCACGCTGCCGAGATCGCGCTGCTGCGTGGTGCCGAAGATATCGATGGTCGGCTGCACATCGTAATGGGACACCACCGACTCGCCCTGCCCTCTAGAAATCGTGGCCACGCCGCTAAGCAATTGCGATTCCGATGTCGAATCGCCGCTCGACAAGACCGGGATGTTTTGCAGATCGTTCAGCGTATCCAGCCGGTACTGCGGCACTTGCACGACCAACGGATAGGAGACGCCGTTAGACGGGTTGACCCAGAAGTTCGGTGCGGTCTGCAAGCTGCCGGACAGGGAGACCAGCAGGTTGGTCGCAATATCGTGCTGGGTCAATCCCATCTCGCGGGCACGGGTGCGATCCACGTCCACATGCAATTCCGGCTGGTTGAATGCCTGCTGGACGCGCAAGTCGACCAGGCCGGGAATCTTCTTCAGGCGCGACATGATCATCGCGGCATATTTCTGGTTCTCGGCGCGCTTGAAACCGATGACCTGGATATCGATCGGCGAAGGCATGCCAAAATTCAGGATCTGGCTCACGATATCGGCCGGCAGGAAAGCGAAGGTCGCTCCCGGGAAATCGTCGGCCAGACGGGCGCGCAGCATCTCGACGTATTGCTCGGTGGGGCGATGCCCCTCCTTCAACGTGATCATCACATCCGCATCGCCGGGACCGATCGGTGACGAGTTGCTGTAAGTCAGGTTGATACCGCTGACCGGCAAGCCGATGTTGTCCACGATATTGTCGATCTCTTCGACGGGAATGTATTGCCGGATCCGGTTCTCGACCTCGTCGCACAACCTTGCCGTTTCTTCCAGCCGGGTGCCGGTCTGCGCCCGGATATGCAGCTTGATCTGTCCGCCATCCACGACCGGGAAGAAATTGCGCCCCAGCCAGGGCAGGAGCATGAACGAAGCCAGCACGAAGCCGAGGAAACCTGTGATGAATTTGCGGCGATGCGTCATCGCAAGCAGCAGCAACTGGCGGTAGGTCTCGCGCACGCGGGTGAAAACGTTCTCGAAGCCATGCTGGAAGCGCACCAGCGGATTCTTGGGCACCACATGCTCTCCCTCATGGTGCGGAACATGCGGACGCAGCAGGTATTTCGCCAGCGTCGGCACCAGGGTACGCGACAGGATGAAGGAGGCGATCATCGCGAATATCACCGCCTCGGCCATCGGGACGAACAGGTATTTCTGCACGCCGCTGAGGAAGAACATCGGGATGAACACGATACAGATGGAAAGCAGCGACACGAAGGCCGGCACCACGATCTGGTTCGCCCCGTCGAGGATCGCGCCTTCCACGGGTTTGCCCTGCTCCAGGTGCCAGTTGATGCTCTCGATCGTCACCGTGGCCTCGTCGACCAGCACACCGACCGCCAGCGCCAGGCCGCCCAGTGTCATCACGTTCAGCGTCTGGCCGAAAGCCGACAGCGCGATGATCGCGGATAGGACCGACAACGGAATGGAGATCGTCACGATCAGGGTCGAACGCCAGCTGCCCAGGAACAGCAGGATCATCAGGCCGGTCAAGCCGGCCGCGATCACGCCTTCGCGGATCACGCCGTCGATGGAAGACCGGACGAAGATGGACTGGTCACCCACCAGGTCGACGTTCAGGCCGGCCGGGGCACCCGCCTCGATGCGCGGCAGCAGCTCCTTCACGTGTTCGATGATATCCAGCGTGGAAGCGCTGCCGTTCTTCTGGATGGTGGTCAGCACCGAGTGCTTGCCATCGACGCGCACCATGTTCTGCTGCGGCGAGTAACCGTCGCGCACATGCGCCACGTCGCGCACCAGGATCGTCGCACCATTGACCGTCTTGATCGGCAGGTCGTTCAGCTCGTCGAGAATATTGGTACTCGCATTCAGCAACACGTTATATTCGAACGTGCCCATCTTCTCCGTGCCTGCCGGCAGGATCAGGTTCTGCTTCTGGATCGCATTGCTGACGTCGCTGGGGACCAGCCCCTTGGAACGCAAGGCCTGCATGTCCAGGTCGACGATGATCTGCCTGTTCTTGCCGCCATAGGGCGAAGGTACTGCCGCTCCCTCGACCTGCGCCAATTGCGGGCGGATGAAGTTGTTCGAGATATCGAACAACTGGTTATCCAGCAGCGTATCGCTGGACAGCGCCAATTGCAGGACCGGCACGCTCGATGCGTTGTAGCTCAGAATCAGCGGCGGCGTGATACCCGGCGGCAGGCGTTTCAGAACGGTCTGGGAAAGCGCCGTCACCTGGCTCACGGCGGCATTGATGTTGGCGTTTGGCTGGAAGAATATCTTGACGACCGCCACGCCCGGAAGCGATTGCGACTCGATATGCTCGATATCGTTGACCGTGGTCGTCAGGTTACGCTCGTAGAAGGTCGTGATCCGATTGGACATGTCGGTGGGCGGCATGCCGTTGTAGTTCCACACTGCGCTGACCACCGGCACCTTGATGTCCGGGAAGATGTCCGTGCGCATGTTCACGTAAACCAGCGGTCCAAGAATCAAGATCAGCAGCGCCAGCACCATGAAGGTATACGGGCGGCTTAATGCGATTCGGACAATCCATATCATGTGAGGCTACTCCAGTCGAAATCGGTGTCTTTATTCATGGAACGGCCAGCATGAAAGCTGGCCGATTCCAATAACTGCGGGATTATAACCAAGCGACACCTGTCAAAACTTCTATAAAATTAATTTAATCAAGCAGATTCTGATCCATGACCGGCCCGAAAACCAGCCGCTTTCCGGGGTATTGCCGAAACTGGCGAAATCCGATACCTGCCTATTCCCCAAGCGACCAGCAGAACACCGTTGCCCGCGTGCCCGGCTTGGCTGCCGCCAGTTCGAAACCGAAATCGTGCAGGCGGATGATCGCCATCACGATGCTCAATCCCAAACCGAAACCGGGGGCCTGTATTTCGTTCTGACCGCGATAAAAACGGTTAAGCACGGCAGTCCTCTCGCTTTCGCTGATGCCGGGGCCGCTATCGACGATATCGACCTGAGGCCCGCGCTCCCCTTGCGCCAGCCTGACCTCGATCCGCCCGCCCGCGGGTGTGAATTTGATCGCATTGTCGAGCACGTTGACGAAGACCTCGAACAGCAGATCGCCATCCCCGAGGATGGGATTGACGCTGCCCGCCGTGAGCGAAAGCCGGATCAGCTTGTCCTCTGCCAGCGGGATGAGAAAATTCACCGCCTGCTCCAGAATGTCCTGCAGCTTCACCTGCTTGAAACCCGCCCTTCTCTGCTTGTTCTCGATCTCGGAAATCCGCAGCAGGGCGCGGAAGCGCAACAGCAGCGAATCCACCTCGCCGATCACCTGCTCCACCATGGCCTGCTGGGCCGGCATACCCTCCATTTGCTGCTGCATGCGGTAAAGCACGGCGCGCAAGCGGGTCAACGGGGTACGCAGATCGTGCGCGATGTTGTCGCCCACGCTCTTGACCTCGGACATCAGCCTTTCGACCTCGTCGAGCATGCGATTGACGATGGCGGACAGCATATCGAGTTCGTCGCGGTGCCGGCTCACGGGCAGGCGCTGGCCGATATCGCCGCGCATGATGAGCTCGCAAACCTGCTGTATCTGTTCGACGCGGCGCAGCGGACGGAAACTCAGGATCAGCCCGAATGCCAGGCCGAGCAGGATGGTCAGCGAACCGCCCCAGAAGAAGGTTTTCCTGGTGATCTCGCCGAACTCGGTGAGCTGCAGCACATCGTGGCCGATCAGCAGCGTATTCCCCGCGCCGATGTTGATCAGCAGCGCGCGCGCCGGCAGCGGCTCAGGCTGCAGATCGGTCACCAGCCGGGTGTCATAGATATAACCGTCCACCGGCACGCCATACGGCAACTGGAAAACGTTGCCGGTCAGGCGCTGCCCGCCCGGTGCGAACAACCCGTAGAAATAGACATGGCGCTGGTCGCGCTGGATGCTCCTGTCGATCTCTGCAGCCAGGCGATCCGGGGCAATCTCGCCGAAACGGATGTTCTCCAGCGTCAGCACCTGGTCGACGCGGCGCGTCATCTCCGTCGCCGTCTGCCAGTAGATGAAACCCAGCAGCATGACCACGCAGACCGCAAAGAACAGGCTGTAGAACAGGGTCAGCCGGAAGGCGACCGTGCGCGAGAGTTCAGCTATGCTCACTTAACATGTACCCCGAACCGCGCACCGTATGGATGAGCGAAGACAGGCCCGGCATATCGACCTTGCGGCGCAGGCGGCCGATATGCACGTCGATGATGTTGGTCCCCGGATCGAAACGGTAGCCCCAGACCGATTCGAACAGCATGGTGCGGGTCAGCGTCTGCCCGAAATTGCGCATCATGTACTCCAGCAAACGGAATTCGGTCGGCAACAGGTCCAGCTCCACATTGCCGCGAATGGCCTTGCGTTCCACCAGGTCGAGTTCGAGATCGGCTACGCGCAGCTTGGTCTGGCGTTCCGAGCGGCTTTTGCGCCGCAGCAGCACTTCGACCCGCGCCGCCATCTCTTCCGAGGCAAACGGTTTCACCAGATAATCGTCGCCGCCCGCGCGCAAGCCATCCACGCGCTCGTCCACATCGCTCAGCGCGCTGATCATCAGCACGGGCGTCTCGATCTCCCTTTCCCGCATCGCGGTGACGATGGTCAAGCCATCCACGAAAGGCAGCATGCGGTCCAGCGTGACCAGATCGTAACTTCCGCTCAGCGCCCGATCCAGTCCCTCCTTGCCGTCTTTTGCCCACTCCACCTCGAACCCATGGTTGCTGAGCTCGTCCACGATCTCCTGCGCTGTGGTCGCGTCGTCTTCAATCGTCAGAATCCTGGTCATCCGTCAGCCCCCTGTCCGCGGCAAATGCCGCAGACTACCGATTACACAAGGCAAAATAACATATCGGCCACAGCCATAGATGAACAAAATTTTATCCGCTCCACACCGGAATGGCTCGCCGCAACGGGGGCGCACGCTGACGAACCAGCAAAGAAAAAACCCACTGTGTTTCCACAGTGGGTTTCAAGGTTTCCAAACTCCGACTGGCTAAGCCAGCAAGCGATTAGAACTTGACGCGCACACCAGCACCGTAGGTGTTGAAGGTGGCGATGCTGCCCGGGCCAGTTGCAGCCACGTTCAGTCCACCAGACTTCTTGTCCAGCATGAATGCACCGTACAGGTTGGTCTTCTTGCTCAGGTTGTACTCAACCATGGCCGAGTAGTACTTGTCGTCGCCAGTGGCAGTCGATGCACCGAATGCAGGAATCTTGGCATCGTAGAAACCAGCAGACAGCTTGGTTGCAGAAGTCAGCTGATAGTTGGCACCGAACCAGAACACGTTGATATTCTTCTGTGCGCCTGTAAATGCTGTCGCTGCGGAAGAGAGGTTATATCCGTAGATTTGTTGGATGGTCTGATCGGCTGCAAAGTTGCTTGGTGCGGAGATTTGCATACGCTCGTAACCAGCCTTCAATGTCAACGGCTCGATTACCTGATAACGTCCTGCCAACATGTAGGAGGTCAGATTTTCGAAAGTAGCAGTCACCGTCCCTGGAGTTGCACCTGCTCCAAGCGAAGTCGTATCTTGCGCATATTGCACTGCAGCCTGAACACCGAAAGTATCCGCTTCGTAGCCCACGTTCGCCTGGAAATTGCTGCGTGCGGATGTCGCGTTCGCCATTCCGCCCATGCCGTACAGGGCATTCACGTTGAAGTTGCCGAACTTTTTGGCGTACTTGATCGCATTGTCCACGCGAGAGTTGTCGGTTGCACCGCCGCCGCCGTAAGAGCCGGAGAAGTTGATCGGCGAGAACATCTGCGCGTTAACGGGGTCATATCCACCGCCAACGGAACCGATGATGTCGAGTTGCAAGCTGTACTGGCGACCAAAGGTGACAGTACCCAGATCATTGTTGGACAAGCCAACCAAAGCCATGCGGTTGAACAGCTGACCATTCAGCGCTGTGTCTGCGATCATGGCGCGGTTATTGACACCACCAACAGCTGTATTACCACCAGCCAAGCCAGAAGTTGCCACGCTGCCAGTACCCAGGCTGAATGCGGATTCCAGTTGGAAGATCGCGCTGTTGCCGTCACCCAGGTCTTCGCTGCCCTTGATACCCCAGCGCGATTGCGACTCGCCACCGTTCATCATGCCGCGCACAGTACCGACACGCGCGTTATTGCCGTTACCAGTTGGGTTGGCACCGGTCACGAATTGCGAGCTGAAGTTACCAGCGTTGGTCATTTGAGCAACGCCCACATCCAACACGCCGTACAGGCTGACGCTGGTGCTGCCCGAATTGACGGTCAGGTCAGAAGCAAATGCCGGTGCCGAGAAAGCGGCGGCAACAGCCAATGCGATAATTTTCTTTTGCATGTCTTATGAACTCCTATATGTAGATATCAACAAACCGGTAAACTCCCAAACCGCCTGCACTGCAATTATTAAGGTTACGTTACAAACCTTACAGTCAGCTTACGTCAGTCTGGGTTCGCCTCATCGGCAAGCAAGCCCACCGATGCATTCAACCAAATTCCCCTGAGTGAGAATTCGCGGCGGATTATGCCTAAAAAATTATTTAAATCCGGCTTGTCATAAATAATTCACACAGACTGTGTCTATTGCGCAACAGCACAACGACTCGGCATTAAATTTGAATTTAAATTGCATAAAGGAATTGTTAATTTTCGCGCAAAACCCCAATGGCAAAGGCCTTTTATTAACAGTGCCATTATGTTCAACGGCAATTGCGCAACAAAAAACTCACCTGACGAGCGCGCATTTCGCTGCGACGCTCGATCGTTTTTTCAGCGATGTGCCCTGCTCCCTCTCGATTCAAAAAACCGTCATATCGATTCGCTGCATATCGCACTCACCATTGTCAGCTTGCAACCAACCCAACAACACAGCAGACATTCTGGTAGTCTGAGCATGCAGTACGCGCGATCCTGAAATCGAAAAAAGGCCCCTCCCCCCAAAAGGGGAGAGTGGGATGGGGGAGGGGCAGGGAAAACGCTTGCTGGTGATACCGGATACGTTGCATATCCGGGGTGGTTGCGGCGGCCGGACTCACCTCGATCCGGCTGCCGTGGTCGCCAGGATCCTGGCCGCACATCATTGCATTTCGTCATTCCGGCGCAGGCCGGAATCCAGTCAATCAAAGCTCCCTTGCATCGCAAGGACAAACACAAAAGGCTTATTGGATAAACACGCTGGATTCCGGCCTGCGCCGGAATGACGGATTTATCGCGATATGTTTATTTCCCGGAGTTTCCTTTCTCGGCCAACCTGCGCCAGGTCTCGACCAGCGTATCCGGATTGAGCGACATGGTCTGGATACCGGTCTCCATCAGCCACTGCGCAAAATCGAAATGGTCGGATGGCCCCTGTCCGCAGATGCCGACATATTTGTGCAGGCGATTGCAGGTGGAGATCGCCATCTTCAGCAATGCCTTCACCGCCGCATCGCGCTCGTCGAAACGATCCGCCACCAGGCTGGAATCGCGATCCAGTCCCAGTGTCAATTGCGTGAGATCGTTGGAGCCGATGGAGAACCCGTCGAAGTACTGCAGGAACTCTTCCGCCAGCAGCGCGTTGGAAGGGATCTCGCACATCATGATCAGGCGCAAGCCTTTTTCGCCGCGCTTCAGGCCATGCTTCTCCAGGGTGGCGACGACCTCCTTCGCTTCCTGCACGGTGCGCACGAACGGGATCATCAACTCGACGTTGGAGTAACCCAGTTTCTCGCGCACGCGCTTCATGGCACGGCATTCCAGCTCGAAGCAGTCGCTGAAGTTCGCCGCGACATAGCGCCCGGCACCGCGAAAACCGATCATCGGATTCTCTTCCATCGGCTCGTAGATCTCGCCGCCCAGCAGCTTGCGGTATTCGTTCGACTTGAAATCGGACAGCCGCACGATCACCGGCTTGGGCCAGAAAGCCGCCGCCAGCGTGGACACGCCTTCGGCGATCTTCTCGACATAGAACTCGACCGGGTCGGCATAACCTGCCGACCGCTGCATCACCGCATCGTGCAATTTGCCCGGCAGCTTGTTGTACTCCAGCACCGCCTTCGGATGGATGCCGATCAGGTTGTTGATGATGAATTCGAGACGCGCCAGGCCGACGCCGGCCGACGGCAGCTGCGCGAACTCGAACGCCAGCGTGGGATTGCCGACGTTGAGCATCAGCTTGACCGGGATGGGCGGCAATGCGTCCTCGCTGTGCACGACGATCTCGAACGGCAGTTTGCCGTGATACACATAGCCGGTGTCGCCCTCGGCGCAGGAAGCGGTGACGGTCTCGCCGTCCTGCAGCGCGGTGGTGGCATCGCCGCAGCCGACGATGGCCGGGATGCCCAGCTCGCGCGCGATGATGGCGGCATGGCAGGTGCGTCCGCCGCGATTGGTGATGATGGCGGAGGCTTTCTTCATCACCGGCTCCCAGTTCGGGTCGGTCATGTCGGTGACCAGCACATCGCCGGCCTGCACCTTGTCCATCTCGGCAGTACTGGCAACGATGCGCACGCGGCCAGCACCGATCTTCTGGCCGATGGCGCGGCCCTCGACCAGCACATCGCCGCGCTGCTGCAGGCGATATCTTTCCGTGCTGCCGTTGCCTGCATTCGACTTCACCGTCTCGGGGCGCGCCTGCAGGATATACAGTTTGCCGTCCAGGCCGTCCTTGCCCCATTCGATATCCATCGGGCGGCCGTAGTGCTGTTCGATGGAAACCGCATAGCGCGCCAGTTGCAGCACGTCCGCATCGGTCAGCGAGAAGCGAGCCTGTTCGGCGGCCGGCACCGGTTCGATGCGCGTGGAGCGGCCAGCCGAGCGCTGTTCGTCGAACACCATGCGCTGCTGCTTGGAGCCTAGCGCGCGGCGGATCAGTGCGGGAAAGCCCGCCGCCAGCTGCGGCTTGTGCACATAGAATTCGTCCGGGTTGACCGCGCCCTGCACCACCATTTCGCCCAGGCCGTAGGACGAGGTGATGAACACCGCGTCGCGGAAACCGGATTCGGTATCCAGCGTGAACATCACGCCGGAGGCGCCCAGGTCGGAGCGCACCATGCGCTGCACGCCGGCCGACAAGGCCACGTCGGCATGGGTGAAATCCTTGTGCACGCGGTAGGAAATGGCGCGGTCGTTATACAGCGAGGCGAACACCTCGCGGATCGCGTGCAGGATGTTGTCGATGCCGTGGATGTTGAGGAAGGTCTCCTGCTGTCCCGCGAACGAGGCGTCCGGCAAGTCTTCCGCCGTGGCCGAAGAGCGCACCGCGAAGCTGCCCTCGCCCTCGGCGGACAATTTTGCATAGTGACTGCGGATCTCGTCTTCCAGACGCTTTGGCAGCGGTGCGTCGACGATCCAGCCGCGTATCTTGCGGCCGGCCTCGGCCAGCGCCGTGACGTCTTCCACATTCAGCGTGGCCAGCGCCTGTTCGATGCGCTTGTCCAGCCCGTCGTTGGCCAGGAAATCGCGATAAGCCTGGGCCGTGGTGGCGAAGCCGCCGGGCACCAGCACACCCGACGAACTGAGGTTGGAGATCATCTCGCCGAGCGAGGCGTTCTTTCCGCCCACCTCCGGGATGTTCGCAATACCCAGAGACTGGAATGGAATGACATAGGGTTGCATGTACTTCTCCTGTGTTGATTAACCGCGTTTCATCTCACGCGCTGCGCCTGCCGGCAGCGTGATGCCCGGGGGCGAATTCTAGTACGAGCCGGCGCAATCGGGACGTCAATGATGTCCCGATTTTTCGCAGGTATCGCCGGCACACTTGCCGCAGCATCCCTCGCCCATCCGGCGTGCCGAACCGAATTCCGGATGCCGCTGCGCAAAGCGGTTGGCTGCGGCCTGCACAAGGACCCACGCCACCATCACAAAGAGCAGAAAACCGATCGTATACAGATAAGTCATTCACCGCCTCCTATTCCGGAAAACCCCATGAACGACAGTGACAACAAGCCGCCGATCACCACGCTGAGGGCCGCGCCCTGCACCAGCGTCGGCACGTTGGAGAGCTGCATGCGTTCGCGTACGCCGGCCATCAGCACCAGCGCCAGGGTGAAGCCGAGGCCGCCGCCGATGCTGTAAGCCAGCGACTGCGCAAAGTTGTATTGGCGCGCCGTCTGGAACAGCGCCACGCCGAGCACCGCGCAGTTGGTGGTGATCAGCGGCAGGTAGATGCCCAGCTGCCGGAACAGTTCGGGGAAGGTCTTCTTCACGAACATCTCCACCAGTTGCACCGCGCAGGCGATGACCGTGATGAAAGTGATCACGCTGAGGAATTCCAGATGGAAATGCACCAGCACCATGTTCAGGAAATACGCCGACACCGACGACACCAGGATCACGAACGCGGTGGCGATCCCCATCGGGAACGCGGTGCTGAGTTTCTGCGACACACCCAGGAACGGGCACATGCCGAGGAACATCGCCAGCACGAAATTGCCGGGCAGGATGGTGGTCAGCAGGATATTGGCAACGCTGTCGTTGTTCATGATTGCACCTCCCCGAGTTGCGCATTGCGTCTGCTGTTGATGTGGCGGAAGGCGGCGAACAGGATGAGCCAGAACGCCAGCACGAAGAAGCCGCCCGGCGGCAGCACCATCACCACCCAGGGCTGGAAGTGCGCGCCGAACAGCGAGATACCGAACAGCTTGCCGGCGCCGAGCACCTCGCGCACGCAGCCGATGGCGAACAGTCCCAGCGTGAATCCGAGCCCCATGCCGATGGCATTCAACGTGGCCGGCAGCGGCGGGTTCTTGGCGGCATGCGCTTCGGCCCGCCCGAGCAGGATGCAGTTGGCCACGATCAGCTTGATGTAGGCGCCGAGCGCCTCGTACAGGTCGAGGCTGATCGCCTGGATCGCATAATCCACCACGGTGACGAAGGTCGCGATGATGACGATGTAGCTGGCGATGCGCACCTGCTTGGGTATGGAGTGGCGCAACAGCGAGACAAGCAGGCAGGAGGTCCCCAGCACAAAGGTGGTGGCCAGCCCCATGGAGATGGCATTCACCGCCGACACGGTGACGGCGAGGGTCGGGCACATGCCCAGCACCATGACGAAGATCGGATTCTGCCGCCAGAGCCCGTCGAGGAATTCATCGAAACTGGAAGGTGCGCTCATGATGGTTTCCTTAATTGATCGAGATGCGGCAGCAGCCTGGGCAACAGCTTCTGCGCGGATTCGTTAATCCCCCGGCCGACCGCCTTGGAAGTCACCGTTGCCCCGGCAATCGCATCGATCTGCCAGGGGCTGGTCTTGGTGCCGTGCTTGACCGTCTTCACCGCGTTGGCCAGGCTCTGCAGATCGGCCGACAGGCGCACGTCCAGCGCCTCGAAGTTCTGCAGGAACGCCTGGTCGGTGAGTATCTTGTCGCCAATGCCCGGCGTCTCGCGCATGGAGATCACGCCGATGCCGGTGATGGCCTGCTTGTCCACGTCATATGCATAGAGGATGCGAACCTGGTCGGCATAGCCGGAAGAAGAGGCTTCCGCCGCGATGCCCGCCAGCCTGTCGGCGGCATCGTACACCGCGTAGAACACCAGCGCGCCGGCCGGCGGCAGGTCCTGGCCCGCTGCCGGGACGATCCCGCTGCCGGTGGCGAAATACGGTACCACGCTCTTCGCCTGCGGCAGGACCTTGAACACCTGCCGCTCCAGCGCCAGTTTCTTGTTGGCGTTCACGGCCGGCAGCGTGAACTGGTAGACACCGACGATGATGATGCCGCAAATGACCGACACCAGTCCCAGCGTGCGCACCATCTCGAAACTCGGCGAAGTTTGCTCAGGCGTGTCGCTCATGATTTATCCCGTTTGCCGCCAAGAATGCGGGGTTGATTGAACTGGTCCAGCAATGGTCCGGCCGCGTTGGCAATCAGGATGGCGTACATGACGCCTTCGGTCAGGCCGCCGAAGTAGCGGATCACCACAGTGAGTATCCCGATCAGGGCGCCGTACAGCCAGATGCCGCGCGGTGTCACCGGCGAGGTCGCCATGTCGGTCGCCATGAACCACGCGCCCAGCATCAGCCCGCCGGACAGCAACACGAACAGCGGCGTGGGATAGCGTTCGGGTTGCGCCAGGTGGAAAGCCCAGGCCAGCAGCATCGCGCTGCCCAGCACCGCCACCGGGATGCGCCAGTCGAGGAACTTGCGCGCGGCCAGATACAGGCCGCACAGCAGGATCAGGATGGCCGAGGTCTCCCCCGCACTGGCCGTGATATGGCCGGTCAGGAAATCCATGGCGGACGGTGTGATGTTCTCGAACTTCCAGCGCGCCAGCGGGGTCGCGCCGGTGAACGCGTCCACCCCCTGCTGCCTGACCCACGATGCAATGTCGGGCGGTGCCATGAACGGTGCGGCGAGCGAGGATGGAATGAACTCGCCGAAGCGCTGCGCCGCAAACGCCGGCGCCCAGGTACTGATCGCGGTCGGGAAAGCGGCCTGCACGAAAGCGCGGCCGATCAGCGCCGGATTGAACGGGTTCTGCCCGAGGCCGCCGAACAGCGACTTGCCCAGCCAGATCGCGGCGAAGCCGGCCACTGCGCCCATCCACAACGGGAACGCGGGAGGCAGCGTGAGCGCGAGCAACACGCCGGTGATGGTGGCACTCCAATCGGACAGCGTATTGCCCGCGCCGGAGATGCGGTTGTTGATGCGCTCGGCGACCAGGCAAGCCAGGGTGACCGTGACGATCAGCGCTGCGGCCGACAGGCCGTATTGCCACACCGAGAAAGCGCAGATCGGCAGCAGCGAATACACCACGTTGCGCATGATCACGGGGACATCGCGTCCGCTGTGCTGGTGCGGGGAGGTGCGCAGTTCCATGCTCATGCTGCCGCCCTTTCTCTGTTGACAGCCTTGGCGATACGGAATTGCTGCACCAGCGGGATATGCGAGGGACAGACGTAGCTGCAGCAGCCGCACTCGAAACAGCGATCCAGGTGGTAGCGCTCCGCCATCAGCGCATATTCGCGCTTGGCTGCCAGCAGCCCGAGCTGCGACGGGTTGAGGAATTTCGGGCAGACATTGAGGCATTCGCCGCACTTGATGCAGGCATAGCTGCGCTGCGTCTCTCCTGCGAGCTGCGCTTCACCGAATGCGAGCACGCCTGACGTGCCTTTGGTGACGGGCACATCCAGCGACGAGACGGTCGTGCCCATCATCGGGCCGCCGAGGATGATCTCCTTCGCACTGCTGCGCGCGCCGACCTGCTCCAGCAGGAAGCGCAACGGCGTGCCGATCGGCACGATGTAGTTGCCGGGCTTTTCCACGGCGGGACCGGCCACGGTCAATACGCGTTCGACGATGCCTTCGCCGGCCGGCAGCAGGCGCCCGAGATAGGCCAGCGTCATCACGTTGTTCACCAGCACGCCGATGGAAGCCGGGCGTTGCCCGGCGGGGATCTCGCGACCGAGCAGCGCGCAGATGATGGTGTCTTCCGCACCCTGCGGATATTTGGTCTCCAGCGCCTTAACCGTAATGCTGCCATCGGTGGGCAATGCCGCTTCAATGGCGGCGATGGCATCCGGCTTGTTGTCCTCAACGCCGATCACGGTGCGCGATGCACCGCTGACCTTCATCGCGATGCGGATGCCGCGCAGCAGGTCCTGCGTACGCTCCACCATGATGCGGTGGTCGCAGGTCAGGAACGGCTCGCACTCCGCACCGTTCACCACCATGGTGTCGATGGCCGTTTCCGGCGGCACATTGAGTTTGACGTGCGCCGGGAAAGTGGCGCCGCCCAGTCCGGAAATGCCGGTCTGCTGGATCGCCAGCAGCAGTTCCTGCTTGTCCAGTCCATCAATATCGCGCGGCGTCCCCACCTGCACTTCCTGGCCGTCGGCCTCGTACACGCGGATGGTGACCGACTCCACCATCTTGCCGCTGGCCGAAGGCATCAGCCCGATGGCCTCGACCACACCGGTGGCCGGTGCATGCACGGGCAGCGACATGAAGCCGTCCGGATCGGCAATGACCTGGCCGCGCAATACTTCCTGCCCCACCGCCACGCAGCACACGGCCGCCTTGCCGATATGCTGTGCCAGCGGCACGATCAATCGCGGCGCGAACGCCAGGCGGCGGATCGGCAGGCTGCCGGTCTCCTTGTGATAGGCCGGATGGATGCCGTGCTCGAAGGTCGCCGCACGTTTCAGGAATGGCAGTCGAATACCCATATCAGCCTCGCCTCAGTTGTACTTGGCCGCGCGCTGCTTCAGCTTGTCCAGGTTCGCCTCGTTCATGTTCCAGGGCGTTCCGGGGTGGATGACGCCGGCGGTGCATTTCTCCGCCGCCTTGACAAGGTCCAGATAACTGCCCGCCTTCGGATTGAGGACAACGATTTTTTTCGCTTCATTGTAGCCAAACACTTTCGGATTGATATTGATGCATTCGTCGCATGCCGTGCATTCCGGCGTATCGACCCACGCCGGTTCGTAGCCATCGGCCGCCCCCGTCACAGCCGCCGCCGCAACGGGCTGGACTGCATCGCTGGAACTGATGCCCAGTCCGGCCGAGAGCTTCTGGATCAGTTCCTGGCGTACGCGGCTGGCAATCGCTTCTTCGTCCACTTGCACAGCAGCACCAGTGCGCGTCACGTCTTTGAGCTGACGCCAGAACTGTTGCCGTTCTTCGCAGGCGCGCACCATCTCCACCGAGGTCAATACACGCATCAGGCGGTTCTTCTTGTCCACCGACCAGATGAACGGGAACTTGCCTTCGCGCTCGTCCTCGGGCAGCTTGAGGAAATCGCCCAGCAACACCATGTCGTCGTTCCAGGTTTCCGGCGGCGCCTTCTTGAACTGCTTGGCGAAACGCCCTTCGCTCAGGGCGAAATCGGCAAACGTCATTGGCAGCACCATCGTCTTCTTGTCGCCCTGCTCATCCTCATAGTGAAGGTTGTAGCTGGGCCAGTCGGCATCCAGCGCCGGATTGCCTTCGAGCGTGGCGCATTCGGAGAAGGTCACGCCCAGATCCGGGTTGTAGCGGAACAGCGGGAAAGCGCGCGACTCCACCGCCATCTTGCTCTGCGCCACCGCGCTGTTGTCGCCCACGCCGTGTTCCGGCGGGCATACCGCATACACGTTGAACAGCGCCGGACGGCGGCTGTTGATGCCGTCGATGAAGCTTTCCAGCAGGTGCGTGGCATTGGCCAGCGAGCCTTGTGCCACAAATGAAGTACGGTGCGCCATGCCGATGATGCTGATCTCCTTGCGCCGCTCGGTTTTGCCGTGTTTGCTGGCACCATAGGGCGACATGTCGGCCACCTGGCTGATGAAGCCGGAAGTGCAGGCTTGGCCGCCGGTATTCGAGTACACCTGGGTATCGACGATCAGCACCTTGATCGGCTTGCCCGCCATCAGCGCGCGCGACAGGTTCTGGAAGCCGATGTCGAACATCGCGCCGTCGCCGCCCAGCGCAACCACCGGCGGACACAGTTGCCATTCCTCCGCACTGAGCTGCTCCCAGTTGAATCGGGCAAAGAAATCGTCGCTGGCTGCCGGATCGTAGCCGCCGGCCAGTTCCTGTTCGGCCATGCGCACGGTCTTGAAACCCTCCACCATCTTGGCCATGTGTCCTTCGAACACGCCCATCGCCACCGACGGCGAATCCTGGAACAAGTGCGACGTCCATGGGAACGGATAAGGATTGAACGGGAAAGTGGATGCCCACACCGAGGTGCAGCCGGTGGAATTGACCACGCCCATCTCGGCACGGCCCTTCTTGCTCGGACCTTCCATGTAGCGCCAGCGCAGGTCCTTCAGTTTTTCCAGCATCTGGCTCACGCGTTGCAGCCATTGCGGATCGATGGGCTGGCCGTGATGCTTCTCCAGCAGGCTCTCCGACAGGTTCGCCAAGGTCAGGTCGTGGCCCTTGTTGGCCTGCACCGCATCCATCAATGCCTGGGTGTCGGTGAGGTCGACCGTGGCGCTGAGTTTCATGCGGATGTGGTTCTCCAGCTCGCCGATCAGCTTGTCGAGCCTGGCGACGAATCTCTTCACGCGCGGTTGCTGCAGTGCGGTGACCGTGCTGGTGAACAGGTGGATGGCCCCCTTCTCGCCGCAGCCCAGGCAGGCACCGTCACCACTGGCCAGCGACTGGTAGTTGTGCTTGTCCAGCAGCAGCGTCTCCAGCGCGCCGACTTTCTCGTCCAGGTCGTCGATGCGGCTGAACTGCGGTGGCGTGGTCGGCAGGTCGAGCCAGAAATTCCAGTCTGCGCGCAAGGTCTCGATGCTCTCCTTGGTCTGCGTCACCATGGTCAGTGCGTTGTCGCTGCACACCTCCACGCACAAGGCACAGCCCTTGCAGGTGTAGGGATTGATCGTGATGGAGAACAGGCCGCCGGCGCCTTTTTCCTTCTTTTCCTTTTGTGTCCAGTACGGCTTGGTCGTGGCGAACTTGAAGCCGCCGATGGCCTGGCGCAGCAGGTTCACTTCGGTTTCCAGCCGCCCGCGCTCTTCGCCTTGCGTCATATCTTCGGCAAATGCCTCGGTGATGGCATTGGCCAGCAGGGCACTTACGTCCAGGCCGTCCTTGTCCAGCGCGTTGCGCAACTTCCTGTCGACGACGCGGCTGAACTTGCGCAGGAAACGGGTCGGGCGCCCGCCCGTTTCGATCTTCCGGATGGCCGTGTCGAGCACGCTGGCGGTAGTCGATACCAAGCCGGGAATGGCGCTGTCCGGACATTGCGTGAAGCATTCGCCGCAGGCAGTGCAGTTCTCTGCCTTCCATTCCGGATGCTCGAAACGTACGCCGGTCATGTCGCGGTACACGCCGGTCACGGCGGGGATGACGGACAGACCCATGAACGGATCGACCAGGTTGTCGGAACCCTGTCCCTTCATGTAGAAGCTGCCGGTCTGCTCCCAGAAGCGGTGGATATCAGAAAGGCCGCCGTCGCCTTCCGGCAGTTGCTTCAGCATCACCGGCAATGCCGGGGCGGGCTTGCCCACCGCCTTGGCGCGCTGGCCGACTTTCATCTGCTCCGGCTCGATCTCATGCAGCTCTTCATAACCGCGGCGCACCACACGCAGGTTGTCCTCGACGATGCGCTTGCCCTTCTTGCCGAACTTGGCTTCGAGCTGGTTCTCGATGGCGGTGAACAGCGTCTCTTCGCTGAGGCCTGCGCGCTCTTTCACATCGGAGGCGCGGAAGAACGCGCCCTGGAAGGCATTGCCCTGCATGCGTAGCTGCAGGTCGGTGTTGCTGGACTCTTCGCGGGCGATCTTGAACGCATCCAGGTAGAACACACGGATCTTGTTGTCCACGATGAATTTCTGCGTCTGCATCGGCAAGGTGGACCACAATGCCTCGGCGCTGCCCAGATTACTCTGGATGATGAACACGCCGCCAGGCCGCATGCCTTCCAGCGCGTTGGTATGGCCGAACACCTGCGGATCCGGCGACATCACCACGTCGACGTTGGTGTATTCGCAGTTGATGCGGATGGGCTCCGGTGCGGCGGACAGGTAATAGGTGGTCGGCTGCCCCTTTTTCTCGGAACCGTATTTCGGATTGGCCTTGATGTCCCAGCCCAGCAGCTCGAACAGCGTCATCGCCAGGTTCTTGCCGGTGGTCACCGCGCCCCAGCCGCCGATCGAGTGCATGCGCACAGCGATGGCGTTGTTCGGCAGCAGGTTGGGATTTTCGGAACCGCGCAGCGCCAGATCCTTGATACCGGGATAAGCGGTTTGCAATTCCTGCTGGCGGATCTCCTGCTTGGGATTGGCCGATTCGTCGCGCACGAAATCCACCGACAGGTAATAGAACTTGCGGTGCGCGGCGCCGGGCAGCATGTTCTCCACCGCGGCGATCAGGCCTTCCGGTTGCAGGTCGCGCGAACCCAGGCCGTAGCAGCCGGAGTACAGCGACGGCATGTCTTTCGCACTCTCGTAGGTTGCGTAGTCAGCATAGGAATGCTCGCGCGCGTTTTCCATGCACTTGGTCACGGTGGAGCGCACTTCGCGCATCAGCGGCAAGTCTTCCGACAGCGGCTGGTCGGTGCGCTCCAATACCGCCACCCCCTTCTTGCCCTTGAGTACCCGGCCCAGCAGTTCGCCGGGGAAAGGCCGGAACATGGTGACGTTGACCACCCCCACCTTGATCTTGCGGGTTTCGCGCATCCAGTCCGCCACGGCGGCAGCCTGCACGGTCATGCTGCCCTGCCCGAGGATGATGTAATCGGCATCGTCGCAACGGTAGTTGTCGATACGGCTGTAGCGGCGCCCGGTCAGCGCATGAAACTCTTCCGCATTCTTGTCGAACAGGGCGGAGATGTGGTCGAAGAAATACGGGCGCTGCGCAGCCACTGCCTGCATGTAGGCATCCTGGTTCTGCACCACGCCGGTCTGCATCGGGTTGTCCACATCCCAGCTGGACGGCACGCGGCGGCGTTTGGGGCCGTACAGCATCTGCTGCGCCGGCGTAGGCGTGTCGATCAGGTCGTCGGCATTGCCCAGGTATTCGGCAATCAGTTCCCGTTCCGGCACCAGCATCGGCTCGATCAGGTGCGTGGTGAGGAAACCGTCCTGCGCCACGATGGCCGGGGTCAGCGCCAGTTCTGCGGTCTTGCGGGCGATCATGTTGAGGTCGGCCGCTTCCTGGGCGTTCTTGGCGAACACCTGGATGAAGCCGGTATCGTCGGCGCAGTGATAGTCGTCATGCGCGCAGTGCACGTTCAGCGAGGCCTTGGTGATGGCGCGGCAACCGAGATTGAGCACATAGGGCAGGCGCTTGCCGACCGCCGCATACAGCGATTCGTGCATGAAGGCCAGGCCTTGCGACGAAGTGAAATTGACTGCGCGCAAGCCGGTCATCGACAGGCCGGCGGTGACGCCTGCCGCCGCGTGTTCGGATTCCGGCTCGACGAAGATCAGCGGGTGCCCGGCTGTGTTGAGATGACCTTTGGCAACCTCTTCCGCCCAGTATTCGCCCATCTGCGTGGAAGGCGTGATGGGGTAGGCGCCGGCACCCTGCGAGGCTTCGCGCTCCACCATGATCACGGCAGTGTTGCCGTCGATGGCATCGCGCATGCCGGGATACTTGTACCGGGTCTGGCCGGCTGCCGCACCGGCAGCTGCGCCGATCAACTTGAACTGTTTGAGTTTGCTCAACATGATTGCCCCCTATGCCTCTGCCATGGCTGGTAATGGTTCGATACGGATGATCTTTTTGGCGGATTTGCCCTTGATGACCTTGTCGCCCTCGAGCCAGACGATGGCGCCGGTGGGACAGCGTTCGATGGCCTGCCGGCTCGCGCTATCGTTCCTGGCGTAGTCGATGACGGCGAGATTGCGTTCGAGGTGGATCAGCCCGGCCGCGCCGTCAGCCACGCAACGCCCGCAGGCGGTACAGGCCACTTCGCAAGCGGCCTCTGCCGTATCCGGAGCGGATTCGTTGCGGCAAGCCATCCACAGTTTGTGCGACACGCCCTGGATGGAGAACAGATCCTTCGGGCAGATGTCGACGCAGTCGCCGCAGGCGGTGCATTTGGCCAGATCGACTACCGGCAGGCCGTGACTGTCCATGGCGATGGCGTCGAAATCGCACACGTCGGCACAATCGCCCAGCCCGAGGCAGCCCCAGGCGCAGCTCTTGCCGCCACCGCCTGCGACTGCGGCGGCGCGGCACGACGACAGGCCGGCATAATGGGCCCGCATCTTTGCCACATGTCGACCGCCCGCGCAGGCAAGACGGGCGACACGCTTTTCCACGTCACCCAGTGCAACGCCCAGCAACGCGGCGATGACCTTGTTTTGTTCCGGAGTATTGACGGTGCAGGAAGCCGGTTCGATCCTGCCGGCCACGGCCTGTTCGGCGAAGTTGCGGCAGCCCGCCGTGCCGCAGGCACCGCAATTGGAATGCGGGAGCAGTTCTTCGACCTGGTCGATGCGGGGATCTTCGTACACATAGAGCCGCTTGCTGGCAATCGCCAGGAAAAACGCCAGCAGGCCGCCCAAACCGGCCATGAAGGCTCCCGTCACCAGTACGCTATATGCTGTTCCCATGTCTCTCCCCGCTTCAGTAACTCATTGCTGGAAAACGGGAATCATTCCCCGCCAACCGCCGATTTACTTACACCCCACCAGGCGCCAGAGCAACCACAAAACCCTATATTTTTTACTGCTTTTATATGGGCGCAGAGTAAACCAGGCCGGAATCATTTCGCGAATCAATTCTTTCAATCATAATTATTAATATGTGAAATACTCGAATGACAGCGCGGGGAGGACACCGGATGAGCACCGAAAAACAGAGCTACTACAAGAACAATCGCCTCAAGCAGATGCGGGCTTTTTGCGAAGTCGTCCACACCGGCAGCGTCACCCTGGCCGCGCAGAAGCTGTTCCTGAGCCAGCCTTCGGTGACCCTGCAGATCCAGGCGATGGAACGCGAACTGGGCGTGACCGTGTTCGAACGCCGCGGTCCGGTCCTCAAACTGACGCCCGACGGGGAAACCCTGTATGCGCTGGCCAAGCCGCTGGTGGAAGGCATCGACGGCCTTGAGGAGAATTTCGCCGCCCAGCACGGCAAGCTGGATTCGGGCGAACTGAACATCGGCGCGGGCGAATCGACCATCCTGTATATCCTGCCGGAAGCAGTGCGCCGCTTCGTCACCGCCCATCCGCGCATCCAGCTGAAGATCCACAACGAGACCGGGCGCGACGGATTGAAGATGCTGCGTGCCGACGAGATCGACCTCGTCGTCGGTTCCATGCTGGACGTGCCGGACGACATCACCTACCAGCCGGTGGTCACGTTCGATCCCGCACTCATCGTTCCGCTCGGGCATCCGCTGGCCAGCCGCACCGAAGTCACGCTGGAAGAGATCAGCCAGTACGGCCTGATCCTGCCGCCCCGCCATCTCTCGACCTGGCGCATGGTCAAGTATGTGTTCCAGCAGCACAACCTGACGTTCACCGTGACGCTGGAAGCGGGCGGCTGGGAGGTCATCAAGAAATATGTGGAACTGGGGATGGGCATCTCCATCGTGACCGACATCTGCCTGACCGGGACCGAGAAGCTGGCACGCATCCCGCTCAAGCAATACTTTCCGCAACGCGGCTACGGCCTGGTGCTGCGCAAGGGGCGTTTCCTGTCGCCGCAGGCACGGCGCTTCGTTGAGATACTGAACGAGGTCTACGACCTGGAACCGGCCTCCGCCGGGCTCACCGTTCGAGATTGAGTTCCTGCATCAGTTGTACCGCCAGTTCCTCGATGGAACGCGAGGTGGTGTCGAACCACTTGATGCCTTCGCGGCGCATCATGCGTTCCGCCGCCGCAACCTCGTAACGGCAGTTCTCCAGCGAGGCATATTTGCTGTTCGGGCGGCGCTCGTTGCGGATGCGATGCAACTGCTCGGGCGCGATGGTCAGGCCGAACAGCTTATTGCGATAAGGCTTCAGCCGCGAGGGCAGATGGTCGCGCTCGAAATCCTCCGGGATCAGCGGATAGTTGGCCGCCTTGAGGGAAAATTGCAGTGACAGGTACAGGCTGGTCGGCGTCTTGCCGCTGCGCGACACGCCGACCAGGATGATGTCGGCGCTTTTCAGGTCCGCATCCGATACGCCGTCGTCGTGGGCCAGCGCAAAATTCATGGCCGCGATGCGCGAGTTGTATTCCGGGTTGGCATGGCCGTGCGACCGCCCCATGACGCGGGTGTACCTGCAGTCGAGCTCCTGCTCGAGCGGTGCGATGAAGGCGTCGAACAGGTCGATGAAGAAGGCCTCCGCCTGGTGCAGGATGGCGCCGAGTTCGGGATTGGTCTGGGTCATGATCACGATGGGGCGAACCCCTTCGCGCCGGCTGACTTCATTGATGCGCGCCAGGCATTCCCGGGCCTTGTCCTCGCTGTCGAGGAACGGGAAGCGCAAGGGCCGGAATTCGATTCCTTCGAATTGCGACAGCAGGCCGTGCCCCAGGGTCTCGGCGGTGATGCCGGTGCCGTCGGATACATAGAACACGGTGCGTTTCTGGGTTGTCATGGTTCTGCTGCCTTGAATGGTTATGCCTGCTCTTGCCTTGCTGCAAGCCGGGTCAGGCTATCCGGTCCTTGCTGTCGCTTTCCAGATAGGGATAGCGGACATGGTCGACCAGCTCCTGCATCTCCTTGCCGGGCGCAGCGGTCAGCAGACTGCCGACGATGACGCCGACGAAGCCGGCCAGCATGCCGAACATGCCCGAGGCGATCGGACTGATATCCCACCAGAGCGGCGCATTCACCCCGAAGAACGGATAGGTCATGTACATGTAATACATGCATACCGCCAGGCCGCCGATCATCCCGAGCACCGCTCCCGCCCTGTTGGCACGCTTCCAGAACACCCCCAGCGCCAGCGCCGGGAAGAACGCGGAAGCGGCCAGCGAGAACGCCGCCCCCACCAGGAACAGGATGTGGCCGGGCTTGAGCGAGGTGATATAGGCGGCGAACACCGCCACCGCGAGCAGCAACGCCTTGGCGATGAACAGGCGCCGTCCGGTCGGCGCCCTGGGGTCGATCATCTTGTAATACACGTCATGCGACAGCGAATTGGAGATGGTCAGCATCAGTCCATCCGCCGTGGACAACGCAGCGGCAAGTCCTCCCGCCGCCACCAGTGCGGTGACCACATAGGGCAGGCCGGCGATCTCCGGTGTCGCCAGCACAATCAGGTCGCCGCCGATATTGACCTCGGCCAGCTGCACGATGCCGTCGTGGTTGATGTCGGTCACGCTCATCAGCGACTTGTCCACCGACGCCCAGGCAGACACCCAGCTCGGCAGTTCGGAGAAGCTGGAGCCCACCAGCAGGGTATACACATCGTACTTGGCCAGCACCGCCAGCGCGGGCGCGGTAATGTAAAGCAGGGAAATGAAGAACAGCGCCCAGAACACCGACTGGCGCGCTTCCCGCACCGTCGGCGTGGTGTAGAAACGCATCAGGATATGCGGCAGCGCAGCCGTACCGACCATCAGGCACAGCACCAGTGCCAGGAAATTCTTGCGTTTCTTGTCGCGCGTCGCCTGGTCCGGGCCGGCAAAGGGTTCCGCATGCGCCGCGATCGGGGCGGCCTTGGCCCGGTCCGTTTCGGCAGCCGCGCGCCATGCTTTGCGTGCCGCTTCGACATCTGCGGGAAACTCCGCCACGGCCTTGTCGGCGGCCGCGACGGCCTTGGGATCCGCATCGCGCTTGCCCTTCAGCTCGGCGGCCACCTTGACCAGCTTGCCTTTCTCTTCGGCCAGGTAGGCAGCCCCGCCCACCTCCAGCGCCTGCAATTCGTCCTCGATCGTCTTCTCGCGCTGTTTCAGGATCGCGCGCACCTCGGCTTCGCGCGCGCCGTCTGGCGTGGCCGGGTCGTTCAGCGCCTGTTCGCGTGCCGTGACCTTCTGCAGCACATAACCATAGGCGACCTGCGGCACCGGGTTGCCGGTGTGTTTCACCGACAGCCAGATCACCGGGATCATGTAGGCCACGATCAGGATCACGTATTGCGCCACCTGCGTCCAAGTCACCGCCCGCATGCCTCCCAGGAACGAGCACACCAGGATGCTGCCCAGGCCGACGAACACACCGGTGCCGAAATCCAGCCCGGTGAAGCGGCTGGTGATCAGCCCGACGCCGTAGATCTGCGCGATCACATACGTGAACGAACACAGGATCGCCGCGAATACCCCGATGGTGCGCGGAATGCGGCCGCCGTAGCGCGCACCGAGGAAATCGGGGATGGTGTACTGGCCGAACTTGCGCAGGTACGGGGCCAGCAGCAGGGCCACCAGCACGAAACCGCCGGTCCAGCCCAGCACGAAGGCCAGACCGTCGTAGCCTGACAGGTACAGCGTGCCTGCCAGGCCGATGAAACTGGCGGCCGACATCCAGTCGGCACCGACCGCCATGCCGTTGAAAAACGCCGGCACACGCCGGCCGGCCACATAATATTCCGCGACGTCGGAGGTGCGGGACAGAATGCCGATTCCGGCATACAGCAGCACTGTGGCCCCGAGGAAGATGTAGCCCAGCATCTTGTTGGGCATACCCATCTGCTCGAAGATGGACAGCAAGACGACGAAGCCGATGAATCCGCCCGTGTAGAGCGCATAGTAACGTTTGAGTTGTGCGACGAAGCGCGATTGCGCAGGTGCGGCCATCACCGATCGCCTTCCTGCACGTCGTATTCGCGATCCAGGCGATCCATGCGCCAGGCGTAATAGCCGATCAGGATCAGGTAGATCAGCAATGCGCCCTGCGCCGCCATGAAGAACGAGAGCGGAAAGCCCAGAAGGGTTATGGACTGCAGGTCGCGGGCGAACCAGCCAACGACGAAAGTGGCCACGAACCAGATTGCCAACAATATCCCGGTCAGGCGCAGGTTCTTCTGCCAGTATTCCCTGTGCCTTTGCGTCAACTGCATGTTTCCCCCTGTCAAAACAAAGTCCTCCGGATCCTGCCGGCCTGCAGGGTTGGACAATTCACCTCTTCCACTTAGAATGTCTCTCAAGCAGGGCGGGTGCGATACCTGACATCCACTCGTCCCATGGAAGGAACTTAACCCTCAATCCTTACACGGTACTTACACCCAATGCGTATCCTGATCGCCGAAGACGACGAAGTTCTGGCGGATGGTTTATGCCATTCCATGCGCCAGTCGGGTTATGCCGTCGACTGCGTCAAGGACGGCCTCGCTGCCAACCTGATCCTGAGCGGCGAACAACCGTTCGACCTCGTGATCCTCGATCTGGGCCTGCCCAAGGTGGACGGCTTCAGCGTGCTGCGCAGTCTGCGCGAGAACAACCGCCAGGTCCCCGTCATTATACTCACAGCGCGCGATGCCGAAGGCGACCGGGTCAAAGGCCTGGACCTCGGCGCCGACGATTACATGATCAAGCCGTTCAGCCTGCCCGAACTGGAAGCCCGCGTGCGCGCACTGATACGGCGCGGACAATGCGGCGTGAATCCGGTCTATACCTGCGGCACGCTGACCTTCGACAGCGTCGGGCGCCGCGCCGCGATCAGCGGCACCACACTCGAACTGACCACCCGCGAGATGAGCGTGCTGGAAGCGCTGATGCTGCGCACCGGCTGGGTGGTCAGCAAGGAACAATTGCTGGAACGGCTCTACAGCTATGCGGAAGAAGCCAGCAACAACGCCATCGAGGTCTACATCCATCGCTTGCGCAAGAAGATCGAGCCGGCCGGTGTCACCATACGCACCATACGCGGCCTGGGTTATGTCATCGGCAGTCTGCCCTCCTGAACCGGAGGGCGCGTTCGTTCCCGCTGTCCAAACACACCGTCAAACCTGGCAAGACCCATAAGGAGCGTCATGGAAAACAACATCCGTTCCCTGCGCAGCTACCTGATGCAGCGCTTACTGATCTCCCTCTACCTGCTGTGGATCGTCAGCACCATCGTCGGCTATTTCGCCACCATCAACTACGCCAACCAGCCCTACGACCTGGTATTGCTGCAGCGCGCCAACGAGGTGGCGGCCGAACTCCAGCTGGGCAGCGGCCACGAGAAGCTGGATGTGGTTCCCACCCTGCCCGACGGTTCGGACCTGGGCATGCCGGACCGGGTGCTCTATACCGTGACCGACAGCGAAGGCAGGAAGCTCGCCGGCAACGGCAACACCTTGCGGCCATTGTCTTACCGGCGTGACCGCAAAGGCCCGCTGTTCAGCAATGGCGAACGTGAAGGACAGAAGACGCGCATGGTCAGCCTGACCTTCCCTTCCCGTAACGGGGTGCTGCAACTGCATGTCTCCGAAACCACGCAGCAGCGCCAGGCACTGATACGCGGCATCCTGGCCAACATCGTCATCCCGGAACTGCTGCTGACGCTGATCGCACTGGCTGTGGTGTGGTATGGCCTGAAACAGGGCTTGCGCCCGCTCGAACAATTACGCCACGAAGTGGTCAACCGGCGCCGCAACGACCTGAGCCAGCTCGACGGCAGCAAGGCCCCCGCCGAGGTGCGTCCGCTGATCGATGCCGTCAACAACCTGCTGGAACGATTGAAGCTGGTGATGGCGGCACAACAGCGTTTCGTCGCCGATGCCGCGCACCAGTTGCGCACGCCGTTCGCAGGCCTGAAGACGCAATCCGAACTGGCCCTGCGCACGGACGACCCGGAACGCAAACAGCATGCGCTTGAACACATCCACACCAGCACCCGGCATGGCATCCGCCTGGTCAACCAGCTGCTCGCACTGGCCCGCAACGAGCCGGACGCACAGCGCACCGACAATTTCGCGGTGCTCAACCTGAACCGCCTGGCGCAGGAATGCACCGTCAACTGGGTGCAGATGGCGCTGGAAAAGGACATCGACCTGGGCTACGAAGGCACCTCCACGATGATCGAGGTGCATGGCGATGCCACCAGCCTGGCGGAGATGCTCAACAACCTGGTCGACAACGCGATCCGCTATACCCAATCGGGCGGACACATCACCGTCGCCGTCCGGGCGACGCCTCAAGGCCCCGAGTTGAGCGTGGAAGACAACGGCCCCGGCATCGAGCCGCAACACCGCGAACGCGTGTTCGAACGCTTCTATCGCGTCCTCGGCAGCGGGCAGAGCGGCAGCGGCCTCGGCCTTTCCATCGTCGCCGAAGTCGCCAAGCGCCACGGTGCCGAACTGAAGCTGGGCGCCGGCAGCGGCGACATCGGCACGCGCATCAGCGTGCGCTTTCCGCTGCGCAGCCCCAGCGCCGCGAACTGAAGCGATGCAGCCGCTGCGGCGCAAATGAAAAGGCCACCGGGGCGACCCGGTGGCCTTTCCTGATGCAACCCGCTACTGCCTAGTGCGAAGCGCCCACTTCGGCGCCCAGGCCGGTCTCGGCACGGATCATCTGTGCATCGAACGCAGCCCGTTCTTTCTTCGCGCTTTCGCTGTTGTCGGTGATCGAGGCGATATAAGCGACGATCAGCACGGTCGGCAACACGACGAAGGTCGGGAAGTCATACGGGAAGATGGCGGGGCCCATGGCCAGCACCTTGGTCCAGACCGTCGGGCCGATGATCAGCAGGCCGATGGAACCGAACACGCCGGTATAGCCGCCGAGTACCGCGCCACGTGTGGTCAGGCCGCGCCAGAAGAGCGACAGGACCAGGATCGGGAAGTTGGTACAGGCCGCGATCGAGAAGGTCAGCGCCACGATGTAGGCGACGTTCTGTTTCTCGAAGGCGATACCCAGGATCACGGCGAGCACACCCAAACCGATCACCATCATCTTCGACATCCATACTTCCTGCTTCTCGGTCGCCGTGCCCTTCATGATCACGTTCGCATAGATGTCATGCGACAGTGCGGAAGCGCCTGCCAGCGTCAGGCCCGATACCACGGCCAGGATGGTGGCGAAAGCGACCGCGGCGATGAAGCCGAGGAAGAAGTCGCCGCCGAGCGCGTGCGACAGATAGACCGCCGGCATGCTGCCGCCACCCTTGAGCACGAGCACGCTCTTGGTCAGGTCAGCCACATACTCCGGGTTGTTGGCCACAAGGACGATCGCGCCGAAACCGATGATGAAGGTCAGGATGTAGAAGAAGCCGATGAAGCATGTTCCGTACAGCACCGATTTGCGCGCCGCTTTGGAGTCGGTGACGGTGAAGAAACGCATCAGGATGTGCGGCAAGCCGGCAGTACCGAACATCAGCGTCAATCCGAGGGAGATGGATTCGATCGGATTGGCCTTCGCCCCGATGGGCACCACGGACTTCATGATGTCCAGGTGTTTCGGGTGAGCCGCGACAGCGTCATTGAACAGCTTGGCGAAACTGAAGTTCTCGTGTGCCATCACGCCGATCGCCATCATGGTGGCGCCGCCCAGCAGCAGGCCGGCCTTGATGATCTGCACCCAGGTCGTGGCCTTCATGCCGCCGAAGGTAACGTAAGTGATGATCAGCGCACCGACGACCACGATCGATTCACGATAGGAGATCTGCGGCACCAGCGTATGCAGCAGCTGTCCGGCACCCACGGCCTGACCGATCAGGTACCAGATGACCACGATCAGGGAACTGATCGCCGCCATGGTGCGGACCGGACCCTGCTTGAGGCGGAACGAGACAACGTCGGCATAGGTGAACTTGCCGAGGTTGCGCAGGCGCTCTGCGATCAGGAACAGGATGATCGGCCAGCCCACCAGCCAGCCCACCGAGAACAGCAGGCCGTAAAAGCCGTTGAAATAGACCAGTGCGGCGATCCCGAGGAAAGAGGCTGCCGACATGTAGTCGCCGGCGATGGCCATGCCGTTCTGGAAACCGGTGATGCCGCGTCCGGCAGCGTAGAAATCGCTCGCCGTCTTGGTGCGGGTCGCGGCCCAGTAAGTGATGACCAGCGTCACCGCCACGAACAGCACGAACATCACGATGGCGTGCCAGTTGAGCGGCACTTCCGCAGGTGCGGCGGCCGGCGCAACGGCTGAAGCCGATGCCACGGCGGATGCCGTAGCCACCGCCGAGACTGCCGCATCGGCGGCTTGAGCCAGGCCGGAAGCGAACACCCCGATCATGGCCAGCAAAGCAAAGAACGTGTTCTTGAATATTTTCATTTGGAAGCCTCGCGCACGATTTCACTGACGATAGGATCGAAGGTCTGGTTCGCCTTGTAGACGTAAACCCCCGTGAGCACGCAGGATGCCAGGATCACACCGACGCCCATGAGCATGCCGAGCGGGATCACGCTGTCGGCCGCAATAGGCTGGGTGAGGACATCTGGGGCAAACGCGATCATCAGGGTAAAACCGAAATACATCACGCAAACCACCGCAGACAGTGTCCAGGCAAGCGTATCGCGCTGCCTGACCAGCTGAAGGTATTTCGGATTGCTCTGTATCTTGCTTGCAATCAATTCGGACATGACTTCCTCCCTCCGTAAACGACAATTATCAAAAACATCCAGCAAAACAATAAACTAACTCAGAATGGATTTCCCTCCACCCATTCGCGCTACCGCATATAAGGTTACGTCAGGAATCTTACGGTTAGCTTACATCGCGCAACCAGCGATGCGACTTTTCGAGACCGTACAAGCCCCCGAAATCATTGATGTTTTTCTTGCGCGCCTGGGCGGCAGCGACCTGGAACAGCTGCGCGGTCGCCAATGCGTCCGCCAGCGCATTATGCCTGGCCTCGATGCGGATACCGAAGCGCCCGATCCAGTCGTCCAGCGTACGGTGGCTCTCCATCAGAGGGCGGTTCAAGGCCGGCATCACATACGCCAGATCCAGCCACTCGTGCCTGAACGAGAACCCCAGATACTGGCGCACGGCACGCCGGATCATGGTCTCGTCGAATGCGACGTGGAAAGCCACCAGCCGCGACGGCCCCAGATATTCGAGAAAGGCCAGCAAGGCCTCCACGGGATCGACGCCATCGCGTTGCGCGGTGCTGGAAATGCCGTGCACCAGGATGTTCTCCTTGGCGCTGCTCTGCTGCTGCTGCAGCACGACCGAGAAACTGTCGCCCAGCGCGATGCGCCCGTCCACCACCGCCACCGCCCCGATGGAGATCAGCGTATCGGTGATCAGGTTCAGGCCCGTGGTTTCGACATCGACCACCACATAGCGCCCATGCTGGAGATCGTCGCCGTCGCCCGCAGCGGGCAGTGCGCGCCAGCCGGCCAGGCGGGCTTTCTGTTGCGCACTCAGGCGCGGCGCGGGGGCGAACCAGCGTTGCAGCAGCCTTCTCAAAGCTGGTAATCCAGTCGCAGCTTGGCCTGCGCCTTGCGCGCCTGACGGAAGGCCTCTTTGAGGATGCGGCGGTCCAGTTCGTTCAGCGACGCGGGGTCGATCAGGTTATCCAGCGCCTTGTCGTTCTGGCCCCTGGCGCTGGATTCGTCGTGATGGCGCAGGCGCAGCACCTGGATGAACAGCAACGCATCGATCCAGGCCTCGATCTCCGATTCGGGCAGGTTCATCTTCGCCGCGCTCAGGCGCAGGCGCTGGATGGTATTGGTTTGCGTCACGCCGACCGCCAGGCTGAAGATGCGCGCCGCATCCACGAACGGTGTGATGCCGTTGAGCTTGAGGTCGATCCGGTTCGAATCGTTGAGGACGAAATCGCGGATCACGCCCAGCGGTGGCCGGTTGCGCAAGGCGTTCTCGGCCATCATGTAGAGGAAGCGGCTGTTGTCGCTGGCCACGCGCGCCAGCCACTCGCGCAGGTCCCCGGCCAGATGCTGCGCCCCATACAAGGCACGGAAGTCGAAGAAGATGCTGGCATACAGCAGGGATTCCGGCGTGCCGCCCCTGATCCAGGCCGAGAAGGCCTGCTTCCATTCCGCCAGCGACAGGCACCATCTGGGGTTGCTCGCCATGATCTCGCCCTTGCACAAGGGGAAGCCGCACAGCGCCAGGCTTTCGTTGATGCGCCGCGCCACCGGCAACAGCGTCTCGCGCACCTGGTCCTCGGTCATGCCGGGCGGCACTTCGAAGATGATCGCATTGTCCTGGTCCGTGTTCAGCGTCTGCTCGAAACGCCCTTCCGACCCCAGCGCCATCCAGCACATGCCGGCATGCAGGGGAGTGTCGTACAGGCCGCTGGCCTTGAACTCCAGCTCCACCACGCGGGCAGCAAGCAGGTCGTTGAAGGTGGAGATGAACTGGGTCAGCTGCTCCGGCGCCACGCCCTGCGCCATCATGTTATGCGCCATGCTGCGGATGTCCGCCGCGCCCTGTTGCAGCACCTCGACGGTATCGGCATGCCGGATGGTCATGCCGATCTGGCGCAGCCCCACCCGTTGCAAGGCAAACAGGTCCTTTTCCGTCACCAGGCCAAGCAATCGCCCATCCTCGACCACCAGCACGTGACGGAAACCCTGCCTGGCCATGGTCAGCGCCGCCTCGTACGCCAGCGCGTGCGGCGGCAAGGTCTCCAGCTGCTTCGACATCACGCCGATCACCGGCTGGTCGAGATCGATCTGGGGCAGGGCGATGCGTTCCAGCACATCGGGCAGCGTCAGGATGCCGCAGGGGCGCCCGCCTTCATCCACCGCCACCATCGAGCCGACATGCTGTTCGTGCATGAGCTTCAGCGCCTGCCGTACCGTCGCCTGCGGCAGGCAGGTGACCGGCGCGCGCCGGATGATCGCCGACAGCGGGCTGGCCAGCGACTGCTGTTCGACGCTCGAATGGCTGTACTGCGCCTGGATGACCTGCTTGGAATGTTCCAGCAGGTTGGCGATGCGCCGCGTGCAGAAATCGCGGAACGCGGCGCTCATGTCGATCAGCCGGCGGAAATCCTCGGCGCCCAGTTCATAGCAGAAAGAGTCGCTGCCGGCACGGTAGACGCTGGCGACAGGCCGGCTGGCCAGCAACGCCCCGAGCGGGAAACACTCCCCTTCCGCCAGTTCCAGCCAGGTATCGGCCTCGGAGGCATGGGCGACGTTCTGTTCGCCGTGCACCATGCCCTGCTTGATCACCAGGAAGCGGTCGACCGCGCCCTGCTGGGGAGAAACGATCACCTCGCCCTCCGCGTAATAGCCGAGATGCATGCGCTCCATCATCCACAGCATGTGCTCCGTTTCCATGCGGTCGAACGGCGCATGCCTGACGATGAACGAAAGCTCGGAGGGATGGATCGCGCTCATGCACCACCGAAGATTTTGGCCAGCTCGGTTCCCGGATCGTCCGCGCGCATGAACGCCTCGCCGACGAGAAAGGCATGCACCTGGTGGTCACGCATCAGCTGCACGTCCTGCGCGGTGAAGATGCCGCTCTCGGTGACCACGATGCGGTCGTTGCCCGCGTCCGCGGCTGCGATGCGCGGCAGCAGATCCAGCGTCGTCTGCAGGCTGACCTCGAACGTGCGCAGATTGCGGTTGTTGATGCCGATCAACGGCGTCGCCAGCTGCAGCGCGATCTCCAGCTCCTTGCCGTCGTGCACTTCCACCAGCACCGCCATGCCCAGCTTGTGCGCCAGTTTCTCCAGCGCCTTCATCTGGTTCAGGGTCAGGGCCGACGCGATCAGCAGGATGGCATCCGCCCCCATCGCCCGCGCCTGGTAGACCTGATACTCGTGCACCATGAAATCCTTGCGCAGCACCGGCAGGCTGCAGGCGGCCCGCGCCTGCTGCAGATACTCCGCGCTGCCCTGGAAGAACTGTTCGTCGGTCAGCACCGACAGGCAGGCCGCTCCGTGCCGGGCATAGCTACGTGCGATCTCCGCCGGGCGGAAATCGGCACGGATCACCCCTTTGCTGGGACTGGCTTTCTTGATCTCCGCGATCACCGCGGCGTGCCCGCCTGCGATCTTGTCGCGGATGGCACCGACGAAATCGCGCGCCGGCGCAGCCTGTTCGGCTTCGGCGCGAATGGACGGCAATGGCTTGGCCGACAGTGCGGCCGCTACTTCCTGGTTCTTGACCGCCAGGATCTTGTTGAGAATGTCGGACATGGCGCGCTCTCTATGAATAGAGTGCGCATTCTAGCGCAAGCGGAATGCTAAAATGCTCGCCACTCGCAACATTGGAACCATCATGGAAGATATCAAGCAATACATGAAGTCCGTCGGACAGCAGGCGCGCGCCGCATCGCGCCTGATGGCACAGGCCGACACCTCCACCAAGAACCGCGCGCTGCTTGCCATCGCCGACGCCATGTTGCGCGACAGCGCCCGGCTGATCGCCGAGAATGCCAAGGACGTCGCCGCCGCGAAAGCCAATGCACTGGATGCCGCCTCGGTGGACAGGCTCACGCTGACCGAGAAGACGGTGAAGGGCATGGCCGAAGGCCTGCAGCAGATTGCCGCCCTGCCCGACCCCATCGGCGAGATCAGCGACATGAAGTACCGTCCTTCCGGCATCCAGGTCGGCAAGATGCGCGTGCCGCTCGGCGTCATCGGCATCATCTACGAATCGCGGCCCAACGTGACCGCGGATGCCGCCGGCCTGTGCCTCAAGTCCGGCAACGCGGCAATCCTGCGCGGCGGCTCCGAAGCCATCCATTCCAACCAGGCCATCGCTGCCTGCGTGCACCAGGGATTGCGCGAGGCCGGCCTGCCCGAAACCGCGGTCCAGGTGATCAAGACCACCGACCGCGCCGCCGTGGGCGAGCTCATCACCATGAAAGAGCATGTCGATGTGATCGTGCCGCGCGGCGGCAAGGAACTGATCGAGCGCGTTTCCAGCGAAGCGCGCATCCCCGTGATCAAGCACCTGCACGGGGTGTGTCATGTGTACATCGACGACGAAGCCGACCTCGCCAAGGCCATCCGCATCGCCGACAACGCCAAGACCCACCGCTACGGCGTATGCAACGCGATGGAAACCCTGCTGGTGCATGCCGGCGTCGCGGCGCAGGTGCTGCCGGAACTGTGCAAGATCTATCTGGACAAGGGTGTCGAACTGCGCGGCGACGATGCGGCGCGCAAACTGGTCGCGCAGATGAAGGCCGCGACCGAAGAGGACTGGCACACGGAATACCTCGCGCCCATCCTCAGCATCCGGGTGGTCGCCGACCTGGACGAAGCGCTCGCCCACATCGCCACCTACGGCTCGCAGCATACCGACAGCATCGTCACCGAGAACTACACCCGGGCGATGCGCTTCCTGCGCGAAGTGGATTCCAGCAGCGTGATGGTGAACGCATCGACCCGCTTCGCCGACGGCTTCGAGTATGGGCTGGGGGCCGAGATCGGCATCTCCACCGACAAGATCCACGCGCGCGGCCCGGTCGGTCTGGAAGGACTGACGTCGCAGAAATATATCGTGCTCGGCAACGGGCAGATCCGCATCTGACAAGAAATATAAAATCTGAATCGAAAGAGGAAACGACATGAGCCAAACCATCGAAATCAAGGTGCCTGACATCGGCGGATTCAAGAACGTCGCCGTCATCGAGATCGCCGTCAAGGCCGGCGACAGCGTGGACAAGGAACAGGCGCTGATCACGCTGGAGACCGACAAGGCCACCATGGACGTACCCGCGCCCGCCGCCGGCACGGTGAAAGAAATGAAGGTCAAGGTCGGCGACAAGGTCAGTGAAGGCTCGGTCATCCTGCTGCTCGACAGTGCCGAGGTATGCGTGCCGAGTGCCGGGCCCAAAGTAGCGGCTGCTCCGGCTGCCCCCCAGCCATCCCCCGCCCCGACTCAGCACCCGGCACCCGGCACCCAGCACTCCGTCAAAGGCGACATCCATGCCGAAGTGGTGGTGCTCGGCGCCGGCCCTGGCGGCTATACCGCGGCGTTCCGCGCTGCCGACCTCGGCAAGCAGGTGGTGCTGATCGAGAAGCACGCTTCGCTCGGCGGTGTCTGCCTCAACGTCGGTTGCATCCCGTCCAAGGCGCTGCTGCATGTGGCCAAGGTCATCAACGAAGCGGAAGAAGTCAGCCATCACGGCGTGACCTTCGCCAAGCCGAAGATCGACATCGACCAGATTCGCAGCTGGAAGGAAAGCGTGATCGGCAAGCTCACCGGCGGCCTCGCCGGACTGGCCAAGCAGCGCAAGGTGCAAGTGGTGCGCGGGGTGGCCAAGTTCACCTCGCCCAACAGCCTTGAGGTGGAAACTGCCGAAGGCAAGAAAGTCGTCACCTTCGACCACGCCATCGTCGCCGCCGGCTCCAGCGTGGCACGCATCCCCGGCTTCCCCTACGACGACCCGCGCATCATCGATTCCACCGGCGCATTGGCGCTGCAGGATGTGCCCAAGCGCATGCTGGTGATCGGCGGCGGCATCATCGGCCTGGAGATGGCCACCGTATATGACGCGCTGGGTGCGAAGATCTCGGTGGTCGAGCTGATGGACCAGCTGATGCCGGGCGCGGACAAGGACATGGTCAAGCCGTTGCACACCCGCATCGGCAAACGCTACGAAGCCATCATGCTGAAGACCAAGGTCACCAAGATCGAAGCGACCAAGGTCGGCCTGAAGGTCACCTTCGAAGGCGAGCAGGCCCCTGCCGAAGCGCAGGTCTACGACAAGGTGCTGATGGCGGTGGGCCGCCGCCCGAACGGCCGCGAGATCAATGCCGAAGCAGCCGGGCTCGTGGTAAATGAACGCGGCTTCATCCCGGTCGACAAACAGATGCGCACCAACGTGCCGCACATCTTCGCCATCGGCGACATCGTCGGCGACCCGATGCTGGCGCACAAGGCGGTGCACGAAGGCAAGGTGGCAGCGGAAAACATCGCCGGGCACAAGGCCTTCTTCGAGCCGCTGACCATTCCTTCCGTGGCCTACACCGACCCCGAGATCGCCTGGATGGGCCTGACCGAGACGCAGGCCAAGGCACAGGGCGTCGAATACGAGAAAGCGTCCTTCCCGTGGGCCGCTTCCGGCCGTGCGCTGTCCATCGCGCGCGAAGAAGGTTCGACCAAGGTGCTGCTCGATCCGAAGTCACGCCGCATCCTCGGCATGGGTATCGTCGGCGTGAATGCCGGCGAACTGATCGCCGAAGGTGTGCTGGCGCTGGAGATGGGCGCGGACATGGAAGACATCGGCCTCACCATCCATCCGCACCCGACACTGTCGGAAACGCTGTGCTTCGCGGCCGAGATGGCGGAAGGCACCATCACCGACCTGCTGGCACCGAAGAAGAAATGATGCAACGTGCCCTGTTGCTCGGCATGCTCGCGTTGAGCATGCCCGTCAGCGCGTTCGACCTGGACCAGCTCAAGGGCAGACTGAACGAACTGGAGCAGCAGCCCGCCACAACTTCGGCCGCTCCCGCTGCCAAGCCCTCCGGGCTGGCACAGTTCTCTGCCCAGGAACAAACCACCAGCCTGAAACAGGCGCTCACACAGGGTGCGGAAACCGCCGTGACCAATCTCGCCAAAGAGAACGGTTACCTGGGCAACGACAAGGTGCGTATTCCGCTGCCGGATAACCTGCAACGGGCCGACCACACCATGCGCAGGCTCGGCCTCGGCAAATATCCGGATGAGCTGATCACCTCCATGAACCGCGCCGCTGAAGCTGCCGTTCCCGAAGCCAGAACGCTGCTGCTCGCAGCGGTGAAGAACATGACGGTGACCGACGCCAGGGAAATCCTGCTCGGCAACGATGACGCCGCCACGCAATATTTCCGCCGCAATACCGAAACCGCGCTGGGCACAAGATTCAAGCCCATCGTCACGCAGTCCATGCAGAATGTCGGCCTGGCCCGAACCTATGACCGGTTTGCCGGCAAAGGCGCTCAACTCGGCCTGGTCAGCCAGCAGGATGCCAACCTCGAGGATTACATCACGCGCAAGGCGCTGGACGGCCTGTTCCTGATGATGGCCGAGCAGGAAAAGGAGATACGCGCCCATCCTTTGCAGGCCGCCGGAGATCTGGCCAGGAAGGTCTTCTCCGCATTGCGCGGGCAATAACCGCGCTTTTCCATCCCCCCCGGCCGGCATTTGAAGTTTGCCGGCAAAATTGGTAGCCTTACCAAACGAAACATTCTCCGGGTGGCGCCATGAGCATCAAGCAAAGCATCCTGATCGCAGGCTCGACACTGTTGCGCGAGAAAGGCGTGAGCGCGTTGACGCAACCGCAGATCGCGCAGGCAGCCGGCATCAAGCAGAGCCACCTGACCTATTATTTCCCCAAGCGGGCGAACCTGCTGCTGGCCATCGCCGAATTCACCCTGCACGGCCTGATGGACAGGATTGCCGCACAACTGCAGGCAAACCCGCGGGAAAAAACGCTGGCAGACGGTCTCGCGCGACTCCTGATCGATGGCCTGCCGCCGCGGGTTCTGCTGGGCCTGATCGTCGCGTCCGACAGCGATCCCGACATCCGCAAGCCGCTGCGCAAGCTGATCCGACATGTACGTCTGTCGATCCGCCACCTGCTGGAACAGGCAGGCATCGCCGCCGACGATGAGGCCGCACTGCTGTTCCATGCCACCATTATCGGCCTCGCCGTCATGCACCAGGCCAGGCTGAACAGGGAATCCGCCGCCGAAGTGCGCAGCGGCCTCGACCGCCTGATACATACGCTGACGCCACATCCGGCACCACGGAGACGCCCATGAAACGAAAACTCCTGCTGTTCTTCCTTGTTGCCGGCATGCTGGGATCGGCCGGTTTCACGGCATGGCATTTCGGCAATCGGCCGGATGCCGATGCCGGCGCGCTGACGCTGTACGGCAACGTCGATATCCGCCAGGTGCAGCTGGCGTTCAACGGTTCCGAACGCATCGCCACCCTGCTGGCGAGGGAGGGCGAAGCCGTCAAAAAAGGCCAGCTGCTGGCAACGCTGGATTCCGAACGCCTGGCCCGCACGGTCGAGCTGCAGCAGGCACAGCTCGCATCGCAGCAGCAGGTGCTTGCCCGGCTGGAAGCCGGCAACCGCCCGGAAGAGATCAGCAAGGCCGACGCCGACGCCGACGCGGCGCGCATCGCCGCCGACAATGCCGCGCATACCTATCAAAGAACGAAGGAGCTGGCCGCGCAGCATTTCGTCGCACAGCAGCAGGCGGACGACGCACTGGCGGCGGCCGATGCGGCACAATCCAGGTACAGGGCGGCGCAGGAAACCCTGAAGCTCGCGCGGCTGGGACCGCGCCGTGAAGACATCGCGGCGGCACGGGCCATGCTGCAAGCCAACCGGGCCGCACTGGAAGTGGCGCGCAAGGCGCTGGCCGACGCATCGCTGTATGCGCCGGACAACGGCATCATGCAGGAACGCATCCTCGAGCCCGGCGACATGGCATCGCCGCAGCGCCCCGTCTATACGCTGGCGCTGACCGATCCGGTCTGGGTGCGCGCCTACGTCCAGGGACCAAATCTCGGCAAGCTGCAGCCGGGGATGCGCGCCACGGTGAGCACCGACAGTTTCCCCGGCAAGCATTATGCGGGCTGGATCGGTTATATCTCGCCGACCGCGGAATTCACGCCGAAATCGGTGGAGACCACCGAAGTGCGCAGCAGCCTGGTCTACCAGGTACGCATCTTCGTATGCAACCCGCAGGGCGAGCTGCGCATGGGCATGCCTGCCACGGTGAACATCACTCTTGGACAGCCAGCCGCGCAGGACGCAGACCGTTGCCGGGATTCCTGAGGAACCCGTGACAACCGCCGGCCAGATCGCGCTCGAAGTCAACGACATCTCCAAGTCGTTCCATGCCGGTGCTCGGCAGGTGCGGGCGTTGCAGCAAGTCAGCTTCCGCGTCCGCCATGGCCTGGTGACCGGCCTGGTCGGTCCCGATGCCGCAGGCAAGACCACGCTGATGCGCCTCGCCGCCGGTCTGATGCTGCCGGATGCAGGCAGCATCAGCGTGCTCGGCCTGGATGCGGCCACGCAATCGCTGCAGGTGCAGGGCGCGATCGGCTACATGCCGCAGCGCTTCGGCCTGTACGAAGATCTTTCCGTGCAGGAGAATCTCGATCTCTATGCCGACTTGCAGGGCGTACCCGCAGCGGAACGCACGGCACGCTATGCCGAACTGATGCGCATGGCCGGACTGGAACCCTTTACCCGACGCCTGGCGGGACGGCTTTCCGGCGGCATGAAACAGAAGCTGGGCCTCGCCTGCGCGCTGGTGCGCCAACCCGCGCTGCTGCTGCTGGACGAACCGACGGTCGGCGTCGATCCGCTGTCGCGGCGCGAGTTATGGGACATCGTGTACCGCCTGGTGCGCGAACACGGCACCAGTGTGCTGCTCAGCACCTCCTATCTGGACGAAGCGGAACGCTGCGACGAAGTCGTACTGCTGCATGAGGGCCGCCTGCTGGCACAGGGTACACCCGGCGAATTGCGCGACACCATGCGCGGCCGCACCTACGAGGTCGATACGGCGAACACCGACAAGCGCATGCTGCTGGCCCGTCTGGCTCAGGCGCCGGGCGTGCTGGACAGCCTGATACAGGGCGATCACATCCGCGTGGTGATGGCGGATGTCGCCCCGTCCGGCTCTGACAGGCTGCTGCCCGAGGCAGGCGGCATTGTGCTGAACCCCATTGCACCGCGGTTCGAGGACAGCTTCATCTCTCTGCTCAAGGCGAACACCGGCGGCAGCAGTATCGTGCTGCCTGCGTTGATCGAACCGCCCGCATCGCGGTTTGCTACAGCAGTCCCGGGCCAGCCCGTCATCGAAGTGAGCCAGTTGCAGCGCCGCTTCGGCAACTTCTACGCGGTGAACAACCTTGAATTCTCGGTCGCCCGGGGCGAGGTGTTCGGCCTGCTCGGAGCGAACGGCGCGGGAAAATCGACCACCTTCCGCATGCTGTGCGGGCTGCTGCCGCCCAGCGGCGGCACGCTGCGCGTGGCCGGCGCCGACCTGCGCCATGCCGCCGCCGCGGCACGGGCGCGCATCGGCTACATGTCGCAGAAGTTCTCCCTGTACGGCAATCTCAGCGTGGCGGAAAACCTGCGTTTTTTCGGCAGCATCTACGGCCTGTCCGGGAAAAAAGGCAAACAGCGCATCGATTGGGCACTGCAGGAATTCGAGCTGGCAGCCGTCGCCGAATTCAGCAGCGGCGACCTGTCGCTCGGCTATAAGCAGCGTCTTGCGCTGGCGTGTGCGCTGATGCACGAGCCGGACATCCTCTTTCTCGACGAACCCACGTCCGGGGTCGATCCGCTGGCCCGCCGCGAGTTCTGGTCGCGCATCAACGTGCTGGCCGGCCAGGGGGTGACCGTGATGGTCACCACCCATTTCATGGAAGAAGCGGAATACTGCGACCGGCTTGCCATCATGGCGTCCGGCGAGATACTCACGCTGGGAACGCCGGCCAGCATCAAGAACCAGGCGCGCTCCGTGCAGCTGCCCGAGCCGACCATGGAAGACGCGTTCGTCGCGCTGATCCGCGCGCACGAGCAGCGGGAGGTGGCAGCATGACCCATGGCGATGGAAACCGTAGCGAGCGAGCCGGCAATGCCGGCATGCGCCTGCGCGGGCTGATGCGCAAGGAATTCCTGCAGATCGTGCGCGACCCGAGCAGCATCGCGATCGCCTTCCTGATGCCGATCTTCCTGCTGCTGCTGTTCGGCTACGGCGTATCACTGGATTCCGAGCACATCCCGCTGGCGCTGGTGGTGGAACAGCCGGGAGCGGACACGGCGGACTTCGCCGCCGCATTGCACCAGTCGCGCTATTTCGACACGCGCCTGTACGACAACGCCGCCACCGCGCAGGAGGCGATGCTGGCCGGACGCGCCAGCGCCATCGTGGTGTTGCGCGAGGATTTCGCGAAGCAGCTGCGCCAGGCCGGCGGCGCGCCGGTCCAGCTGATCGTCAACGGCGTGGATGCGAACACCGCGCGCATCGTCACCGGCTACGTGCAAGGGGCATGGGGCAAATGGCTGGAACACTATGAGCTGCAGCGCGGACTGTCGCCGGACGTGCCGGTCCGGCTGGAGCAGCGCGTGTGGTTCAACGGCGAGCTGCGCAGCCGCAACTTCCTGGTGCCGGGGCTGGTCGCCATCATCATGACGCTGATCGGCGCACTGCTCACCGCGATGGTGATGTCGCGCGAATGGGAGCGCGGCACGATGGAGGCCTTGCTGGTCACGCCGCTGTCGATGAGCGAAGTGATCGTCGGCAAACTGCTGCCCTACTTCATCCTCGGCCTGGGCGGGCTGGTGCTGGCGGTGGGCATGGCGCTGTGGATGTTCGATGTGCCCTTGCGCGGCTCGCTGTGGGTACTGTTCGCGGCCTCGGCGCTGTTCCTCGTCACCGCCTTGGGCATGGGCCTGCTGATCTCCACCGTGGCGCGCAGCCAGTTCGTGGCCGGGCTGGTGGCGCTGGTCGCCACCTTCCTGCCCGCGTTCCTGCTTTCCGGCTTCATCTTCGACATCGGCAGCATGCCCCCGATGGTGCAGCTCATCACCCACCTGATCGCCGCGCGTTACTACGTGGCGATCCTGCAGACCGTCTTCCTCGCCGGCGACGTGTGGAGCGTCATCCTGCCGAATGCGCTGGGACTGCTGATCCTCGCCTCGGTCTTTCTCGGCCTGACCTGGCGCAATGCGCGCAAGCGACTGGAGTAGCCATGCCCGGACGGATACTCGCACTGATGCTGAAGGAATTCCTGACGCTGCTGAAGGACAAGCGCAGCCGGCTGGTGCTGATCGTTCCGCCGCTGATCCAGCTGGTGGTGTTCGGCTACGCCGCGACATTCGACCTGAAGAACGTCCCTTTCGCCGTTTACAACGAAGACCGCGGCGCAGCAGCGCGCGAATTGCTCGCGTCCTTCGACGGCTCGCCCAGCTTCACCCAGGTGGCGCAGGTCGATCATGAACAGCAGATCGCCCCGCTGATCGACGGCAAGCAGGTACTGATGGTGGTTCACGTCGGCCCGCATTTCAGCGCGGACCTGCAGGCCGGGCGGACGGCAGCGCTGCAGATCATTGTGGATGGCCGCAATTCCAACACCGCCATGCTGGCGATCAACGACGTGAGCGTCATGGTCGACCGCTTCAACCGCGAGTGGGCTGCCAGCCATGGCGGCAGCCTGCCGCCGTCGCACATCGAGACGCGAGCCTGGTTCAATCCCAACCTGGAGAGCCGCTGGTTCTTCCTGCCCGGCATCGTCGGCATCCTCACGCTGCTGGTGACCATGCTGGTCACCGCCCTGTCGGTCGCGCGCGAACGCGAGCAGGGCACATTCGACCAGCTGCTGGTCACGCCCTTGCGCCCGGTGGAGATATTGATCGGGAAAACGCTGCCGGGATTCATCATCGGCATGGCTGAATCCAGCCTGATCGTGCTGGCCGCAGTGTTCTGGTTCAAGGTGCCGCTGCTCGGCAGTCTGCTCACCCTATATGCAGGTATCGCGCTGTTCCTGCTTTCCGGCGTCGGCGTGGGCCTGATGATCTCCTCGCTCGCTCTCACCCAGCAGCAGGGATTGCTGGGCGCCTTCATCTTCATGGTGCCAGCCATCATCCTGTCCGGCTTCGCCACCCCGATCAGGAACATGCCCGCGCTGGTGCAGGCCATCACCCTGATCGACCCGATGCGCTATTTCCTGGTGGTGCTGCGCGGCGTGTTCCTGGAAGGTTTGCCGTTCCACCTGCTGCTTTCCCAGTTCTGGCCGATGGCGCTGATCGGCCTTGCCTCCTTCATCATCGCCGGCTGGCTGTTCCGCCACCGCATGTACTGATCAAGAATGCGAAAATATCCTTCGCCCCAACTTCCTCTGTCATCCCGCCGATGGATACCCTGAACGCCATCCTCAGCAGCGACCTCAGCCTGTGGGGCCTGTTCGTCAGCAGCTTCCTCGCCGCCACGCTGCTGCCGGGCGGTTCCGAGGCCGTGCTGTTCGGCGTACTGAAGCTCCACCCCGAACTGTTCTGGCCTGCGCTGTTGCTGGGCACGCTCGGCAACACGCTGGGCGGCATGGTGACCTTCGGCATGGGCTGGCTGCTGCCGCAGACGCAGCAACTCAAGCATGTCGAAAAAGTGCGGAAATACGGCACACCCGCGCTGATGCTGGCCTGGGTGCCGCTGATCGGCGATGCACTCTGCCTCGCCGCCGGCTGGCTGCGCCTCAGCTGGTGGCAGGCCGCGCTGTTCATCGCCATCGGAAAATTCGCACGCTACTGGGTGGTCGCGGTCTTCACCCAGATTTGACCCTGCCGGCATATCGCAAATGCCCGGTGATGTTGCATCCGCCCCCGCTACCGACTACATTGCCTGCACTACAACCAGAATCCCAGTTCGATGAGCAAACACCTGACTCCTGCTGGCATCGCCCTGCTCTACGGGATACTTGCCGCCCTGTGGATATTCCTCTCCGACAAACTGCTGGCGCTGTTCCTGCCAGAGCACGCACTGGCGCTATGGATCAACCTGTTCACTGGCCTGTTCTTCGTCGCCGCCACCGCGCTGCTGCTGTTCCTGCTGATGCGCAAACTGCTCCGGCAAGCAACGGACAAGGACAAGCAGCTCAAACTGTTCTACGACCTGCCCTTCATCGGAATGGCCATCAGTTCGGCGGACAGCAAGGCGTGGCTGTATGCGAACGACCGCCTGTGCGACATGCTCGGCTACACCCGTGCCGAATTGCAGCAGACCACTTGGGCCGACATCACCCACCCTGATGATCTGGACAGCAACATTGCGCAATTCGAGCGCATGAAGGCGGGCGAGCTCGACGGCTATACCCTGGAAAAGCGATTCATCCGCAAGGACGGCAGCACCATCGCTGCGAACATCAACGTCAAATGCACGCGCGGAGCCGACGGCAAGGCCAACTATATCGTCGCGCTGGTCGACGACATCACCCAGCGCAAGCGCGCAGAACTGGCACTACGCAAGAGCGAGGCAACCTACCGCTCGCTGTTCGACAACATGCTGAACGGTGTCGCCCACTACCGCATGATCTTCCGCGACGGCATCCCGGTGGACTACGAGTTCATCGCCGTCAACCCGGCCTTTGCGCAGACCACTGGCCTGAGGGATGTGATAGGCAAGAAGGTCAGCGAAGTGATCCCCGGCTATGCCGCAGCCAACCCGGACTCGTTGCAGGTGTTCGGCAAGGTCGCCCAGACCGGCGAGCCGACACGCTGGGAACACTATCTGGCCGCATTGGACAAATGGTTCTCCTTTTCCATCTACAGCCCGGCACCCGGAGAGTTCGTCGTCGTCAGCGACGATATCAGCGAGCACAAACGCGCCGAGGCGGCGCTGCGCGAAAGCGAGGAACGCTTCCGCAACATCTTCAGCAATGCTGTCGATGGCATACTGCTTGCGGATGCGACGACCAAAAAATTCGTCATGAGCAACCCGGCGATCCAGCGCATGCTGGGTTACAGTGCCGAGGAACTGCTCCAGCTCGGCGTGGACGACATCCACCCAGAGCGCGACCTGCCCGAGGTGTTGACCAGGTTCGACCAGCAAGTGAACGGTAAAATCACGCTCGCTCCAAACCTGCCTGTAACCCGCAAGGACGGCTCTATCCTGTATGCGGACATCAATGCCGCACCGGTCATGATAGGCGGCAAATCCTACCTGATGGGGTTCTTCCGCGACATTACTGATCGAAAACAGACCGAGGATGCGTTGCACCAGGCCGCCACCGTGTTCGAGCACAGTCACAACGGCATCATCATCACCGACCTGGATGGAAACATCTTGGCCGCCAACCAGTCTTTCTTAAAGCACACGGGATACAGCGAAGCGGAACTGCTGGGCAAGAATCCGCGCATCCTGCATTCGGGCCGCCAGGGCAGGGATTTCTACCTGAAGATGTGGGGCAATATCCGCGAGGCTGGATTCTGGCAGGGCGAAGTATGGAACCGGCGCAAGGACGGTCAAATCTATCCCACTTGGCTGGCCATCAGTGCAGTACTCGACAATCAGGGCAAAACCACGCATTACGTCGGCATCTCGTCCGACCTCAGCCAGCTCAAGCAGTCCGAGGCGGAACGCGAACACCTGGCGCATTTCGATCCGCTCACCGACTTGCCCAATCGGCTGCTGCTGCAGTCGCATCTGACCCACGCGCTGGCGCATGCGCAGCGGCACCGCACACAGCTCGGCGTGCTGTATCTCGATCTGGACCGCTTCAAGAACATCAACGACAGCATGGGCTACCTGATCGGCGACGAGCTGCTGGTCAAACTGACCGAACGCCTGACCATGCACATGCGCAGCGAGGACATGCTGGCCCGGCTGGGCGGCGACGAGTTCCTGCTGGTGCTGGAGCACATCAACAGTCCGGAAGACGCAGCCATCGTGGCCAGGATGTTGCTTGAACAGTTGTCGCAACCCTTCGTGCTGCCCAGCGGACAGGAAATCTTCATCGGCGCCAGCATCGGCATCAGCATCTTCCCCAACGACGGAGACAATGCCGAGCAAATGATCCAGCATGCCGACGCCGCCATGCACCAGGCCAAAAAGCAGGGCCGCAGCACCTACCGCTTCTATACCGATGCACTCACCCGCGCCGCCGGCGAACACCTGGAACTGGAGATCCGGCTGCGTCATGCGATCGGGGCAAACCAGTTGCGCGTGTATTACCAGCCGCAGGTCGATATCGCGAACGGCCACATCGTCGGCGCCGAAGCGCTGGTGCGCTGGCAAGATCCCGAACGCGGCCTGATCCAGCCGGTAAATTTCATCCAGCTGGCGGAAGAGACCGGCCTGATCGGCGCCATCGGCGAATGGGTGCTGCGCGAGACCTGCCGGCAGGGGGCGCAATGGATCGCCGCAGGTCTGCCGTTCCTGACGCTGGCAGTGAATCTCTCGCCGCACCAGTTCATGCGCGGCAATATCGTGGAACTGGTGTCCAAGGTGCTGACCGAGACCGGCTTCCCGGCCGACCGCCTGGAACTGGAACTGACCGAGAGCGCGCTGATGGCGCAGGAAGAAGATGCCGTCAAGATGCTGCACCTGCTGCGCGCGCAGGACATCCGCCTGGCGATCGACGATTTCGGCACCGGCTATTCCTCGCTCGCCTACCTCAAGCGCTTCCCGCTCGACATCCTGAAGATCGACAAGAGTTTCGTCGACGACATTCCCTTCCATCAGGACGACATGGAGATCGCCGCCACCATCATCGCGATGGGCCATACGCTGGGCTTCAAGGTATTGGCCGAGGGCGTCGAAACCGCGGAACAGTTGGGCTTCCTGCAGGCAAAGGGCTGCGACCTGTACCAGGGCTATCTCACCAGCCCGCCACTGCCTGCGGCCGAGTTCGAAAAACTGCTCAGGAAGAAATGACGCCGTCAGCCTGCGCCCGGCGGACTACCGTTCGTCGGCGCCACGCGGTGCGCCGCGATCTTGCGCCCCGTGCCCGCATCCACCGTCACCGGCACATTTCAGGAGAGACGGGACATTCCCTTGCCGCGCGCCTGTCGGATGGCCGATTTGCAACAGAAGGTATTTATTACACAATGGTTTGCATGAAACGATTGCAATGGCATCATAGCTACCCATGAGCACATTCAAAGTCATGCAGTTCAACATGCAGTTCGGGCAGATATGGGACGACTCCGGGACTGTGCAGGCACCGATCGATCTGGATCTGACCATCGCGGAAATCCGCAGCTTTGACGCCGACATCATCATCCTGCAGGAAGTGGAACATGCGCTGCCCGGCGGCGTACAGCTCGATCCGCCCCCCAACTACACCCGTCTGAAGGCCGCGCTCGAAGGCTATCACAGCTATTTCTCGTACCCGAAGGCCGATCCGCGCGAACTGCCTTTCGGTATCGGCCTGGCGATCTTTTCCAGAACGCCGTTGCGCGACATGTTCCGCATGGAACTGCCGTCGCCGCCGATCGAGTTCGAATTCGAGGGCGAGAAGAAAACACCGACCGACCGCCTGCTCATCGGCGCCAAGACCACGCTGTACGGCCGCGAAGTGCAATTGTTCAACACCCATCTGCTGGCCTACTTCATGCTCAACTCGTCCAGCGAGCGGCACCTCCAGCAACGCCAGCTCGTCGTCGAACAACTGCGCCGTACGCACGGACCGACGCTGATCGCCGGCGACTTCAATGTCAGCAACCGCGATTCGCTGATCCACCAGTTCGCCGATGCCGGCTATCGCTCCGTGCAGACCACCGAGGTCACCTGGCGCCACCGTCCGTTCGTGCTCGACCACATCTTCCACAGCCGGCATCTGCGCCCGGTACGCTACACGGTGAAGCCGACCAGCGCGTCGGACCACCACATATTGCTCGCAGAGTTCGAGTTCCAGAAGTAAGCCGGCTCAATCCGCCTTGCGTTTCCGGAACAAGGCACGCAGCGGCATCAGCAACACTATCAGGTCCATCAGCAAGGCAAAGAGACCAAACACGAAGCGCCCCTCGCCCTCGCCGGGTGAACCGTGCGAGGAAAAACCAAGGAAGGAAGACGTGCTGCTGAACTTGCGTTCGCCCTCGCCGAACGCAACCCAGTTGAACGGCAACGCCAGGCACAACACGAACATCCAGATCACGAAATTACGCAACCATGCCAGCCGTTCGGTCTCGGCCAGCAAGATCAGGATTCCGGCAAAAACGAACATCGACGATGCCGCCACCATCACCCAGCGCGGCGTGTGCGTTTGGGAAGTGTCCGTGTGTATCCAGCCGAACACCAGGGCGAATTGCAGCAGGCCGAAAAAGAAGAACACCAGCGCCATGAACAGGCGCCCGCGCGGCGACATCTTCTTCATGTCATCCTGCTCATCCATCGTGCTCAGCCTTGCAACATGCGCAGCCCCCACGCCACGCCGAACCCGTTCACTTCATGCGCCACCATGCCCAGCCCGCCTTCGCAGCGGCTGGACGACAGGTCCACATGCAGCCAGGGGGTATCGTTCTCCACAAAGCGCTTGAGGAAGCGCGTGGCGAGGATGTGGTCGGCTTCGCCTGCCAGCGTGCACTGCTTGATGTCGGCCACCTTGGACTCCAGCTCGGCTTCGTAATCCTCATCCTGCGGGAAGGCGCACAGGCGTTCGCCGGTTTGCTTGCCGGTCGCCACTGCGCGCTGCGCCAGTTCGTCGCTGGTGGCAAACACGCCGGAATAGCGCGCACCCAGGGCGCTCGCCATGCTGCCGGTGAGCGTGGCGAAGTCGATCATGAGGTCGGGCTTGGCACGCGAGGCCAGCGTGAGCGTGTCGGCCAGCACCATGCGCCCCTCGGCATCGGTATGCACGATCTCGATGAACAGGCCATTGAGCGCCTGCACGATGTCGTTCTGCTTGTAGGCCTTGGGGCTGATGTGGTTCTGCGCCAGCGCCAGCCAGCAGTCGATATTCACCGGCAGCTTCTGCTGGCTTGCCGCAAGCAGGATCCCGAGCGACACGGCCGAGCCGTTCATGTCTTCATGCATGTTGTGCATGTAGCGCGAAGGCTTGAGATTGTGGCCGCCGGTATCGAAGCAGATACCCTTGCCCACCAACGCCACGGTCTGTTTCGCCTTCGGATGTTTATAGGTGAGATGCACGATGGCCGCATCTTCCGGGTCGCTGCCCTGCGCCACCGCCACGAACGCACCCGCGCCCATCTTGCGCAGCCTGGGCATGGTGAACTCCTCGAACTTCCAACCATTGGTCTGCGCCAGCTTCCTGATGCGTGCGCGGTAATTGCCCGGTGTCAGCTCGTTTGGCGGCAGGATGGTCAGCTCGCGGCACAGCAGGTTGCCTTCGGCCTGCGCGCGCAGCGCATCGAACGGTTTGCGGTCCACGCTTCCGGTCAGCATGATCTTCTGCAGCGGCTTGCGCTCGTCCTTATTCTTGTGCACCGGCAACAGGCTCGCATTCACCCACGCGCCATACACTGCCAGCTCCGCCGCACGCTGCGCCGTGGCACCCGACACCGCGATGCCCAGCGCCTTGGGCTGCTCTTCCAGCAACAGTTGCAGCGCCTTGCGCACCACCACCTGCTGCGCGAACGCATCCTTCTTGTCGTCCAGCATCGCCCAGGCCACCAGCGTGCCATCTGCCGCATTCGCCGCGACGGGCGACTTCGCCAGCTCCTCAGCCTTCATGTCGCGGCGCTTGAGCACACTGGCGAGCAACGCGCCGTGCGCGATGTCCTTCGGCAGCGCCTTGGCCTTTGGGAAGAGGATGAGTTGGTGGGGGGTGGAAAGGGTGGTTGTGAAGGTGAGTGCAGCGAGGGTCATGTTGTTCTCCGGAAATCAGGGGCGGATTATACGAGGATTCATTCCAGAACATTGGTCACGGAGGTGACTCCATGCTTACCTGTGTGATTGACCTTGTAAATACTGTGAACATTCGATAGCCTGCATTTCATCCAATGACTAAGTGAAATAATCCGCATCGGCACCATCAAATTTGTCTGAACGAATCGGTCATGCGAAAAGTTCTAGCCTATTGTCATGAGCGCTAACCAGAGTTACGAGAAAATGATGGGGATGATGGCTGATTTCGCATCAGCCTATCTCGACTCGGCATATAAAAAGAAAAAGGCTGGGGAAAAATTCGAACTACCCACCGATGGTCATTTTTTAACCGTCTTCTATGGCTTTACAGAAATTCAGAGCACACTCGACGCCTTGGCGTTGACTGAAACATTGATTGGCTTGGCTCCACCACGATCCAAGCACATCGACAAAGACTGTTACCTAAAGTTTTTGGTCGGAGCATATCTGCAAGAGGTATACATTCTTGAGCAGCGCCTCACGACATACGCAAAAAAATTATCTCGGCTATATCGTAAGCCTGCACTTCCACCCGCAGTTCGGAAAGTCGTCTACGAACCGCTCCAGGGAATAATTTCTACCCGTGGTTCGCACGTGCATAATCGCCGTTATAGTGATGAAACCCTTGATATGGTTTCCACAACTGCACTTTTTCGTCGCTTGAAACACCAGCTAGGTGAGGATTTGGAGTTTGATTATAAAGTTGCCCAGTCTAATTGGAAAAAACAAATCAATGCCAATAATAAGACAACTCGGAAAATTATCGACATGTACTGCGAACTCCTGCAAGTTGTGATCTGCAAAAACGACAAGATCGTCCTGCCAGTGCCAAAGAAGCAGTAAGCGACGTGCCGACGTTTTAACCATCCAGCGGGTTACGCTTCGCTAACCCGCCCTACATTTCTGAGCATCACCCTCCCTGTGCTAGCATTACACCCCTGAACGCGTCGCCCGACGCCGCAACAAAACGAGTCATTCCATGCGCCAATACCTTGATTTGATGCAACACGTGCTGGATCACGGCACCAAGAAATCCGACCGCACCGGCACCGGCACCACCAGCGTGTTCGGCTACCAGATGCGCTTCGACCTTGCCAAAGGCTTTCCGCTGGTCACCACCAAGAAATGCCACCTGAAGTCCATCATCCATGAACTGCTGTGGTTCCTGCAGGGCAGCACCAACATCAAGTACCTCAAGGACAACGGCGTCAGCATCTGGGACGAGTGGGCGGACGAGCAAGGCGAGCTGGGGCCGGTGTACGGCAAGCAGTGGCGTTCGTGGGAGGCGGTAGATGGCCGCGTGATCGACCAGATCAGGATCGCCGTCGACCAGATCAGGAATAATCCCGATTCGCGCCGCATCATCGTCTCGGCCTGGAACGTGGGCGAGCTCGACAAGATGGCGCTGGCGCCCTGCCACGCGTTCTTCCAGTTCTACGTGGTGGACGGCAAGCTCTCATGCCAGCTCTACCAGCGCAGCGCGGACATCTTCCTCGGCGTGCCGTTCAACATCGCCAGCTACGCATTGCTCACCATGATGATGGCGCAGGTGTGCGGCCTGCAATACGGCGATTTCGTGCATACCTTCGGCGACGCGCACCTGTACTCCAACCACATGGAGCAGACCGCGCTGCAACTGTCGCGCGAACCGCGCCCGCTGCCGATCATGAAGATCAATCCCGCCGTGAAGGATATCTTCGGCTTCAGCTTCGAGGATTTCACGCTGGAAGGCTACGACCCGCATCCCGCCATCAAGGCTCCCGTCGCGGTATGAGCCTGTCCATCATCGTTGCGATGGCGCGCAATCGCACCATCGGCGTCAACAACATGCTGCCGTGGCACTGCCCTGAGGACCTGAAGCACTTCAAGGCACTGACCATGGGGCACCACATGATCATGGGACGCAAGACCTTCGACTCCATCGGCAAGCCGCTGCCCGGGCGCACCACGGTGGTGGTCACGCGCAACACGGACCTGGCGATATCCGGTTGCGTCGTTGTGCACTCGCTGCAGGAAGCCATCGCCGCCTGCGCGGGCGACCAGGAAATCTTTGTCGTGGGTGGTGCCGAACTTTACCGCCAGGCACTGCCGCTGATGGACACACTCTACATCACCGAGATACAGCAGGATGTGGAAGGCGATGCGCATTTCCCTGCATTCAGCATGGCCGACTGGGAAGAGACCTCACGCGACGCACGATCGCAAGAGACACCACAGCCGCTGAATTACCACTTCGTAACCTATCGCAGGAAATAGCCGATTGCCCCGCGGGGATGGCACGTTGCGCCGTGCAATTATTTTCCCCCACCCCCTGCTTGGCACACTGCGTTGCCATTCGGAGACACAAGAAAATGCAGCGATTTCAACAGGCTTTCGTTTAATTCACATTGCCTGTCGCCTGCAAGCGACGACCCCATGAAACTTTGTTGCGGTCGCCCTCTCTAACCGATTGTTTTTATATCAATGCATTTTCAGGCATGACAGTTGCATACTCTTCGTTGCCGCATGAAGAAATATCCAGCGGTTCCGTTGTTCAACTTTACATTTGATAAGGATGCGTCATGAATAAACCACTCTCCGCACTGATCGTTGCCGTTTTGGCTGCCGTTTCCATGTCCGCCTCTGCAGCAGATGCCGCACAGGCCGGCGCCAAGAAGGAACCCGCAGCGAATGCAAAGCATGCAACGATGAAGCACCATCATGCGACTGCAACCAAAGCCAAGAAGGGCGCAGCAAAAGATGCGCCGAAGACATAACCCAGCTTGATCCGGGAACGACAAAGGCAGGCCCTCCTGCCTTTGTCGTTTTTTGCGCATGTGAATTCGACCACCCGATACCGCTTTCGTACCACCACAACATGAGAGGATGAAATGAAACTCTCGCTACGCTTCGTGCTGCCGCTGATCCTGGTGCTGGCCGCAATTGCCTATATCGTCGCACCGCTGGTCGACCAGTTGACCCTGCGCTGGTTCATGCGCGACCTCGACATGCGTTCGTCGCTGATCGCCAACACCATCCAGGAACCGCTGCTGGATCTGCTTGAAGCGGACAAGAGAACCAAGATCGTCGATTTCTTCAACCGCATCACCAAGGACGAACGACTATATGCCATCGGCTACTGCGCCTCGTCCGCCGGAACGGCATTGGCCAGCCGCTCCATGCCCCCGGATATCCATTGCACGAACCTTGATCGCTGGGCGAGTTCGCCGGATCATCTGATGCACAGCCCCCAGGGGCCGCTGCTTGTGTCGGTGATGCCCATGGCGAGTGCCGCAACCCCCGACGCTCGCCTGGTGCTGGTGCACGACATGAGCTTCATCACCCACCGCAGCGAGGAAACCAAGCGCTACCTGTTCTATTTCTTCATGGGGCTGGCGCTGGTCATCTCGCTGGTGACGGTGATCGTGGCCCAGTTGTCGTGGCGCGGCTGGATGGCCGGCGTGCGCTCCCTGCTGCGCGGCGAGGGACTGCTGTGGCAACTGGCGGCAGGCGTGCAGCCGAGCATGCCCGAATTCAAGCCCATCGCCCGCGACCTGCAGCGACTGGTGCGAGAGCTGGAAGCGGAGACCCGCGCCCGCGATGAGGACCAGATCACCTGGTCGCCGGAAAGCCTGCGCTCCATCCTGCACAGCGAACTGCGCGGCGAGGATGTCGTCGTCGTCTCCAACCGGGAACCCTATCTGCATCAGCGCAAAGGCACGCGCATTGAGGTGCAGCGTCCCGCCAGCGGCCTGGTCACGGCGCTGGAACCGATCATGCGTGCCTGTTCCGGAACCTGGATAGCCCACGGCAGCGGCTCGGCCGACCGCGAGGTGGTGGACAAGCACGATCGCATCGCGGTGCCGCCGGAAAAACCGGCATACCAGATCCGCCGCGTATGGCTGACCAGGGAGGAAGAAGCAGGCTACTACTTTGGCTTCTCCAACGAGGGACTGTGGCCGCTGTGCCACATTGCCCACGTGCGTCCGACCTTCAGGACCAGCGACTGGGAGCAATATGTCGCCGTGAACCGCAAATTTGCCAAGGCCGTGGTCAGCGAATCCAGGACGAAGAACCCCATCATACTGGTGCAGGATTACCATTTCGCCTTGTTGCCAAAGATGATCCGCGAAGAATTGCCGGATGCCACGATCATCACTTTCTGGCATATCCCCTGGCCCAACCCTGAATCATTCGCCATCTGCCCGTGGCGGAACGAAGTGCTCGAAGGGTTGCTGGGCAGCAGCATCCTCGGCTTCCATACGCAGTTCCACTGCAACAACTTCGTCGATACCGTGGATCGATTCATCGAAGCGCGCGTGGACCGCGAATCCTTCACCGTATCCTGCGGCGGCAAGCCCACCGCCGTGCGCCGCTACCCCATCTCCATTTCGTGGCCGCCGGAAGCAGACCTGATGGCCAAACCCGTGAGCGACTGCCGCCGCGACATGCGGCAAGCGAACGGCCTTCCGCTGGAACACAAGCTCGGCGTGGGCGTGGATCGGCTCGATTACACCAAGGGCATCATGGAACGCTTCAGGGCCATCGAGCGCCTGCTGGAGCTGAATCCGGAATGGATAGGCCGCTACACCTTCGTCCAGATCGCCGCACCGACACGTTCCGGCATCGAGGAATACCAGCATCACGAGACGCAGGTGCGCAACATGGCGATGCGCATCAACGAACGCTTCAGCGCGAGGGGTGTCCCTCCCATCGTGCTCAAGGTCGAACACCACGAGCCGCGCGAGGTGTACGAGTACTTTCGCGCCGCCGACCTGTGCTTCGTCAGCAGCCTGCACGACGGAATGAACCTGGTGGCCAAGGAATTCGTCGCCGCGCGCGACGACGACCGCGGCGTACTCATCCTTTCCCAGTTCACCGGCGCGGCACGCGAACTGCCCGAGGCGCTGATCGTCAATCCGTACGATGCAGACCAGTGCGCCGCCGCCCTGCACATCGCGCTCACCATGCCGACCGAGGAGCAGCGGGATCGCATGCGGCTGATGCGGGGCCTGGTGGCCGAATTCAACGTCTTCCGCTGGGCCGGCCGCATGCTGCTGGATGCTGCGGCCATGCGCCGCCGCAGCCATCTGATCGGCAAGAATGGCGGCGGGGCGATATAGAATACCGGCATGCGCATCCACCTTCCTCCCGCGGCCAGCATCTCATGGTCGTATTTCCTCGATGTCGATGGCACCCTGATCGACATCGCCGATACGCCGGATGCCGCCTGCATCGATGCCTCCCTGCTCGACCTGATCGCGCGCCTGTACCGGGCAAGCGGCGGGGCCGTGGCATTGGTCAGCGGAAGGGCGCTGTCCGATCTCGAGAACCGGCTTGGTGCGCTGCGCCTGCCGCTGGCAGGCCAGCACGGACTGGAACGGCGCGATGCCGCCGGCCGCCTGTGGATACATGCCGCGCCGCCTGCGGCCAAGCACGCGATCAAGCAGGCACTGGCGCCGGCGCTGGCGCGTCATCCGGGCCTGCTGCTCGAGGACAAGGGGCTGACGCTGGCGCTGCATTACCGGCAGGCTCCCCATCTGGCCGCCTATGCGCGCCGCTCGATGGTCCGGCTGGCCAACGATGCCAATGCCGGTCTTGAGGTGCAGTTCGGAAAACGCGTGGCGGAAGTAAAACCTTCCGGCATCGACAAGGGAACGGCCATATCGGAGTATCTTGCAGAGTCGCCGTTCCGGGGGCGCCGTCCGGTCTTCATCGGCGACGACCTCAACGATGAGCATGGCTTCGCCGAGGTGAACAGGCTGGATGGCATCTCGATCAAGGTCGGTCACGGCAGCAGTTGCGCCCGCTACCGGCTGCCCGACGTTACAGCAGCGAGACAGTGGCTGGACAATGCCCTGCAGGAGGTGACATGAGGAATCTGGATCTGGCCCTGATCGGCAATTGCACCATCGGCGCGCTGGTCGACACACGCGCCAATTTCACCTGGGGCTGCTTCCCGCGCTTCGATGGCGATCCGGTATTCTGTTCGCTGCTCAGGGATACCGACGACTACGGCTTTTTTTCCATCGAGCTTGCGGATTGCGAGCGCACCGAACAGCACTATCTGGAAAACACGGCGATCCTGGTGACGCGCCTGCACGACCGCCATGGCGGCGTGATCGAGATCACCGATTTCGCACCCCGCTTCGGACAATATGGCCGCACATTCCGCCCCATGATGCTGGTGCGCCGCATCAAGCGGCTCTCTGGCAGCCCGCGCATCACCCTGCGGTTGCGGCCGGCCTGCGACGACGGTGCCGGCCGGCCCGAAGTCACCTGGGGCAGCAACCACATCCGCTATGTTGCGCCAGCAATCACCCTCCGGCTCACCACCGATGCATCCCTGACTGCGCTGCTGCAGGAAACGCCGTTTTTCCTGGAGGACACCGTCACGCTGCTGCTTGGCCCGGATGAAACCGTGCATGAGGCCGTCGGGGAAGTCGGCCATCGTTTCCAGGAAGAGACCGCGCAGTACTGGCGCGAGTGGGTGCGTTCGCTGGGCATCCCCTATGAATGGCAAGACGCGGTGATCCGCGCCGCAATCACGCTCAAGTTGAACACCTATGACGATACCGGGGCCATCGTCGCCGCCATGACCACTTCCATTCCCGAGGCTGCCGGCAGCGGACGCAACTGGGATTACCGCTACTGCTGGTTGCGCGACGGCTATTTCGTGGTCAATGCACTGAACCGCCTGGGGGCGACGCGGACCATGGAACGCTACCTCGGTTATATCGTCAACATCGCGGCCGACTCCGGCGGCAACCCGTTGCAGCCGGTGTATGGCATCGACGGCAGAACCGCGCTGGAAGAACGCGAGGTGGCGGCACTGTCCGGCTACCGCAGCATGGGACCGGTGCGCATCGGCAACCTCGCCTATCGCCAGGTCCAGCATGACGTCTATGGTTCGTCCATCCTCGCTGCCACCCACATCTTCTTTGACCAGCGACTGACCAGACGGGGCGATGAGGTGCTGTTCCGCCGCCTCGAACTGCTGGGCGAGCAGGCCAGCCGTTGCTACGACCAGCCGGACGCAGGTCTGTGGGAGTTGCGCGGCAGTGCTCGCGTGCATACCTTCTCGGCGGTGATGTGCTGGGCAGCCTGCGATCGACTGGCCCGTATCGCCGGCCGGCTGGGGCTGGCGGAACGCGCAAGCCACTGGCAGAACAGATCGCAGGAGATACATGCGGAGATCTGCCGGCGCGCATGGAACGAACAACGGAACGCCTTCGTCTCCACCTTCGAAGGCGGGGCTATGGATGCAAGCCTGTTGCTGTTGGCCGAGGTGGGTTTCCTCGATGCGGCCGACCCACGCTTCGCCGCCACCGTCAGCGCCGTCGAGCAGGACCTGCGCCGAGGCGATTTCATCTTCCGCTATGTCGAAAAGGACGACTTCGGCGAACCGGAGAACGCTTTTCTCGTATGCACGTTCTGGTATGTCAATGCACTGGCTGCGCTGGACCGGCGCGAAGAGGCGCGCGCACTGTTCGAGAAATTACTGGCGCGCCGCAACCGCCACGGCTTGCTGGCCGAACACATCGATCCGGTCAGCGGCGAGCAATGGGGCAATTTCGTGCAGACCTACAGCATGGTTGGCCTCATCAATTCCGCCATCCGCCTGTCGCTACGCTGGGACCAGGCATTCTGAACCTCACCCCCCGGTGATCGCCTTCAAGGCCAGCCCAGCCAGGGCGCATGCCGCGATGACCTCAATGACGCCGCGCTTGTAACGAAGCAGTGCAATGACAGCCACCAGTGTGATCAGCGCCGATAGCCAATCGAAGCTGCTGGAGAAACCTTGCGGCCAGAATACGTGATAGCCGAAGAACATGGCGAGATTCAGGATAACGCCCACGACGGCTGCGGTGATGGCGGTCAGGGGTGCAGTGAACTTGAGATTGCCGTGGGTGCTCTCCACCAGTGGCCCGCCGGCAAAAATGAAGATGAACGACGGCAGGAAAGTGAACCACGTCACCAGCATCGCGGCGAATGTGCCGGCCAGGAACAGATGCTCTGTGCCGAACAGTGCATGCCCATAGCCGCCCATGAAGCCGACGAACGACACCACCATGATGAGCGGTCCCGGTGTGGTTTCGCCGAGCGCAAGGCCATCGATCATCTGCGGTGGAGTGAGCCAGCCGTAATGTCCGACTGCGCCCTGATAGACATAAGGCAGCACCGCATATGCGCCGCCGAAGGTGAGCAATGCCGCCTTGGTGAAGAACCAGCCCATCTGCGTCAGCGTCTGATCCCAGCCGTAATTCGCCGTCAACAGCGCCATCGGCAACGCCCACAATAAGCCGCCGACCATGGCCACCTTGGCCAGCCCAAACCAGCGGAACCTTGCATGCTCCGGTGTCGGTGTGTGATCGTCGATCAGTGCCGGACCGAAAGATTTGCCGGCTTTACCATGCCCGCCCCCTCCGACCTTGAACTTGTCCGGCGCGACGCGTCCGCCCAGGTAACCGATCAACGCCGCACTGGCGACGATGATCGGGAATGGCACGTTCAGCGCGAAGATCGCCACGAAGGCCGCCGCCGCGATCGCCCATAACAGACTGTTCTTGAGTGCGCGCGAGCCGATACGGTGGGTAGCCTGCAACACGATGGCGGTGACAGCCGGCTTGATGCCGTAGAACAATCCGGCAACCAGCGGGACATTGCCGAATGCGGCATAGACCCACGACAGCACGATGAGAATCAATAGCGACGGCAGCACGAACAGCACGCCGGCGACGATGCCGCCCCAGGTGCGATGCATCATCCAGCCGATATAGGTGGCGAGCTGCTGCGCTTCCGGGCCGGGCAGCACCATGCAGTAGTTGAGCGCATGCAGGAAGCGCCGCTCGGAGATCCAGCGCTTACGCTCCACCAGGTCCTGGTGCATGATGGCGATCTGCCCGGCCGGGCCGCCGAAGCTGATGAAACCGAGCTTGAGCCAGTACCGGAAAGCTTGCGCCAGCGTGACCTGTGCCGGGGGGATGTGGATGTTGCCAGTGATCTGTTGCGGTGCGTCCATGACTCCTCCTTGGATGATCCAATTTCAGAGCAGGCCTTGGACGATCGGTCGTCTTGAAGCGGGGAGGCTGCATGATCCCCGATGAAAACATTATCTGGCAATCACCAAGGCTGGGCAAGCCTTGCACATGGCTACGGCCCGCCGATCAGAATTCGTACTCGACCTGCAGCCTGAAGGTGTGATTGGGGGCAGCACTGCTGGCACCGAACAGCCAGGCGGTGTTGTACTGGATCACTTGCCTGTTGCCGAGCGGAAGCTTGCCGAAGATGGCCGGCCCGAGGCGATGCACCTGGTCCGCCTGCCTGTTCCAGGCATCCCATTTGCCCATGTCGCCAAATCCCTGCATGCCGAACTCGAAGGCAGGCTGCCAGCGATATTTGGCCTGCCACTGGTAACTGAAATTGGTGGTGTAGGGCACGCCATTCTCATCCGCCGTGCCGAACGCCCGCTCGAACAGCAGGTTACCATTCAGCTGCAGCTTGCCGAACTCAGTTTGCAGCAACGGGCCGACCCTCAACTCCCAGGGGGTGTTGTTGCTCAGCGGGGATTCCAGTTCGGTGACGAATCCCACGTCCAGCGGATATTCTCCCGTTTCGGTGAGCTGAAATTTGTTTTCCCACTCGAACACGTTGGCGACCTGATTCGCGATGTTTTCCTGTTTCAGGTAAAGCTCGGTGAACCAGTGCTCGGTGGCGCCGTATCCAAAGCCGATGCTCTCGCCCTGCGCGTAGCCGCCGTTCGGCTGCCGGTAGGCGCCTCCCTTGAAATCGATTTCACGTTCGCCGTATTCCACATTCGGCGTGTAGACGTAATCGGCTGGGCCTGCATATGCCTTGCCGGCGAGCATTGCAGCCAGACAGAGCATGCCCGCAAATTTGCGATATTTCATTTCGCATCTCCTGTTGGAGGATGCGCCTTGTGCAAGCGCCTGGCCCACTGCATGCCCGTGCCTATGAGTACCAGGGCGGCGATGTAAAAGACCAGTTGCATGCCCGCCGGACGGGAGTCATATCCAACCAGGCTGTGCAACAGCAATCCCGCCACACCGCTCTCCGGCAACAGGGTCGAGGTATCCCACAGGGGAGCCGCCAGGCTGGGCAGCAGGTCAGCCTGGATCAGGAAGCGTGCTGCCTGCGATGCCATGCCGGCCGCCAGCAGCAACACCAGCACGCTGGTTGCCGCGAAGAACCAGCGCAGCGGCACGCGCAGCAAACCGGCGTAGATAGCATAGCCGGCTGCAGCACCAAGCGACAGGCCGACCAACCCGCCCAGCAGCATCGAGGAGCGTCCGCTCTCGGAAGCCGCAATGCCGTAGAGGAACAGCACGGTTTCCGATCCTTCACGCAGCACGGCCAGCCCGACGATGAGCAGAAGCGCGGAGCATTCGCTGCGCCCGTCGCGGATGTCCTTTCCCACTGCGCGCGCGCTGGCCGCCAGTTCGGCACCGTGCGATGCCATCCAGATGTTGTGCCAGGCCAGCATCAGCACCGCGATGCCCAGCACTGTCGCGTTGAGCAGTTCCTGCCCGAAACCGCTGGCGAACGACCCGATCACATCGGCGAAGGCCGCAACCGCTGCCGCCCCGGCCAAGCCGGCCAGCAGGCCCGCGGCCAGCCAGCGTCGGCTGCCCGGCACGCTATGCGTCGCAGCGGCAACGATCCCGATGATGAGTGAGGCTTCCAGCACTTCCCGGAAAACGATGATGGCGGTTCCAAACATGGCCAGGCTCCCCTATTCTGCGACGATGACGCCCTGGGCCGTCGCCTGGTTGAATTCGCCCATGAAGGGATAGCGCCCCGGATTCAGCGGGCCAATATAGAGCGTGGCACTGCCATGCCCGGTGACGACCTTTTCCCGGTTCAGCGCATAGCTGTCAAACTCTTCCGCTGTCGCGTCCTGGTTCTCGATCTGCAGCTTGATCTTGGCACCCGCAGGGACGCTCAGTTCCGCCGGCTGGAAGCGGTGCTCCCTGATGACCAGCGTGTAGTTGGCATCGCCCGCAAATGCAGCCAGCGGAAACAGCAAGGCAACAAGACTGATGTACTTCATGGCGGTCCTCGATTGACGATTTATGTAAACGATAATCGTTCTCATTTGCAATTGCAAGCTCTTTCAGGCAAGATGCTGAAAACCACGGAGACCGCCGGACATGGAAAAATCTCAACCGGAACACCTGAAGAGCGCGGGCCTGAAGTCCACCCTGCCGCGGCTCAAGATATTGGACCTGTTCACTTCCGGCCAGGATCGCCACAAGAGCGCGGAAGACGTGTACAAGCAACTGCTGGCCAGCGGCGATGACGTCGGCCTGGCCACGGTCTACCGCGTGCTGACCCAGTTCGAGCACGCCGGTTTGCTGGTGCGCCACTATTTCGAGGGCGGTAAATCGGTGTTCGAGCTCAACGAAGGCAAGCACCACGACCATATCGTCTGCCTGCAATGCGGGCACGTGGAAGAGTTCTACGATACGACCATCGAGTCGCGCCAGAAGAAGGTTGCTGCCGAACTGGGATTTGCCGTGCACGACCACTCGCTGCATATCTATGCGGATTGCACCAAGACGAAATGCCCGCATAAACCCAAGGGGGCCTGACGATTTCCTGCAGGTCCCGCTGCATCGACGAACCTGCCGGCCAGCAGCGGTTTCCGGGGCCGGCTGCGCCGCCGACTCCGGTATAATTCGAATCCCATGTCCGAACACCCCGACTCCCAGGCCCTCGAACTGCTCGCCCCGGCCAAGACCGCAGCCATCGGGCGCGAGGCCATCCTGCACGGTGCGGATGCAGTCTATATCGGCGGCCCCGCATTCGGTGCGCGCGACAAGGCCGGCAATTCGCTCGCCGACATCGCCGGGCTGGTGCAATTCGCCCACCGCTTCAACGCGCGCATCTACGTCACGCTCAATACCATCCTGCACGATGCCGAGCTGGAAGCTGCGCGACAGCTGGCTTACGATTGTTACGACGCCGGGGTCGATGCGCTGATCGTGCAGGACATGGGCCTGCTGGAACTCGACCTGCCCCCCATAGCCCTGCACGCCTCGACCCAGTGCGACATCCGCACGCCCGAGAAGGCACGTTTCCTGGCCGAGGTCGGCTTTTCGCAGATCGTGCTGGCGCGCGAACTGACCCTGCAGGAGATCGCCAAGGTGCGGGCCGCCGTGCCGGCCGACACGGTCATCGAGCACTTCATCCATGGCGCACTGTGCGTGGCCTATTCCGGCCAGTGCAACATCAGCCATGCGCACACCGGGCGCAGCGCGAACCGCGGCGACTGTTCGCAGGCCTGCCGCCTGCCCTACACACTGGAGGATGCGCAGGGCCGCGTGGTCGCTTTCGAGAAACACCTGTTGTCGGTGAAGGACAACAACCAGAGCGACAACCTGTGTGCGCTGGTCGATGCCGGCGTGCGCAGCTTCAAGATCGAGGGACGCTACAAGGAAGCGGCTTACGTGAAGAACATCACCGGCCATTACCGCCGCCTGCTGGACGAGATACTGGATGAGCGCCCGGAACTGCATGCCGCATCGAGCGGCAAGACCCGCCTGCTGTTCACGCCCGATCCGGACAAGACCTTCCATCGCGGTTCGACGGATTATTTCTCGCAGGGACGCAAGGCCGACATCGGCGCATTCGACACGCCGACCTTCGTCGGCCTGGAATTGGGCAGCGTGACGAAGGTCGGCGACAAATGGTTCGAGCTGGAGACGGCCGAGGAACTCGCCAACAGCGACGGCCTGAACTATCTGCACAAGCGCGAAGTCATCGGTCTGCAGGCCAACGTGGTCGAACGCAAAGGCAACATCTGGCGCGTCTATCCGAACGAGCCGATGCACACATTGCCGGGATTGCGCCCCGGACTCGCCATCAGCCGCAACCGCGACCATGCCTGGGAACTGGCGCTCGGCAAGAAATCCGCCGAGCGCCGCATCGGCGTAAGTGCGACTTTCGCCGAGACCGCAACAGGCTTCTCGTTCGCGCTACGGGATGAAGACGGCATCGCCGTCGCGGCCTGCGCCGACTTCGACAAACAGCCCGCCAGGCACCCGGCAGAAGCGGAAAACGGCGTGCGCGAACAACTTGCACGTTTTGGCAACACCGATTTCGAATTGAACACGCTCGACATCGAATGGACGCAGCCGTGGTTCGTGCCCAGTTCGCTGGCCAACAGGTTGCGCCGCGAGGCAGCGGAACAACTCGAAGCCGGGCGCCTCGCCGCATACGAGCGGCCGCTGCGCAAGGCCGCCGCCGAGCCTCCGGCCAGATATCCGGAGGAAACCCTCAGCTTCCTCGCCAACGTATACAACGAAGCCGCCCGCACCTTCTATGCAAGGCATGGCGTCAAGCTGATCGCCGCCGCCTACGAAGCGCATGAGGAGGCTGGCGACGTTTCGCTGATGATCACCCGCCACTGCATCCGCTATTCCCTGAGCCTGTGCCCGAAGCAGGCCAAGGGTGTGATTGGCGTGCAGGGCCAGGTGCGCGCCGAACCGATGATGCTGGTCAACGGCAGCGAGAAACTGCGGCTGGAATTCGACTGCAGGGCATGTGAAATGCATGTGAAAGGCAAGATGAAGAAGCACATCCTGAAGATGCCGCCACCCTCGGTGGTACCGCTCACGTTCCATCCCCGCCGTTAGTTCCCCGGCCTAAACGTCTTTTAGCAAGGCTACATCCCGTCTATTCGCCGCATCAAAAGTGCTGCGGTGAATTAATCTTCCAGCCTCTTCGGTTGCATCTGCCGTGCGTTAAAAACAAGTTGAGCCGGAAATCGGCTCGCGACACGGCAGCCCGGCCGCTTGATTCATGAGATACTAAAATGGACATATTGGGAATGCCCCAAGGCATCGCGACCAACCCTCAAGACAGACAAAAATTGATTAGTCCTGCCGCCCCCGATGACCAGGTTGCCCCCAAAACCCCCTTCATGGGACTGGCGCCATTCCTGCGCGCCAGCATCGCCGGCACCGACCTGCGCCCGCTCGGCCAGCAGATCCTCGAACAAGCGGGACGCGATGCCACCGATGCGGAACTGTGGCTGAACCTGTCCACCGTGGTGCAATGCTTCGGCCAACGCGAACTGGGACTGAGCATCCAGGCACTGGCGCTGCAACAGAAACGCATCTATCGTCTTGCCGCGGCTGAACAACCCGCCAGGCTGCGCCTGCTGATGCTGTCGGTCCCGGGCGACATCTCGGCGAATACCCCGCTGGATTGCCTGCTGGAAAACAGCGATGTCGATCTCATCTACTATTACGTCTCCGCCGGCGATCCTCTGGCCCTGCCCATCCCGGAGCACGATGCCCTGTTCGTCGCCATCTGCGAGGCCGAAGAGAACCGCAGCGTACTGGCTGCACTGGAACAGGCGTTGGCGCATTGGCCCAAGCCGGTCATCAACAAGCCGCAATATATCCCGCTGACCGGACGGACTGCGGCCAGCTCGCTGCTGCAGGATGCCCCCGGCGTGCTCATCCCGCCGACCCTGCAGGCGCCACGGTCGGCGCTCGCCGAGGTTGCCGCAGGCACCGTCACGCTGGCTGCACGTTTTGCCGGTTGCGATTTCCCGATCATCGTGCGCCCGGTGGGATCCCATGCCGGGAAAAACCTCGACAGGATCGGGCACCCCGGGGAACTGGCCGCCTACCTTGCCAAGGTGACCGATGCGGAATTCTTCCTGTCGCGCTTCATCGATTACAGCGGCAAGGACGGACTGTTCAGGAAATTCCGCGTGGTCCTGATCAACGGCATCCCCTACGCAAGCCACATGGGCGTCTCCTCGCACTGGATGATCCATTACGTGAATGCCGGCATGTACGAGGATGCGGGCAAGCGCGCGGAAGAAGCCGCTTTCATGCAGCACTTCGACGACTTCGCCCGATGGCACAAGGCGGCGCTGGATGCGATCTGGCAACGCACCCAACTTGACTACCTGTGCATCGACTGCGCGGAAACGCAGGACGGGCGGCTGTTCGTGTTCGAGATCGACCACACCATGGTCGTGCACGCGATGGACCCGGAGCACTTGTTCCCGTACAAACAGGCGCACATGCAGAAAGTCAAAACAGCCTTCCGGGACCTGCTGCGCCGCCTGACAGACAAATGAACCCGCTCAATCACCTCAATTTCTCCGGCGGTCCTGGCGCATTGCCCGAAAGCGTGCTGCTGCAGGTACAGCAATCGATCATCGCCGTGCCGGAGGTCGGGCTGTCGATACTGGGCATCAGCCATCGCTCCGACTGGTTCGCCTCGGTCGTGGCCGAACTCGAAGGCAACATCCGCGAACTGATGGGACTGCCCGAGGATTTTCACGTCCTGTTCCTGCAAGGCGGCGCAACGCAGCAGTTCTCGATGATCCCGATGACGCTGCTGCGCGGCAAGCCCCATCCAGCCGAATACCTGCACACCGGCTACTGGAGCGGCAAGGCGCTTGCCGAAGCCCGGCGCGAAGGCGCCATCCGCGTACTGTGGAGCGGTGAAGCAAGCGGCTTCCGCCGCCTGCCCGGCGACGAAGAGCTTGCATATTCGCCGGATGCCCCCTACCTCCACTACATCTCCAACGAAACGGTCGAGGGGTTGCAATTCCACCGGGTGCTCGGACGCGACGACGTTCCCCGCGTGTGCGACATGTCGTCGGATTTCCTGTCCCAGCCCTGCGAGGCCGAACGCTATTCGCTGATCTATGCGCATGCGCAGAAGAACATCGGCCCCGCCGGGGTGACCGTCGTCCTGGTTCGCGATGGCGTATTGAAAAACGCGCCGGCCGACCTGCCCGGCTTCCTGGATTACCGCAGCCATGCCCAGGCGCATTCCATCTTCAACACCCCGCCGGTATTCGCGATCTATGTGGTGCTGCTGATCACGCGCTGGCTGCGAAACGAGATCGGCGGTTTGTCGCGCATGGCCGAGATCAATCGCAGCAAGGCCGGACTGATGTACCGCCGGCTGGACGACAGCCATGGGTTTTATCGCGGCAGGGCGGAAACGCAGGATCGCTCGCTGATGAACGTCACTTTCAATCTGGCCACCCCGGAACTGGAGCAGCGCTTCCTCGCCGCTGCGCAAGCCGCCGGGTTCTCCGGCCTGTCCGGCCATCGTTCCACCGGCGGCATCCGCGCGTCCCTCTACAACGGACTGACGCTCTCGGCGGTCGAGCAACTGACCGGTTTCATGGAAGACTTCCAGCGCAAGGCCGGCTAACCCCCTCCCGCCGGGATGCGACCGGCAACGTCAGTTGCGGCCCCCGGCGGTGCTGAGGGGGCTCGCGCTAGGTCAGACTGGGGCTGCCGAGCATCGGCAGCGAGGCAATCAGGTCGGCAAAGCGCTGCCCTTGCACGACGACATGGGTGCGGATGCGCGTGGCTGCAAGTTCGCCATCCTGCGCCAGGATCGCCTCGACGATGCCGGCGTGCTCCGAAAACGATGTGCCCATCCGGTCGCGTACCCGCAACTGCAAGCGCCGGTACGGGCGCAATCTCCGGTGCAGCGCAGCCGCCTGCTCTTCCAGGAACACATTATGGCTGGCGGCGTATATCAGGTGATGGAACCGTTCGTTCCGCTGGTAGTAGGCATCGGGATCGTTTGCATCGCGCGCCGCCTCGCAAGCCTGATGCGCAGCGACGAGCGCGCGCTGTTCGGATTCAGTGATGCGGCGGGCGGCGAGGCGGCCGCACATCGCTTCCAGTTCGGCCATCACCTCGAACATCTCGTACAGCCGATGCTGGCCGATCTCCGCGACGATGGCACCGCGCCGCGGGCGTATCTCGACCAGCCCGGCAGACGCCAGCTGGATCAGCGCCTCGCGGACCGGTGTGCGCGACACGCCAAAACCGCTGGCCAGTTCGGTCTCGTCCAGCCGCATCCCGGGAGGATAGACCCCGGTGACGATGCGTTCCTCGATCTGATCGCCCATCTGTTCCGAGCGCCGCGACATGCGTTGCTTCTTTTCCATACGTCCCCTGACTAGTGCAATCCGGCCTGCGACATTGACAACAATTACTTGGGCAGTCAATATTGCATACATTGTATAACAATCTTGTATACAATTTATCTGTTGATGAATTGGCGATCTGGGATGTCGCGGCCATTAGCCGCCCGCCGATGTTTCAACCTCATATATATAAAGGGAGATTTCAAATGGCCATTACACGACGCAGCTTCGTTGTCTGTTTAGCTACCGCTTCATTTTTGGCGCTGTTCGGCAGTCCGGCCTTTGCGGCGGAACCGGTGACCCTGAAGATATCCCACCAATTCCCCGGTGGCACCATCGACGCCGGCGATTTCCGCGACCGCTTGTGCCGCCGCTTTGCCGCCGAGATCGAGAAGCGCAGCGGGGGCGCCCTGAAGGGAACCGTCTATGCCGGTTCCTCGCTGATGAAGACCAACGCACAGTTCAGCGCCCTGCGGAAAGGCGCGCTGGACATGTCGCTGGTACCCCTCAACTATGCCGGCGGCGAAGTGCCTGAAACGAACATCGGATTAATGCCAGGCATGGTCACTTCCTACGAGCAGGCCGCGAAATGGAAGAATGCCGAGGTCGGCAAAGCCCTGTCGGAAGTGCTGGCCAACAAGGGCGTGATCATCGTCAGCTGGATCTGGCAGGCGGGCGGCGTTGCCAGCCGTACCACGCCGATCGTCGATCCGTCGGATGCAAAGGGTCTGAAGATCCGCGGCGGTAGCAAGGAGATGGATATGGTGCTCAAGGAAGCCGGCGCCGCCGTGCTGGATATGCCCTCGAACGAGATCTATGCCGCAATGCAGACCGGCGCGCTGGACGCCGCAATGACCTCGTCCACCAGCCTGATCTCGTTCCGCCTGGAAGAAGTTGCCAAGCACCTGACCACCGGCCGCGGCAAGACCTACTGGTTCATGCTGGAGCCGCTGATGATCTCCAAGTCGGTCTTCGATCAACTGCCCAAGGCCCAGCAGGACCTGATCATGACGGTCGGCGCCGAGATGGAGAAATTCGCCCTGGAACAGGCCAAGGCCGACGACCAGGCAGTAGCTGCGGTATACCAGAAGTCCGGCGGGAAAGCCTATGACCTGTCGGATGCTTCCGTGAAGAAATGGCAGGCGATCGCCCGCGACACGGCATGGAAGAACTATGGCGAGAAGAGCGAGAGCTGCGCGCGCATCCTCAAGCTGGCCGAGAAGTTGTTGTGAGTCACGGAGTTGAACTGGAAAGCCGGCAGCCATCCCTGACTCCGCAGATCGGCGGCGTGCTGGGGATGCTGCTCAGCTGGCAGACGAAGGTGAATGGTTATGTGCTGTTCGTTTCCATGCTGGCACTTCTGGTGGCTTGCCTGGTCCTCACGCTGAGCGTGGTGATGCGTTACTTCCTGAAATTGCCCACCGACTGGCAGGACGAGGTTTCCGTTTTCCTGCTGATCGGCGCGGTGTTCATGTGCGGCGCGTTTGTGCAATCGGAACGCGGCCATATCGGCATCAGCGCACTGGAGGGATTCTTCTCGCCGGCGGCCAACCGCGTGCGCCTGCTGTTCTGCGACATCACCTCGCTGGCATTCTGCACATTCTTCACCTACAAGACCTGGAGCATGCTGCATGAGGCCATCGTCGAGGGCCAGACGACGTCTTCGACATGGGGGCCACCCCTGTGGATACCTTACGGCCTGATGTTCGCCGGGATGACCTTGCTGTGCCTGCAGATGCTGCTGCAGATCCTGATCGCCCTGAAAACCAGAGGAGCGGCAAATTGAGTGTCGGCATCATTGGAATCCTGTACGGGCTTGGCACCCTGCTGTTCATGTTCTCGGGCATGCCGATCGCATTCGCCCTGGGCAGCATCGCCGTGTTGTTCATGTTCATCTTCATGCCGGCATCGTCGCTCGATACGGTCACGCTGAACGTCTATGAGGAGATGGCCAACATCACGCTGCTGTCGGTCCCGCTCTTCATCCTCAAAGGGGCGGCCATCGGCAAGTCGCGCGCCGGTGCCGACCTCTATCTGGCCATCCATGCCTGGATGCACAAGATCCCGGGCGGACTGGGCATCGCTAACGTATTCGCCAGCGCCCTGTTCGCCGCCATGTCGGGTTCGAGCCCGGCCACCTGTTCGGCCATCGGCAGCGCGGGCATCCCCGAGATGCGCGCACGCGGCTATTCGCCGCGCTTCGCGGCCGGCATCATCGCGGCCGGCGGCACGCTCGGCATCCTGCTGCCCCCCTCCATCGTGATGATCCTGTTCTCCGTCGCAGCCGAGCAGTCGCTGGGCCGGCTGTTCCTGGCCGGGATCGGTCCCGGCATCCTGATGGTGGTGCTGTTCTCCGGCTACGCCGCATTCCGCTACAAGAAGGAATACAAGGAAGCGCTCGACACCTACAACCAGGGCGGCAGGAAATCGGCCTATCTCGAGGCGATGGAATTGACGCTGTACGACAAGTTCAGGCTGCTGCCCCGCGTCGTTCCGTTCGTCACCCTGCTGGTCGGCGTCATGGTCGCCCTTTACGGCGGGTTCGCCACACCGTCCGAGACCGCCGGCCTGGGCGGTATCCTGGCGCTGTGCCTGATCGCGCTCATCTACCGGATGTGGAGGCCGTCGCAGCTCAAGCCCATCCTGTCGGGCACGCTGAAGGAATCGACCATGCTGATGTTCATCATCGGCATGTCGCTGCTCTACTCCTACGTCATGAGCTACCTGCACATCAGCCAGTCCGCGGCGGAAGCCATCGTCGCGCTGAGCCTGTCCAAATGGGCGCTGTTGAGCGTGATCCTGCTGATGGTCGTGGTACTGGGTTTCTTCCTGCCGCCGGTATCGATCATCCTGATGACGGCACCGATCATATTGCCGCCGCTCAAGGCAGCCGGTTTCGACCTGATCTGGTTCGGCGTGGTCATGACCATCGTGATGGAGATGGGGCTGATCCATCCTCCGGTCGGGCTCAACATCTTCGTCATCAAGAACATCGCACCGGACATCCCGCTGAAGGACATCATCTGGGGGGTGATCCCCTTCGTCGGCCTGATGATGTTCGCGGTGTTGCTGATCTGCCTCTTCCCGGGAATCGCCACCTGGTTCCCCGACATGATCTACGGCATGAGCGGCAAATGACCTGCGCGCGCCACAGGCAAACAGCATGAACGCCACGGACATTCCTGAAAAACGCTGGGACACGCTGGCGCGCAGCCGCGATGCACGGCTGGCGCGGGCGGGACATCTGGCGTCCGGATGCATCGTACCCGCAGACCGGATCGTGCCACTGCTCGAAGCGCTGATCGAGCCCGGCGACCGCGTCTGCATCGAGGGCAACAACCAGAAACAGGCGGACTTCCTGGCACGCAGCCTGGTCAAGACCGATCCCTCGCGCCTGCGCGACCTGCACCTGGTGCAATCGGTGCTGGCCCTGCCCGAGCACATCGACCTGATCGAACGCGGCCAGGTGAGCCGCATCGACTTCTCGTTCTCCGGTCCGCAGGCTGCACGCCTGGCGCGCCTGGTGGAAAGCAGGAAGATCGCCATCGGAGCGATCCACACCTACCTCGAGCTGTTCGCGCGCTACTTCGTCGACCTGACGCCGCGTGTCGCACTGATCGCGGCGCAGGCGGCCGACCGCGAGGGCAACCTGTACACCGGCCCCAACACCGAAGACACGCCGGCCATCGTCGAAGCGACGACCTTCAAGGGCGGCATCGTCATCGCGCAGGTCAACCAGATCGTGGACAAGTTGCCGCGCGTGGACATCCCGGCGGACTGGGTGGACTACGTCGTGCAGGCGCCGACGCCGCATTACATCGAGCCGCTGTTCACCCGCGATCCTGCGCAGATCACCGAGATCCAGGTGCTGATGGGGATGATCGCGATCAAGGGGCTGTATGCCGAATACGGCATCAAGCGCCTCAACCACGGCATCGGCTTCGACACCGCGGCAATCGAATTGCTGCTCCCCACTTACGCTGCAGACCTGGGGCTGAAGGGCAAGATCTGCACCCACTGGGCACTGAATCCGCATCCGACGCTGATCCCCGCGATCGAAGCCGGCTTCGTCGAGTCGGTGCATTCATTTGGTTCCGAGGTCGGCATGGAGCGCTACACCGCAGCGCGGCCGGATATTTTCTTCACCGGGGCGGATGGTTCTATGCGCTCCAACCGCGCCTTCTGCCAGGCAGCCGGCCATTACGCCTGCGACCTGTTCATCGGCTCCACCCTGCAGATCGACCTGCAGGGCAACAGCTCGACCGCGACCAAGGGACGCATCGCCGGATTCGGCGGTGCGCCGAACATGGGCGCCGATGCGCGCGGCCGGCGCCATGCCTCGCCGGCCTGGTTGCGTGCCGGCCGCGAAGGACGCGGCGACATCGCGATGCCGCGCGGACAGAAGCTGGTCGTGCAGATCGTGGAGACCTTCCGCGAGCATATGGAGCCGGCATTCGTCGAACGCCTCGATGCCTGGGATCTGGCGGCGACGGCGAACATGGATCTGCCGCCGGTGATGATCTACGGCGAGGACCTGACCCACATCATCACCGAGGAGGGCATCGCCAACCTGCTGCTGTGCCGGACGCCGCAGGAACGCGAACAGGCCATCCGCGGCGTGGCCGGCTACACGCCGGTCGGCATGGTGCGCGATACGCGCATGGTGGAGAACCTGCGCGATCGCGGCATCATCCGCCGTCCGGAAGACATGGGCATCAGGAAGAGCGATGCAACGCGCGACCTGCTCGCCGCGCGCAGCGTCAAGGACCTGGTGCATGCCTCCGGCGGCTTGTACGACCCGCCCAGGCAATTCCGCAACTGGTGACAGGAACAGATCATGGAACAATTCTCGCTCACGCTGCCGTCAGCCCCCCTGCCGCAGAACATCCCTGGTGCCTCGATATGCGGCGTCGTCTCGTCCGGCAACCTGGAGGTTCTGGTCGAAGCCGCCCCGTTGCGCGATGCCTGCACGTTCGTGGTAAACACATCCGCACATGGCTTTCGCGATATCTGGGAAGCCGTGCTGAAGGACTTCGCCCGCCGCCACAGTGTCGGCGGCCTCAGCCTGTCCATCAACGATGCTGGCGCCACGCCGGCGGTGGTCAGCCTGCGCCTCGACCAGGCCTTCGAAGCATGCCGCGGAGAACCCGCATGAACGGCCTGCCGATCAGCTACCTGGAAGCTTCTGCGCGAAAACGCCTGAGCGGCCTGCTCGATGCCGGTTCCTTCGTCGAATTCTGCCCTCCCGAAATGCGGCGATCCAGTCCGCACCTGGCCCTGCTGGATGCGCCGCTTGCGTTCGACGACGGCGTGGTGACCGGCCGTGCCGCGCTGGCAGGTCACAAGGTGCTGGTGGCGGCGCAGGAAGGTCGCTTCAATGGCGGCGCGGTAGGCGAAGTGCATGGTGCCAAGATACGCGGCCTGCTCGACCGCGCGCTGATCGAACACCCCGCCGCGGTGCTGCTGCTGGTGGATTCGGGCGGTGTGCGCCTGCACGAGGCCAACGCCGGCCTGATCGCCATCTCCGAGATCATGCGCGCCGTGTTGCGCGTCCAGGCTGCAGGCATCCCGGTGTTTGCGCTCGTCGGCGGTTCCTGCGGCGCATTCGGCGGCATGGGCATCGTCACCCGTCTGTGCACCGAAGTGATCATGTCGGAACAGGGACGGCTCGGCTTGTCCGGGCCCGAAGTGATCGAAACGGTCAAGGGCGTGGACGAGTTCGATTCGCGCGACCGCGCACTGGTATGGCGCGTCACCGGCGGCAAGCTGCGCCGGGCGCTGGGCGAGGCGACGCTGCTGGTCGACGACACGATCCCCGCGTTCCGCGCTGCGGCTGCCGGCCTGCTCGACCGTTATCAGGCACAGCCGCCGATGCCCGGCGATCTTGCCGCGCTGCAGGCGGCACAGGACGAACTGACCGAACGCAGCCGGCGTTTTGCTGCAGCGCGCGACGGCAGGGAAATCTGGCAAGCCTTTTTCGCCGACGCCTCCCGCGTACCGGAAATGAGCGTCGACGAATTCAACACCCGATTGGGAGAGATGGCATGAACGGGCAGGCGCTATACGACCGCCTGTTCGGTGCAGGTGCGCATGCCCTGACTGCCGAAGGTCGCTTCCTGCGCGGAACGGCCAGGATCGGCGCCCGGGAAGCGGCGGTGATCGGCACACTGGACCATGCCGCGATCGACGTGCCGCTCGCGCTGCGCATCGCGGAATCGATTCTGCGCGCGGTGCACGCTGACGCCGCCAGCGACATGCCGCCGCGCCCCATCCTGTTCATCGCCGACACCCAGGGCCAGGCGCTGTCGCGGCACGAGGAACTGCTCGGTCTGAACGGTTACTTTGCCCATGTGGTGCGCTGCGTCGACCTGGCGCGCAGGCAGGGACACCGCCTGCTCACGGTGATCAGCGGCGAGGCGGTCAGCGGCGGTTTCCTCGCCTACGGCATGATGGCCGACCGCATTTGCGCGCTGCCGAACTCGCAAGTGCGCGTGATGGACCTGCGCGCGATGGCGCGCGTCACCAAGATCGGCCTCGAACGACTCGAAGAACTTGCAAAGCAATCGCCCGTCTTCGCGCCCGGTGCCGAGAACTACTGGCGCATGGGCGGCATCCACGAGCTGTGGTCGGAGAACGACGTCTGGCCCGAACGCCTGGCGGCTGCCCTCGCCTGCGCCGGCAGCACCGACGATCGCGCGGCGATCGGACTCGAACGCGGCGGACGGCTGCTGGCCGCACCGACGGCACAGATCGTGGCCAACCCGTGAACACCTTGCGCCTGCGCCGTCACGATCTGGTCTGGCTCGATCCCGCCATCGATGTCGGCCGCTTCGCGGCGGCTGCCCAGGCAGATGCGACGCGCCACTGGGTGAAACAGGGCTTCCCGCTGGTCGTGGCCCGGCAAACCGCCGCGCCAGGGGAAGGTGCGGAACGGATCAAGCTGGGTTTCACCCTGCCGTCCGCACCGGCGCGCACGCGGGTCATGCTCAGCGCAGACCGCCCGGCGATCATTCGTCATTCGCGTCCGCTGCTGCTGGCCGACGCGATGCATCTCGCCCCAACCGACTGGCAGGCCAATATGAACAAGTTGCATGCGCTGTTCGAACGCACCGGTACGGTGGCACGCGTGTATGGTTCGCTGTCGTCCGAGATACTCACCGGCAGGCGTTATCTCGATGCATCGAGCGACCTCGACCTGCTGCTGGAATGCGGCGACGCGACAAGGCTGCGCGAACTGCTGACCGGGCTGGAGGTTTTTTCGCCGGCGGTGCCGCGCATCGACGGCGAAATCCTGGCGACATCGGGATGGGCGGCGGCCTGGCGCGAACTGGCGGCGGCGATGCGTAACGGCATTGCCCAGGTGCTGGCCAAGTCCGACACCGACGTGCAGCTGATCGGCGTCGAGGAGTTCACTCAACCGTTCCCGGTTCCCGCCTGACATGACAACCGTACTCAATCATGCAGCCGGAAACGCGACCCGTCGCAGCGTCTCGGCCGAAGACTGTTTCCGGCTGGAACACTGCTGCCTGGAGGCACTGCGTTACGAGATCCTGGCCTGGCCCAAGCCCGGCCTGGTGTCGCCGGTCGATTCGGGCAGCCATCGCGACATGCACATGGGCACCTTCTTCGCCAGCATCGCTGCATTGCAAGGCAGCTTCACCGAACTCGCACGAGCCGGCACCGGCGGCCCTTCCTTCAGCGTGCTGCAGGCGATCGGCCTGCAGGCGGAGCGGAAGATGCTGTGCGCCACCGGTGGCGTCAACACGCATCGCGGCGCGATCTTCAACCTCGGCCTGCTGGTAGCCGCAGCCGCACTGCGCAGATCGGACCGTACACTCGCCGGGCTGACATGCGGCGCCGTCGTCGCCAGGACATGGGGCCGAGAGATCCTGGCCGGCCGCCGGCACAGGCCGGCTTCCCATGGCGACCATGTGTTCAGGAAATATGCCGCCGGCGGTGCGCGTAGCGAAGCGGCCGCAGGTTTCCCGACTGTCTACAGCATCGGCCTGCCGACCCTGCGCCGCCTGCTGCAGGCGGGCCATGACCGCGAAACGGCGCTGATCGGCACCCTGATGGCCATGATGGAACACCTGCCCGACACCAATGTGCTCTGGCGCGGCGGAGAAAGCGGCCTCGATCTGGTACGCGGCTCTGCTGCCGATTTCAACCGCATGGGCGGGGTGTCCACTGCCGGCTGGCAGGGAAGGTTGCAGGTCCTGCACCGTGCCTTCGTTGCGCGCAACCTCAGCCCGGGTGGCAGTGCCGACCTGGCGGCGGCGACCTGGGCCGCCCACCGGATCGAGACCCTGCATGCGCAGGCCGGTTGATATGCGACTCGCCATACTCTGCTCCGGTCAGGCTGGCCAGCATCGCAACATGCTGGACGACCTGCTCGTCGCCCCCAAATGCGCATCCATGCGGCAGGCGGCGAGCGCGGTGCTGGGACAGGATGTCGCGCAATGGTGGAACGCGCTCGGCGACAAGGAGATATTCCTCAACCAGCATGCCCAGTTCGCCATCGCCTGTTACCAGCTGTCCATCTGGGCGCGCATCGCGCCGCTGCTGCCCGAACCCGATCTGGTCGCCGGCTATTCGCTGGGCGAGTTGCTCGCCTACCATGTCGCCGGGGCGCTGACTGCCGCAGAGACGTTGCGGCTGGTGCGCGCGCGCGCGCGCCTGATGGACGAAGCCGCAGCCGGCGCGGGGAGCGGATGCATGGTTCTGTGGCGCGGCCGGGTATCCCCCGCAACGCTGGCCGCCCGCGACCGCGCGATCTCCGACTACGGCCTGGATATCGCGATCGAGCGCAGGAACGGCGAGACGGTGATGGCCGGGCCCGCTCAGGCGATCGAGCGCTTCGTTGCCGATTTCCAGGCGCTCAATCCGGGCATGGTGTGCTTGCCGGTCAGCATCCCCGCACACAGCCGTTACCTTGCCCAGGCGGCCAATTCGTTCCGCGATATCCTGGAAGCGAGCGGGATAGTCGCGCCCAAGATACCCGTGCTGGCCGGGGTCGACGCGATGCCGGTGCGCTCGCGCGCAGCGGCGATCGATGCGCTGTCGCGGCAGATCGCCACGACCATCAGATGGGACGGGTGCATGGAAGCGCTGGCGGAATCGGGCATCGACAAAGCGATCGAGCTCGGGCCGGGTAACGACCTCGCAAAATTGCTTGCCGCGGAACATCCGCGGGTCGCCGCCCATGCCATCGGAGATTTCAGCGATCATCACGCGCTCGTGGAATGGCTGAAATAGTACGCCGGGATCGCCCGGCCAAATCACGGCAGGACAGGGCTTCTCCTGTCCGGCCACCAGAGGGAGTCAATCGATGATCAGTTGGGAATTCGTTCTGCTTTATCTTGCCGCCGGCAGCATCGCCGGCTTCCTCGCCGGGCTGCTGGGCGTGGGCGGAGGCGTGGTGATCGTCCCCATCCTGATGTTCATCTTCGCCGCCCAGCATTTCCCGGCAGACCACATGATCCATATCGCGATCGGCACCTCGCTCGCCAGCATCATGTTCACCTCGGTGGCCAGTCTGCGCGCCCACCACCGGCATGGCGCAGTCGACTGGAGCATCGTGCAGCGCATCACGCCCGGCATCCTGGTCGGCACCCTGGCCGGCACGTTCCTGGTGGCCAAATTGCCGGCGAGCCTGCTCAAGGGCCTGTTCATCGTGTTCCTGTTCTACGTGGCAACGCAGCTGATACTCAACATCAAACCGAAGCCGACGCGCCAGCTTCCCGGCACCGGCGGCATCATCGCGGCGGGCGGCATCATCGGCCTGGTATCGAGCTTCGTCGGCATCGGCGGCGGCGCGCTGTCGGTGCCCTTCATGACCTGGAGCAACGTGAAGATGCACAACGCCATCGGCACCTCGGCTGCGATCGGTTTCCCCATTGCCGTCGCCGGCACCGTCGGCTATCTGCTGAACGGCTGGTCGGTCGCCGATCTGCCGGAGGGCAGCCTGGGCTTTATCCACCTGCCTTCCCTGGCCGGCCTGGTGGTGGCCAGCGTACTCATCGCCCCGCTGGGGGCCAGGGCCGCCCACAGACTGCCGGTGGCAACGCTCAAGAAAGTGTTTGCGACTTTCCTCTTCGTCATCGGCGTCAAGATGCTGCTAGGCACAATCTGACACGGCCTGCGTCAGACCAGCCCGGCCAGCCAGAGCCGCAACCTGAGACCGATCCCGGTGGTGTAGCCGACCTCGACGAAGCGTATGGTGCCGTCGGGGGAGACGATGAAGCTGGCAGGAACGGCGTGCACTCCCCAAGCGGCGGAGAGACTGCCGTCCGCATCGTTCAGCACCGGGAAGTCGATCCCCTGCTCGCGCATGAACCTGGCCACCTCCTCCGGCTTGCCGCTTTGCATGGCGATGGTGATGACGTTCGGATGGTCGTGCGCAATGGCATCGATGGAGTGCTGCTCGGCACGGCAGATCGGACACCATGTGCCCCAGAAATGCACCAGCACCGGTCGTTCCGGATGGGCGGGCAACCGATAGGGCGAGCCGGCAAGCGTGGCGCCCTGCAGGAGCGGGGCGGGACCGCTGACCATGTCGCGCTGCTGCCAGGCACGCACCCCCGCCGCTACCGCGACGAACAGCAGCAGGTTGATGGCATAGCCGCGCCATCGGTTCGCTGGTTTTCTGCTGTTGTCGGTCGGCATGATCGGATGGGGGCGGTTACTGGAAATCGCCCCACGCCTTGTTGGTGACGTGCCGGGTCCGCTCTTCAAAGCGTTCGATGTCGCGACGATCGCGCTTGGTGGGTCGACCCTTGAACGCGGGCTGCGGCTGGGCACGCAGCTGCGCCGCCAGTTCCTCGCGCCGGGCCCGGCTTGCTTCCGTTTCGCGGTACAGCTTCTGCGCCTCGGGCGCCCCGCCGCGCTTGTTCGACAGGCCAAGCACCTCGACTTCGTAATGGAACTTGCCGACGCGGATCTCCAGCACGTCGCCGATGCCGACGGCCTTGGCCGGCTTGATGCGTGCGCCTTGCATGGTCACCTTGCCACCCTCCACCGCATCGGCGGAAAGGCTGCGCGTCTTGTAGAAACGCGCCGCCCACAGCCACTTGTCGATGCGCAGTTTGTCGCCGTCGTCGGCCTGTTGACGCAACTGTGACATCGGCACCCTGGCTATTTCACGCAGTCGACGTAGTACACGCAGTCGCCGTTGCCCTTCTCCGCGACCAGGCCATGGATGTCGGTTTCGAAACCGGGGAAGCGCTTGTTGAAATCGCGCGCGAACTTGAGGTAATCGACGATGGTCTTGTTGAAGCGCTCGCCCGGGATGAGCAGCGGAATGCCGGGAGGATAGGGCGTCAGCAGCACCGCGGTGATGCGGCCTTCCAGGTCGTCGATGCTCACGCGCTCGATCTCGCCGTGCGCCATTTTGGCGAACGCGTCGGACGGCTTCATCGCCGGCTCCATGCTGGACAGGTACATCTCGGTGGTCAGGCGTGCCACGTCGTTGGCCTTGTAGATGCCGTGGATCTGGTCGCACAGGTCGCGCAGGCCGATCTTCTCGTAGCGCGGGTTCTTGGCGATGAACTCGGGCAGCACGCGCCACAGCGGCTGGTTCTTGTCGTAGTCGTCCTTGAACTGCTGCAGCTCGGTCACCATGGTGTTCCAGCGGCCCTTGGTGATGCCGATGGTGAACATGATGAAGAACGAGTACAGGCCGCACTTCTCCACTACCACGCCGTGCTCGGCGAGGTATTTTGTGACGATGCTGGCCGGGATGCCGGTGTCGGCGAAATCGCCATCCACGTCCAGGCCCGGCGTGATCACGGTGGCCTTGATCGGGTCGAGCATGTTGAAACCCTCGGCCAGCTTGCCGAAGCCGTGCCAGCGGTCCTCGGTGCGCAGTACCCAGTCTTCGCGCTCGGCCATGCCTTCTTCCGACAGGTAGTCCGGCCCCCACAGCTTGAACCACCAGTCGGCACCCCATTCCTCGTCCACCTTGCGCATCGCGCGGCGGAAATCGAGCGCCTCGGCGATGGACTCTTCCACCAGCGCGGTGCCGCCGGGCGGCTCCATCATCGCGGCGGCCACGTCGCACGAGGCGATGATGGCGTACTGCGGCGAGGTCGAGGTGTGCATCAGGTAGGCTTCGTTGAAGCAGTCGCGGTCCAGCTTGCGCGACTCGCTGTCGCGCACCAGGATCTGCGAGGCCTGCGACAGGCCGGCCAGCAGCTTGTGCGTGGACTGGGTGGAGAAGATCATCGACTCCTTGGCGCGCGGCCGGCCGCGGCCGATGGCGTGCATGCTCTTGTAGAAATCGTGGAACGCCGCATGCGGCAGCCAGGCCTCGTCGAAGTGCAGCGCGTCGATCTTGCCGTCCAGCATCTCCTTCAGCATCTCGACGTTGTACAGCACGCCGTCGTAGGTACTCTGCGTGATGGTGAGGATGCGCGGCTTGCGCTTCTTGTCCTTGATGAACGGATTGGCATCGATCTTCTTCTGGATGGTTTCCGGCTCGAATTCGGATTTCGGGATCGGGCCGATGATGCCGAAGTTGTTGCGCGTCGGGGTCAGGAACACCGGCACCGCACCGGTCATCATGATCGCGTGCAGGATGGACTTGTGGCAGTTGCGGTCCACCACCACGATGTCGTCCGGCGCCACCATCGAGTGCCACACGATCTTGTTGGAGGTCGAGGTGCCGTTGGTGACGAAGAACAGGTGGTCGGCATTGAAGATGCGCGCCGCGTTGCGCTCGGAAGCCGCCACCGGGCCGGTGTGGTCGAGCAGCTGGCCCAGTTCGTCCACCGCGTTGCACACGTCGGCACGCAGCATGTTCTCGCCGAAGAACTGGTGGAACATGCGCCCCACCGGCGACTTCAGGAACGCCACGCCGCCGGAATGGCCCGGGCAGTGCCAGGAATACGAACCGTCCTGCGCGTAATCCACCAGCGCGCGGAAAAACGGCGGCGCCAGCGTATCCATGTACGACTTCGCCTCGCGGATGATGTGGCGTGCCACGAACTCGGGCGTGTCCTCGTGCATGTGGATGAAACCGTGCAGTTCGCGCAGGATGTCGTTCGGGATGTGGCGCGAGGTGCGCGTCTCGCCGTACAGGTAGATGGGGATGTCGGAATTCTTGAAACGGATCTCCTCGACGAATGCACGCAGGGTGCGCAGTGCAACCTCGGTCTCTTCCTCGCTGCCGGCACCGAACTCCTCGTCGTCGATGGACAGCACGAACGCCGATGCGCGGCTCTGCTGCTGCGCGAACGACGCCAGATCGCCGTAGCTGGTCATGCCGACGACCTCGATGCCCTCTTTCTCGATGGCATTAGCCAGCGCACGGATGCCATGGCCGCTGGCATTCTCGGAACGATAATCTTCGTCGATGATGATGATTGGGAAATTGAATTTCATGGATGACTCCCTGCTGGGGATTGCTTAATTAAGTGGCGCGGATTGTCGCAGGTTTCTGCGGCGACAGGGGAAATACGAAACCCGCTATTCGCGCGGCGGATAGGGATTCTTGAGCTGTGCCACCAGTCCCGCCAGCACCTGGCGGAACTGCTGTTCGTCGCAGCCCATCAGCACGGCATCTTCGAGTGCGTCCTGGCAGACCTGGCGGATCTCGGCGAGGTTCTCCTGCAGCACCTTGTTCTTCTCCACGCAGGCGATGACCTTGCCAGCAGGAGAGCGCCAGACGACTTGCTCGGCCAGCGCCATCAGATCTTCGGCAAGGTGACGCCCACCTGCCCCTGATACTTGCCGCCACGGTCCTTGTACGAGGTCTCGCACACCTCGTCGCTCTCGAAGAACAGCACCTGCGCCACGCCTTCGTTGGCGTAGATCTTCGCCGGCAGCGGTGTGGTGTTGGAGAATTCCAGCGTCACATAGCCTTCCCATTCCGGCTCGAACGGCGTGACGTTGACGATGATGCCGCAGCGGGCATAGGTCGATTTGCCCAGGCAGATGGTGAGCACATTGCGCGGGATGCGGAAGTATTCGACGGTGCGCGCCAGCGCGAAGGAATTGGGCGGGATGACGCAGTAGTCGGCTTCCACGTTGACGAACGAATTCGGGTCGAAGTTCTTCGGATCGACGATGGTGCTGTTGATGTTGGTGAACAGTTTGAATTCGCGCGAACAGCGGATGTCGTAGCCGTAGCTGGAGGTGCCGTAGGACACGATCTTGTGCCCGTTCACTTCCTTCACCTGGTTCGGCTCGTACGGCTCAATCATGCCGTGCTGCTCGGCCATGCGGCGTATCCACTTGTCTGACTTGATGCTCATCTTGCTTCCTTGACGGGTTTGTGCGGGCGCGATTTTACCCAATTCCGCAGCCGTGTGCGGGTTTTGCTACAATCGCGCCCTATTACAGGAACCGCGCCTCATGCCAAGAAAAATCCTCGTCACTTCCGCCCTGCCGTACGCCAACGGCAGCATCCACCTGGGCCACCTCGTCGAATACATCCAGACCGATATCTGGGTCCGCTTCCAGAAGATGTCCGGCAACACCTGCCACTACGTCTGTGCCGACGACACCCACGGCACGCCGATCATGCTGCGCGCCGAGAAGGAAGGCATCACGCCGGAACAGCTGATCGCCAAGGTATGGCAGGAACACTACGACGATTTCCGGGCCTTCCATGTGGCGTTCGACAATTACGGTTCGACCAACTCGGCCGAGACCCGGGAATTCGCCGAGGGCATCTACCGCACGCTCAAGGCCGCGAACCTGATCGAGGTGCGCTCCATCGAACAGTATTACGATCCGGCCAAGCAGATGTTCCTGCCCGACCGTTTCATCAAGGGCGAGTGCCCGAAGTGCCATGCCAAGGACCAGTACGGCGACAACTGCGAAGTATGCGGAGCGGCCTACGCACCGACCGAACTGATCGAGCCCTACTCCGCCGTTTCCGGCACCAAGCCAGAGCTGCGCAATTCCGACCATTATTTCTTCCGGCTCTCTTCCGCCAGCTGCCAGCAGTTCCTGCGCGAATGGACGCGCAGCGGTACGCTGCAGCATGAAGCCGCCAACAAGATGCAGGAATGGCTGGGTGGCGAGGGCGAGAACAAGCTGACCGACTGGGACATCTCGCGCGACGCGCCCTATTTCGGCTTCCAGATCCCCGATGCGCCGGGCAAATATTTCTACGTCTGGCTGGATGCGCCGGTCGGCTACATGGGCAGCTTCCGGCAATTGTGCAAGAACACGGGGCTCAGCTTCGAGGACTACTGGCGGCACGGCTCGGAAGCCGAGCTGTACCACTTCATCGGCAAGGACATCCTCTATTTCCACGCGCTGTTCTGGCCGGCGATGCTGCAGCATGCCGGTTTCCGCACGCCGACCAGGCTGTTCGCGCACGGCTTCCTCACCGTGAACGGCGAGAAGATGAGCAAGTCGCGCGGCACTTTCATCACCGCCAGCAGCTATGTCGAACACGTGAAGAACACCGAATACCTGCGCTATTACTATGCCGCCAAACTGAACGGCACGATGGAGGACCTCGACCTCAACCTCGACGATTTCGTGGCGCGCGTGAACAGCGATCTGATCGGCAAGTACATCAACATCGCCAGCCGCAGCGCCGGCTTCATCAGCAAGCGCTTCGCCGGCAAGCTCGCTCCCCATACCCTGCTGGCGCAATGCGCCGACACCAGCGGCCTCGCCGGCAAACTGGTGGAGGACGCACCGAAGCAGAACCTGCTGGAACTGCTGCAGGATGCCTCCAGCCAGATCGCCGAGTATTACGAGACGCGCGACTACTCCAAGGCCACGCGCAGCATCGGCACCCTGCTCGACCTGATCAACGCCTACATCGACGCCACCAAGCCGTGGGAGCTGGCGAAAGACCCGAGCAACGTGGAGTGGCTGCAAGGCGTATGCAGCGTGGCGCTGCAAGCTTTCCGCATCATCACCATCTACCTGAAGCCGGTGTTGCCGCAGCTGGCAAAGGATGTGGAAACATTCCTCAACGTCGGCGAACTGCACTGGCAGGATGCACAGGTGCTGCTGCCCGACGGGCACCTGATCAACGCCTATCAGCACCTGATGACCCGCCTCGACCCGAAGAGCATCGAGGCGATGGTCGAGGCCAACAAGGCCAGCCTGCAGCCGGTGCCGCCGGCTTCCCAACAGCGCCATGCCGAACATCAGCAGCATGCCGTCGCCGCGGCTCCAGCCGCACAGGCCGCATCGAAGGCCGGCGAAACGGTCGGCGACGCCACCATGCCGCTGAAGATGATGGGAGCGGATGTCGCCCCCATCGCGCCGACCATCAGCATCGACGACTTCAACAAGATCGACCTGCGCGTGGCGCGCATCGTCAACGCCGAGCATGTGGAAGGCGCGGAAAAACTGCTGAAACTGACGCTGGACATCGGCGAGCCGCAACCGCGCACCGTGTTCGCGGGCATCAAGTCGGCCTACGATCCGGACTGGCTGAAGGGCCGCATGACGGTGATGGTGGCCAACCTCGCCCCGCGCAAGATGAAGTTCGGCCTGTCCGAAGGCATGGTACTGGCCGCTTCGGGCACGACACCGGGACTGTTCATCCTGTCGCCGGATGCCGGCGCGCAACCCGGCATGCGCGTCAAATAGCACCCGCATCTACCAAGAGGGCATCGAAGATGACAAAGCCGGCCGCATACGTAGCGCCCTCGCCCCACCCCTCCCCCGCAAGCACGAAAGGGAGCAGGCGAATATCTACGCGAGATTTTCGTTAATCGCCCGCATGGACTACGACGTTCTCATCATCGGTTCCGGCCCCGCCGGGCAGCATGCGGCATGGCAGGCGGCGCGCCTGGGCAAACGCGCCGCCATCATCGAGCGCAAACCCAAGATCGGCGGTGCCGGATTGCAGACCGGCACCATCCCCAGCAAGGCGATGCGCGAAGTCGCCTATCTGCTGTCGCGCTCCGGCGGCATGCGCCAGGCACTGGTGCCGGACGGCCGCAGTCGCCATGGCCTGCTGGCCGATGCGGTGCGGCGCAAGGAAGGCGTGATCGCGCAACAGGAATCGGTCATCCTGCAGCGCCTGATGCGCCACGGCGTGGCCCTGATCCCGGGTGAGGCTTCGTTCGTCGATGCGTACACCCTGCAGGTCGCCGATGCCGGCAGCAACACTCGCCGACTCACGGCGGACGTCATCGTGCTGGCCTGCGGTTCCAGGCCGCGCCGCCCGGCCGACATCCCGTTCGACAAGAAGACGGTGCTGGATTCCACCTCCATCCTGAACCTGCGCCACCTGCCTGACAGCCTGGTGGTGGTGGGCGGCGGCGTGATCGCCTGCGAATTCGTCTCCATCTTCGCCGCGCTGGGTGTACATGTCAGCGTGGTGGACAGCCATGCGCAACTGCTGACCTACCTGAGCGAGGACGTGGTTGGCGTGCTGTCCGACAGCCTCCTCGCCATGGGCGTCACGTTCCACATGCAGGAACGCGTCGCGGAGATCCGCCGCGAAGGCAACGGCACCGTCACCGTGCTGGCGAGCGGCAAACAGCTGCGCGCCGACGCGGTGCTCTATGCGCAGGGCAGGGAACCCAACAGTGCGGGGCTGCACGTCGCCAATGCGGGCATCGCCGCGCAGGACGGCTGGATCGAAGTCAACCGGCATTTCCAGACCAGCGCGCCGCACATCTTCGCGGTGGGCGACCTGATCGGCCGCCCCGCACTCGCCTCGACCGGCATGGAACAGGGACGCGCCGCCGTGCTGCACGCCTTCGGCGCAGCCGAACAGGCCGCGGCGGACAACCTGCCGATGGCGGTCTACACCATCCCCGAGATCTCCTACGTCGGCAAGACGGAGAAGGAGATCCAGCAGGAGAACATCCCCTACTTCGTCGGCAACGCCTGTTTCAAGGACAGTGCACGCGGACAGATCATCGGCGATGCGCAAGGCCTGCTCAAACTGATCGTGGACGCACGCAACGAGAAACTGCTGGGCGTGCATATCGTCGGCGAACAGGCGAGCGAACTGATCCACATCGGCCAGCTGGTGATGAACCTGCACGGCACGGTGCGCGACCTGGTCAGCAACGTGTTCAACTACCCGACCCTAGCGGAATGTTACAAACTCGCGGCACTGGATTGCGTGCACCAGCTGGAACAGCGGAGCGTTCCCTAGCTGCAGCGAGTGTACAGACAATCCGGCCGGCGGCAGTCCGAATCCGGTCACTCCCCATGCTTCCCGTCGCACGCCCAGAATGAGCCCGGCAATGATTCATCTCACCACCATATCAACGACGATCGAGTACCCGGCGAATTTCCGGTATGCATGAACCACACCCCGTGCCCGCCTTCAGGCATGCCCCGACAGCTTCAACGCTATCAAGTGCCTGTGCCTGGATGGCATTGAGGATGGTTTTCTCGCCTACGTTGAAACAGGCACACACGTTGCGCCCTGCATCGGCTGAGCCAATTGGCGGTCTCGCGGCCAGCAGGCCGGCAACGTCGCCGGATTCGAGACATTCCTTGCCAAACAGGCTGCCCAACCATGCGCGTTCGGGCAAACGCTGATCGGCTGCCATGAAGAACACTGCCTCCAGCCTGCCATGCCGCAGACTGGCGGCACGATAACGTCCCATCGATGCATCCCGATATTCAAGCCAGTCTGCGGAACGGTAGCAGCGAAGCTGCTGAGCGCCCACCGGCGGTGTCAATTCTGCATCGAGCTGGCTCGATAGCAGATTGCCTACCTTTGGTGTACTCCTTGCGGATGCTCCGGAATCCTGCAACGCGGTTTGTGCCCAGACGCGCCAATCTTCGGGCAGATCATCGCCGGCCAGTTCATGGCGCCAGTAACCCGCACCCTTTGTGCAAGCGCAATAGCTGGCTTCGGTGAAATCCAGCCGCGTACGACTGAGTACGAAACCCTCCCAGGCGGGCCGATAAGATTCAACGCGAACCGGCGTATGTTTGGATTCCGGCTGCCCGGAGATCGGGTCGGTGACCGGTGCTGCTAGTGCATCCACCCGTGCCGATCTTGCGTAGGCATCGTTCCAGTGCATGGTCACAAACACCGAACCTGGACGCTGGTCTTCGCTGACCTGCACGCGTACCAGCATAACTCCGTTGCGACTCGTCAGACGTGCCAGCCCGCCGTGCTGCAATCGATGGATGTGCGCATCCGATGCATGTATTTGCACATACGGCTCCGCTTCGTGCGTATTCAGGCGCGGCACTTTTCCGGTACGGGTCATGGTATGCCATTGATCGCGGCTGCGGCCCGTGTTCAACACCAGCGGAAAGCTTTCATCTGCCGCTACGGCTGGCAAGCGGGGAACAACCGCAAGCATGCGTGCCTTGCCGCTGGGCGTATAGAAATGTCCGTCGGCCAGTAAACGCTGTGTACCCCCTGGCGCCTGAGCATTGACTGGCCATTGCACAGGCTGCAGCGCATCGTACTGCGCATCGTCCAGCTCGGCCAGCGCACCGATGTCGAAAGCGCGCCTACCCCTATTTTCAAAGCCGGACAGGCGTGCATGCTCGCGGAATATCTGTGCCTGCCTGGTATAGGGAAACGCTTCGGCAAAACCCATACGTTGCGCGACCTGGGTAATGATCCACCAGTCCGGCCTAGCCTCGCCCGCCGTGGGTAACAAGGACCGTTGCCGCGATATGCACCGCTCCGAGTTGGTCACCGTGCCGTCCTTCTCGCCCCAGCCGCCGGCAGGCAGCAGGATGTCGGCGCAGGCGGTCGTGTCGGTGTGCCGCACGCAATCAGATACCACGACCAGTTCGCAATCGAGCAATGCCGCACGTACGCGATCGGCATCCGGCATGCTGACCGCCGGATTGGTGCCCATGATCCACACCGCCTTGATCTTGCCCGATGCGATGGCCTGAAACATCTCCACCGCTTTCAGCCCGGGCGCTTTGGCGATGCGTGGTGCATTCCAGAACCGCGCGACCAGCTCGATACCCGTCGCATCGGAAAAATCCAGATGCGCCGCCAGTTGATTGGCCAGGCCGCCCACCTCGCGCCCGCCCATCGCATTGGGTTGCCCGGTCACCGAGAACGGCCCCATGCCGGGACGTCCGATCCGTCCGGTCGCCAGGTGCACGTTGATGATCGCATTGCCTTTGTCCACCCCGCTGGAAGACTGGTTGATGCCCTGCGAGAAGATCGTCACGGTGCGTTCTGTCCGCGCGAACAAGCGGAAGAATTCGCTGACTTCAGCCTCCGGAATACCGCAAACCTGCGCCACCTTGGGAATCGAGCCGGCGGCACGCGCCGCTTCGAACGCGGCGGCAAACCCCTCCACATGCGCCTCGATATACGCCAGATCGAGTGCGTCTTCACGGCGGATGAAATTCAGCAGGCCGTTGAACAAATGGGCGTCCGATCCCGGTGCGATCGCCAGGTGCAGATCGGCGATGTCGCAAGTCGGCGTGCGGCGCGGATCGATGACCACCACCCACATGTCGGGCCGAGCCTTCTTCGCGGCGGCCAGCCGTTGGTAAAGTACGGGGTGTGCCCAGGCGTAGTTCGAACCCGTGATGACGACGAGATCGGCGGTCTCGATGTCCTCATAACAGACCGGCACCACATCGGCGCCGAAGGCGCGCTTGTGCGCAGCCACTGCCGAGGACATGCACAGGCGCGAGTTGGTGTCGATGTTCGCACTGCCGATGAATCCCTTCATCAGCTTGTTGGCGACGTAATAGTCTTCGGTCAGCAGCTGGCCGGAAACATAGAATGCCACCGCGTCCGGCCCATGTTCGGCGATGACCCTCCCGAATCCGTGCGCGACCTGGTCCAGCGCTTCATCCCAGGAAATGCGCTGTCCGTTGGCCAGCGGATACAGCAGTCGCCCATCGTGATCGAGCGTCTCGGCCAGCGCGGCCCCTTTGGAACACAGGCGCCCGAAATTGGCCGGATGGAATTTATCGCCAGTAATTACCGCGCCGGCCGCGGTGACATTCGCTGCGACTCCGCAGCCGACCCCGCAATAGGGACAGGTGGTGCGGGTGACATTCGGCGTATTCAGGCTTTGCATACCCCTGCCTCTGCCTCGAGAAACAGCACGTCATGTGCAACCCGCACTTCATAGCGCTGCGCGCAGCCCACATCGGGCGCGATGGCGGAGCCCGATTCCAGGTCGATCACCCAATTGTGCAAAGGACAGGTGACACGCTTGCCATGCACGATGCCCTGCGCCAGCGGCCCGCCCTTATGCGGGCAACGGTTGCTCAGCGCGAACACCTGGTCGTCCACGCTGCGAAACAGGGCGATCTCGCCGGACGCGGTATTGATCACGCGCGAACCCTGACGGGGTATATCGTCCAGCCTGCCGATTCGTATCCAGTTCATTGCGTTCTCCTTATTCGATGGTGGCAAGCGGGGTATATTCCTGAGCGTCTTTTCCTGCTGCACGTTCTTTCCACGGGTCGTCCTGCGAGTAGCGTTGCGACTCCAGGAAGCGCGCGTAAAGCTCGCCCCGCTCCGCCTTGTTTTCGACGACGTGCTGCTTGATGTAGGCCAGCCCGACGCGCTCTATCCACGGGGCGGTGCGTTCCATGTAGTTGGCTTCCTCGCGATAGAGTTGCATGAACGCGCCGCAGTACTCCAGCACGTCCGCTTCGGTCTCGACCTTGCACAGGAAGTCGGTGACGCGAACCTTGACGCCACCATTCCCGCCCACATGTATCTCGTAGCCGGAGTCCACGCACACCACGCCAAAATCCTTGATGGTGGCTTCGGCGCAGTTGCGCGGGCAGCCTGAAACGGCGATCTTGAATTTGTGCGGCGTCCAGGAACCCCAGGTCATCTTCTCGACCTTGATGCCCAGACCGGTCGAGTCCTGCGTGCCGAATCGGCACCAGTCGGAGCCAACGCAAGTCTTGACGGTGCGCAATGCCTTGCCATAGGCGTGACCGGAAACGAATCCGGCCTCGACCAATTCGCCCCACATCCTGGGCAAATTCTCCTTGGTAATCCCGTACAGGCCGATGCGCTGTCCGCCGGTGATATGGACGGTGGGCACTTCATAGCGTTCGGCGATCTCGGCAATCGAGCGCAACTCGGAGGGCGAAGTGACGCCGCCCCAGATACGCGGGATCACCGAATACGTGCCGTCCTTCTGGATGTTGGCATGCACACGTTCGTTGACGAAGCGCGAATGGCTGTCGTCCTCGTATTCGCCCGGCCATGCTGCCAACAGATAGTAGTTCAGCACGGGGCGGCACACATGGCAGCCGTCCGGTGTCTTCCAACTCAATGCCTGCATCAGGTCGCGGATTGTCTTCACGCCGAGCTCGCGGATGGCCTGTTGCACATCCTGGTGCGCATGTTCGGTGCAGCCGCAGATCGGCTTTTTGCTCGGCCTGGCGGAATAGTCGCCGCCCACCGTGTTCGCCAACAGCGCTTCCACGAGTCCGGTGCAGGAGCCGCACGAGGCGGATGCCTTGGTATGCGCGCGCACCTCTTCCAGCGTGAACAGCTTCTTGTCGACGATGGCATTGACGATCGCACCCTTGCATACGCCGTTGCATCCGCAGATCTCGGCCGTATCCGGCATGTTCGCGACGCTCGATACACCGCCGAGGCCGGAATCCCCCATATGCACCTGCCCGAACAGGAGATGTTCGCGCAATTCGGACACATCCGTTCCGTCGCGCATCATCTGGAAATACCACGGGCCATCCACGGTATCGCCGTACATCACCGCGCCGCGCAACTTGTTGTCGCGCAGTACCAATTTCTTGTACACACCGCGTGCGGAATCCTGCAGCAGCAACTCTTCGTCCAGTGCGCCGGAATTGAAGTCTCCGGCAGAGAACAGATCGATGCCCGTCACCTTGAGTTTGGTCGATACCGAAGAGCCTTCGTAGCGCATCCCGCCATAACGGGCCAGATGATTTGCGGCAACCTTGGCCTGCTCGAACAAGGGTGCGACCAGCCCGTAGGTTTGCCCGCGGTGCTGCACGCACTCGCCCACGGCATAGATCTTCGGGTCGAAGGTCTGCATGGTGTCGCTGACGACGATGCCGCGCTCGCAATGAATGCCTGCGGATTTGGCCAGGGCAATATTGGGGCGGATGCCGGCCGACATCACAACCATATCTGCCGGGATCTCCTCGCCGTCCTTGAAGCGCAGACCTGTGACGGCCGTCTCGCCGAGTATGGCCTCGGTCTGCCGCGACAGATAGAACTTCAGGCCGCGTTTTTCCAACGCCTCCTTGAGCAGGTCTCCGCCTACCTTGTCCAGCTGGCGCTCCATCGGCCATTCGCACAGGTGCACGACCGACACATCCATGCCGCGCAGCGACAGTCCGTTCGCCGCTTCCAGTCCGAGCAAGCCACCTCCGATCACGACCGCGCGCTTGCCTGCAGCGGCCATGCCCAGCATGCTCTCGACATCGACGATGCTGCGGTAGCTCAGCACGCCGGGCAGGCCAATGCCGGGAACCGGCAGCATGATCGGGTTGGAGCCCGTTGCGATGAGCAGGCGGTCGTAGGGCACAGTCAATCCGTCTGCCGTCTCGACCGCACAGCCGATCCGGTCGATCCTCGTCACTGTCTTTCCCGCATGCAGGGTGATATGGTTCTGCTCATACCAGTTCCAGTCGTTCAGGATCGTGTCCTGAAACGACATCTCGCCGGACAGCACCGGCGACAGCAGGATACGGTTGTAATTGGGCTGCGGCTCCGCGCCGAACACCGTGATGTCGAATTCATCCGCGGACATCTTGAGCAATTCCTCGATGGTGCGGATACCTGCCATACCGTTGCCGATCACTACCAGTCGTACCTTATTGCTTTTCATCATCCGCTCCTTTCAATAAAAAGACGCCGTCCGGCTGCAAGCCGGAACGACGCCTTTGTCGTTGCTACTTTCCGGGATCACAACCCGCCGTTGGGCCGCTTCCGTTATCTGTCGCTGCTGCTTTCGGCCGGTGAAGTCAGGCCGCTTCTTTCGCCTGCTTCTGATACAGGAACTCCAGCACCGCGCCACGCAACTGGTGGTAGCGCGCATCGTTCGCCAATGCCAGACGGTTGCGCGGTTTGGGCAAATCGACGGACAGGATTTCGCCTATGGTCGCCGCCGGACCGTTGGTCATCATCACGATGCGGTCTGACAGCAACACTGCTTCGTCCACATCGTGCGTGACCATCACCACGGTGCTGTTCGTCTCTTTCACGATCTTCATCAGCTCATCCTGCAGATGTGCGCGCGTCAACGCATCCAGCGCACCGAACGGTTCGTCCATCAGCAATACTTTGGGTTGCATGGAGAGGGCCCGGGCGATGCCGACGCGCTGCTTCATGCCGCCGGATATCTCATGCGGATACTTGTGCTCCGCATGGCTCAGGTGCACCAGTGAGAGCGCCGCACCGGTGCGCTGCCGGAGCTGTTCCCGGTTTTCCGTCGCGCCGAATACGCGTTCCACTGCGAGCAGGACATTCTCGAAGCAGGTCAGCCAAGGCAGCAAGGAATGGTTCTGGAACACCACTCCCCGATCCGGGCCGGGCCCCGCGATCTCGCGATCTGCACAGAGCATGATCCCGTCGGTCGGCATCAGCAATCCGGCGATCAGGTTGAGCAGAGTGGATTTGCCGCAACCCGAGTGCCCGATCAGCGTGACGAATTCGCCCGGATCGATCTTGAGGTCGATGTCCTTGAGCGCGACGAAAGTGCCCTGTCTGGTTTCAAACGACATCTGCACATCCTCTATTTGCACATACTTTTTCATGGCATTCCCGATCAATAACTGAATCGTTTGGCGATCTGGACCAGCATCGTTTCCAGCAGCAGGCCGACGATGCCGACGACGAATATCGCGATGATGATGTGCTCCACGTTCAGGTTGTTCCATTCATCCCACACCCAGAATCCGATACCCACCCCGCCGGTCAGCATTTCCGCCGCGACGATCACCAGCCATGCGGTACCGATCGCAAGACGTATGCCGGTCAGCATGTAGGGCAAGGTGGCTGGGAACAATATCTTGGTGAAGACTTTCCATTCCGACAGGTTGAGTACCCGCGCCACGTTCAGGTAATCCTGCGGCAACTGGCGCACCCCCATCGCGGTGTTGATGATCATCGGCCAGATGCTGGAGATGAAGATCACCCAGATGGCTGCCGGATTGGCAGCCTTGAATACCAGCAGACCGATGGGCAGCCAGGCCAGCGGAGATACCGGCCTGAGCATGCTCACGATGGGCGAGGTCATCTTGTCGAGGAAGCCGAAGCGCCCGATCATGAAGCCGAGCGGAATGCCGATCAGCGCGGCCAGCCCGAAACCAATTCCGACCCGCCCCAGCGAATTGAGGATGTTCCAGCCTATGCCCTGGTCGTTCGGCCCTTTCTGGTAGAACGGATCGCTGAACAGGCTGACGGCCGAATGCCAGGTCTTGACCGGCCCCGGCAGCGCTTCGCTGTTGTGCGCCAGCAGTGCCCAGATGAGAATGAACAATCCCATGCCGATGACGGGCGGTACCAGATCCTCGACCAGGTATTTGTTGATCTTCATCATGCTCGCACCTTGAAGCTGGCCGCATACTTTTTCGGGTCCTTGCCGTCCCAGACCGTCCCGTCGATCAGTTTGGACGTGCGCAATACATCCTTGGGGATAGGGACTTTCACCTGGGATGCCGCCTGTTTGTACAAGTCGATCTGGTTGATCTTTTTGGCGACGCCCAGATAATCCGGATCTTCCTTGAGCAGGCCCCAACGCTTGTGCTGGGTGAGGAACCACATGCCGTCGGACAGGTACGGGAAGTTGACCGCACCGTCGTTGTAGAACTTCATGTAGTTCGGGTCGCTCCATTTCCTGCCCAGACCGTCCTCATATTGGCCTTCCATGCGTTGATTGATGATGTCCACCGGACAGTTGATATACGACTTGTCGGCGATGATCTCTGCGACGCCGCGGCGATTGGCCATGACGTCGATATATTTTGAGGCTTCCAGCATGGCCATGATCATGGCCCGGGCCGTGTTGGGATACATGTGCGCGAATTCGGCCGTAGTGCCCAGGACCTTTTCCGGATGGTCTTTCCAGATATCCTGTGTGGTCGCCGCAGTGAATCCGATCTTGTCTGCGATGGCGCGATTGTTCCAGGGTTCGCCAACGCAAAATCCGTCCATGTTGCCGACGCGCATGTTGGCAACCATCTGGGGCGGCGGTACGGTGATGTTTTTTACGTCCTTGAGCGGATCGATACCGTAACTGGCCAACCAGTAATACAGCCACATCGCGTGCGTGCCCGTGGGAAAGGTCTGCGCAAAGGTGTAGTCGCGCTTGTCCGTTTCGATGAGCTTCTTCAGTTTGTCTCCGGTGGTCGCACCTTTATCTTTAAGCTGGTCGGAAAGCGTGATGCCCTGACCGTTGTTATTGATGCTCATCAAGACCGCCATATCTTTCTTGGGACCGCCTATGCCGAGGTGTACACCATAAACCAGGCCGTAAAGCACGTGTGCCGCGTGCAGCTCACCGTTAACAACCTTGTCGCGCACGGACGCCCAGGATGCTTCCTTGGATGGGATGATCTTGATGCCATACTTTTCGTCGAACTTCATCACGGAAGCGATCACGACAGAGGCGCAATCGGTCAAGGGAATGAAACCGATCTTGACCTCCTTGAGTTCGGGTGCGTCAGATCCGCCGGCCCATGCGACCGCTCGAGTCCCCATCGGTACCATCGACATGATTCCTGCCGCGCCCAGAATTGCCCCTGTCTGTTTCATGAAGTCCCTCCGACCGTTTCGTTCAGGAGCTTGCGTCTTTGCTGCTACTGTTGTTTCGCTGTTCGTCGTTTCTTCGGTTGGCTTATTCATCTTCCAATCTCCTGTAAGGGAATTTCGTGACCCGAAAATCAAAAAGGCGTCCGACTGCGCGTGTACGCAGTGGGACGCCTTTGTCCTGTATTGCAAATCCTCCGAACCGCCATTGATTCGTTGACAGCCAATGTTCAGCAACAGTCGTGCCAGATTGCAGGTCGATCACTAATTGGCAATTCAATCATCAGGATATATACGGGGTGCGACTATCAGTCCGGATGGATGAGTATCTATTCAAGACCTTCTTTGGTGCATCGATTATCCGATTGGCCATTCGATGCACCTTTTTCAAGCACTCAGTTCCTTGGCAAAAATGATCGCCTCGGCGATTTCCGCCAAACGTTTTCCCTTGCTCATCGCCATATTGCGCATCCGTTTATAGGCTTCCGGTTCGCTATAGCCGTGGTCGGCCATCAATATTCCCTTGGCCCGGTCCACCAGTTTGCGTTCGACGAGCTGGCTCTTCGCTTCCTTCAGTTCGTCACGCAAGCGCTTATGCTCCAGGAATCGCGCCGCCGCCACATGTATGATGCCGCTCAGATCTTCGCTCTGTATCGTATGCGCCACATAAGCGCTGACACCGGCGCGCATCGCTTCCTGAATACTCTGCTGATCGTTCCTCGCACTCAGTACGACCACCGGCTTTTCCAGCTTGGTGGACATCAGGCTGATCTGTTCAAGCGTGTCCCGTCCGGGCGCGTTGGCATCCACGATGATCACGTCCGCTGCGGCAGCTTGTATCGATTGCTCGTCCACCTGCTCCCAGGCCAGAACACCAACGACAGCGAACTCTGCCAATTCAAGACTGGCTTTTAACCAAGCAGCCCGGTCTCTCAAATCATCGATGATCAGAATTCGTTTCAATTTAATCCCCTCGCATATCTCTCAAAGCCAGCAATATTCACGCCACGTGTAGCCGGCCTGTACTCATGGGACTTACGGGATGGAAGCGGCGAATGACCGCACTGAAAAAGTGCAATGCGTAACGTATTGGTGCAGCCTAGCGCAAAGAATTCAGAAGTCGAGCAGACTAATTAAGTGCAGTTGCCATGGCTGGTCTGACAGGCAGAGTCCGAAGTTCGGCCATTGCGGTCATGGAATAATCTGGAAAACTAAGTCAGCTACCCGACCGGTAGAAGTCGTTTACTCACGCCCGTACTATTATGCTTATGTGGACCAGCAGGGCCGTCTGTTTAGCCTCCAGCGGCCATTGGAGGCTTCTTTCCGCTGCACGCGTTGCAGACGAATATCGCCATTCTCCCTGTCGTGGATGTTTTGATTTCCAATATTGAATTCGCCGTGTTTGGTGAGTCATGTTGCCATATCGTAATGCTGGGGGCTTCTGCCATCCCCAGTTAGGCCATAGTAGCCGTTCTAGGCACAACATAATTACGTCCGGCTTGTACACACACTAAGCGGACATGCCGACAGCCCACCGGTTGAATCCGCACCGAATTGCTGCCATTGCTAAGCTACCATGCGCAGATTTCACGCAACTCTTGAATCCATGGCGCAGCTTAAGGCTACGCTCATTGATGTGCAGGAAAAGAAGCTGATACCATGCAACCAGTCATCGGCCAGTCGCACCAACATGCATGACGCGCACCTGACCGATGTCCGGCATTTTCTTATCTCTTATGGCAAATATTGAAAGTACGCATCTTATGAAAAGAATCTTCCTGATTGGCTTGATGGTGTCGGTACTGGCGGGCTGCGAGGATATGCCGCTGCTCGGCGGAGAGGGTGAAGGCGATGATTTCGCTGCAACGTCACAGCACAAATCCCTGGATCACGGCCTGTCGCAACTACCGCAAAAACTCCCGATCAAGCACTAGCTGTTTGCCTTGCACACAGCCTGGAGGTTCGGCAGCTGGTTCCGGGAAAGCCGCCGACCTCCCATCGACCCAGGCTGACTTGCCAGCGCTTGCGGCCAAGCGGGTTGCCGCTTTTCAGGAATCGCAATTTGATTCGGCCTCTTTCCTGGCATTCTCGATGATGGCAGCGCGCGCATTGTCGTCGACATAGGTTCTTTCGCCGTTCTCGTTCTGACTGTAAACGCGCACCTGTCGCTGATAGATATCCAGCCGCTGCCTTGCGGCTGCACATCGGGATTTCCTTGCCGCCGCCGCATTATCGGCCGCACTCTTCTCCATCGCCTCGCGGCTCTTCTTCTGCGCCGCACTTTGCTGTTCCAGCTGTTGCATGGTCTTGTCCGGCGCGACCACGGGTTCAGAAGGTTTGACAGGATGGAAGTCCAGTTGCCTGGAATTCCCGGCACACGGCTGTTCGGAATAAACGAAGCCAGCCGGGGTCTCGCATTTGAATACGCCCGCACTGGCTAGCGGACTGATGGACAGCAGCGCTGCGAGCAATAGTGTTTGTTTCATACCGGCCCCTTCTGAATGCCATTGCACAGGATCCATGGACTGCGCCCCCTAAGGCTTGACAAAGCGCAGTGCAAAACTGTCCGTCGGCATATTCATTCTGAAGAATGGCTGCTCCCGAAGATCCGATGCATTGCGCAAAAAATCGCCCCGCCGTTCGAGCCGGAAGCCGGCCCGTTGCAGTTCGTCCTGAACCAGTGCTTCGTCTATGCGATGCAGGGTCTTTGCCACCGTCGCTCCCTGGCCCTTTTTCGCGGAATGATCGATGACGACCAGATGTCCTCCCGATTTCAGCGCATTGAACAGGCGCTGATTCATCCTGACACGGTCCACCGACATGTAAGCGATATCGTGGTAATTCAGAACGATGGTGATCAGGTCCAGCCTGGGGGCATCGCCGGGGACCGGATCATCGTATGGTTGTACCACCGGGATGATATTCGGCTGGGGATGATCGGCCAGCCGCTGGATCAGTTCGGAGCGCGGCCTGTCCGCTTGCGCCCATACGGTGCCGCCCTGCCCCACTGCCAGTGCCAGCAGCTGGGTGGTGTAGCCCCTGCCGGTAGCGACATCCAGCACCAGCATGCCCGGATGGACATCGGCGAACTGCAGGAACTCCACCGGCTTGCGTTCGGCATCGACCCGGCGGTCATCGTCCGTGCGTATCGGACTGGCCGCCACCTGCTTGTAGAGCTCGTCCAGATTCTGCGCATCGCCCATCTGCACTGCGGCATTCCCATCCATGGCCCACGACAGGGCGGCTGCAAGCAGCAAAAAAGGGATTTTGTTCAGGTTCGACGAATATGCTGCAGACATGGCTCGCTCCTTCGATCTGACCGGAAACGCAACGGCCGGACCGTTGCAACCAGGGGAAACGCCCTTCACTCCGTGACGATCACCAGCCCTCGTGCCTTGTTGCTGGTGGTATCGACAGTGGCGATCGCCTTTTGCAGGGTGTCGATGCCGACCCATACCGGGGCATACATGTATTTCGCCACATCGAGGATCAGCACGCGATCGGACTCGGCATCGTAAGCCGCCAGCACCGACCAGTGACCGCCGCCCTCCTGCCCTACGGCCGTGCGCAGATAATTCACCAGCACGAACTGCCCGTCGTCGCCCAATGCTTTTTGCAGCAATGTCCGCAGCGCCTTGTCGTCCACGCTGTCGCCGGCAATGGAAACGGCCTTCACCCCCTGACGAACCAGCGTCTGCACCATCTCATCGCGCGTCATACCCTGCGCAAGTACGGTCTGCGGCGTGATGACCTTGACGACTTCCGGGGTGAAGTAATTGCTCTGGGTGAAATAGGCATTGGGGGCATAGACCGGATCGACCGGCTTCTTGATCGGCATCGCATTGAGCACGGTGATGGCGCTGGCGACGGAACAGTAAGTCTGGTTGATCTGCTCGGCAAACCACGGGCTCAATTGCCAGTAGTCCGCATCGGGCGGCATGCGGGCACGCAATATCCTGCCCGCATCGGAGTTCCAGTAGATGACCGCAGGCTCGGCCGCTTGCGCGGCGAGCGATGCCGCCATCAGCACGATCAGGAGGATTGCACGCGAAAATTTTCCCATCATGATCTCCCTTCGGGTCTGTCACCCGTCATCCATGGATGCCGCCAACGCCACTGTGCATCCGGCCGCCGCAACGACTACCGGAGAGGGCACTCTGCCGGATACTTTACCTCGGTGCAGTTGTCGAACGCCCCGGGCTTCATGGTGCCATTCACATTATGATAGGGCGCGAAGCATTCCTGGCTTTTTTGATATCTGTCCCATTTTGCGGCACACGTTGCCGCATCGTTCGCGCTTTCGTCGATGGTGACAGCGCTGGCCGGAAGCGGTTTCTGCGCATCGTCCGCCCCGTTCCCCATGTCGGCGGCACTTGCCCAGAGCGGGAGCAGCGACAGGCACACGAGCAATATTCTGTTAGCCATTATTCATCCTTTCGAAGTAAGCGATGATCCGGTGAAACATCATAGTACAAACCGATCTGCCTGAATATCGGCAACACCGACAGGCGTTGCGCCTTTCAGCACCCGGTTTGATCGTCGCCGGCCCGGAATCGTTCCGCGTTCTACTTCCGAGCACTGATGGCGGTGAGGATGCCCTGCAGGATGGCGGTGGGCGCAGGTGGGCAACCGCTCACCACCACATCCACCGGAATGACGTTGGAGACCTTGCCGCAGGTGGCGTAATTCTCGCCCGAGCCATCGGCGTCGCCGGAACCGAAGATGCCGCCATCGCAGGCACAATCGCCGATCGCCACCACCAGTTTGGGTTCCGGCGTGGCGTCGTAAGTGCGTTTCAACGCAAGCTCCATGTGCCGCGATACCGGGCCGGTGACCAGCAGCAAATCGGCGTGGCGGGGGCTGGCGACGAACTTGATGCCCAGCCCTTCGATGTTGTAATAGGCGTTGTTGACCGCATGGATCTCCAGTTCGCACCCGTTGCACGAACCGGCATCGACCTGCCGGATCGCCAGTGCCCCGCCGAACGCTTCGAGAATCGCCTGCTGCAGCCGCTGCTCGACCAGGCGCATCGAGCCGTCCGCTTGCGGCGGGGTTTCCGTCTTGATGCCCGTTTTCACGATCTGCTTGAGTATCTGGTACATGGTGCGCCCCTACAAATCCTGTCCGGTGTAACTCAGATTGAACGATTTATTGATCAGCGGGAAATCCGGCACAATGTTGTCGATGATGGCATGCTCCAGCAGCGGCCAGTTCTGCCAGGACGGATCGTGCGGATGCACGCGCGCAAGCCCGCCTTGCGCATCGGTATGGATCGCCACCATCACCTCGCCGCGCCAGCCTTCCACCATGCCGATGCCGAAGCCGTTCGCCGGCAGTCTTTCCAGCAGCACCGGCGCCGCATCGTCGCTCACCAGCCTGGCCAGGATCTCGCGCTGCAGGCGCAGCGACTCGAACAATTCGTCGAAGCGCACAATGACGCGTGCCGCAACATCGCCGTTGCGATAGGTCGCCATCTGCACATCCAGCTTGTCGTACGGCGCACAGGCAAACTGAACGCGCGCATCCCAGGCCTGGGCGCTGGCACGCCCGGCCAGGCCGCACAAGCCAAGCTGGGCCGCCAATTTTGGCGTGACCACGCCGGTACCGATGAAACGGTCTTGTACTCCGGCATGCTCGTCGTAGATGCCGCGCAGGATGCGTACCTGCTGCTCCAGCATGTCGCACTCCTGCTCGATGATATGCTTGCCTTCGATGGACAGATGCACGGCCACACCGCCCGGGACGATCGCATCCATCAGGTAGCGATGGCCGAACAGCGTCGCATTGTTGCGCAGCACCTGCTCCTTGAGTATCCAGAATTGGGCGAAGCCGAACGACAGCGCTACATCGTTGCCCAGATAGCCGAGATCGCCCAGATGGTTGGCGACACGTTCGCGTTCCAGCAGCAAGGCACGCATCCACAAGGCATTGTTCGAAGGCGTGACCTTCGCAATGCCTTCCGCCGCCATCGCATACGCCCAGGCATAGGCCACGGTACTGTCGCCGCTCACCCGCCCCGCGAGTTTCGCCCCTTGCTGCAGGCTCATGCGCTCGAAGCGCTTCTCGATACCCTTGTGCACATAGCCCAGGCGTTCTTCCAGGCGCAGCACGCGTTCGCCGATGATGGAGAAACGGAAATGCCCCGGCTCGATGATGCCCGCATGCACCGGTCCGACCGGGATCTCGTGCACACCCTGCCCTTCCACCTGCACGAAGGGATAGTCGTCGGCCTCTACGGTGCGACTCGCGGCGGCGTCGAAATCCTTGCGCAGCGGGAAGCTGCCGCTGCGCCATGCGCCGTGGCGCAACCACTTGCGGTGGTCGTGCCCCTCCTGTGCGCAGATGCCGAGCAGATCGTATGCAGCACGCTGCATGCGATTGGCCGCCGGGAAGATGTCGCTGATATCGGGATAATTCGGATGTTCAGCATGCAGCGGCACATTGAGGCAAACCAGCCCGGTCTCGTTGATCAGCACCACGTGCAGCTTGAAACCGCCGCCGCACTGCCGCACGTCGCTGCCCCACAGCGCCACCAGCCTGCCGCCGCCGTCATGCACCTGCCGGCAGACCGCACGCAGATCGTCCACCGCGATATCGCCGGCCCATGCAGGAAGCGCATCGGTCAGGCGGCTCAGTTTCAGGTTGGGATGTTTGATCGGCATCGCTTTATCCTAGCAAGGCTGCCGCCTGGCGATACCAGTCGGCCAGGTAAGGCGGCATGTACAAGCCGAGCATCAGCACCAGCAGCAGGTGGGCGAACACCGGGATCAGCGCGGGCGGATGCGGCAGCGGTTTCGCCGTGGTCTCGCCGAACACGATAGGCTGCACCTTGCCGAAGATGGCGGCGAACGCCGCACCCAAAGCGATCAGCAGGATCGGCGTCGACCATGGATATTCGTGCATGGCGGTGGTGATGATGAGGAACTCGCTGGCAAATACGCCAAACGGCGGCATGCCGAGGATGGCGAACGTACCGAGCATCAAGCCCCACCCCACCGTCGGGCTGACCTGCAGCAGGCCGCGGATGTTCTCCATCAACTGGGTGCCGGTCTTCTGTGCCGCATGGCCGACGGCAAAGAAGATCGCCGACTTGGTGAGCGAGTGCACGGTCATGTGCAGCATGCCGGCGAACGTGGCCACCGGGCCGCCCATGCCGAAGGCGAAGGTGATCAGCCCCATGTGTTCGATGGAGGAATAGGCAAACATGCGCTTGATGTCCTTCTGCCGGAACAGCGAGAACGCTGCCACCACCACCGACAGCAGGCCGAAGCCCATCATCAGGTTGCCGGCAAAGTGCGATTCCAGCGAGCCGTCCACCAGCACCTTGCTGCGCACCACCGCGCACAAGGCGACGTTGAGCAGCAGGCCGGAGAGCACTGCCGACACCGGCGTCGGACCTTCCGCGTGCGCGTCCGGCAGCCAGCTGTGCAGCGGCACCAGGCCGACCTTGGTACCGTAGCCCACCAGCAGGAAGATGAACGCAAGTTTCAGCACCGTTGGCTCAAGGTCGCCCTTGACCTGGTTCAGGTGCGTCCACAGCAGCGCGCTGCCGCCCTCGCCCAGCACGCGCTCGGCGGCGAAGTACAGCAGGATGGTGCCGAACAGCGCGAGTGCGATGCCCACGCCGCACAGGATGAAGTATTTCCATGCCGCCTCCAGGCTGGCCGGCGTGCGGTACAGTGAAACCAGCAGCACCGTGGTCAGCGTCGCGGCTTCCATCGCCACCCAGACGATACCCATATTGTTGGTGGTGAGCGCCACCAGCATGGCGAAGGTGAACAGCTGGTACATGCTGTAGTACAGGTGCAGCATGCCGACGGAAAGCTTGCCGTGGTGCTGTTCGATGCGCATGTAGGGCCGCGAGAACAGCGAGGTGGTGAAGGCAACGAAAGCGGTCAACGCGACCAGGAACACGTTGAACTGGTCGATGAAGAACTGTTCGTTGAAAGCGACCTGCGGCCCCGATTCGACCACACGCACGGTCAGGACCACCGCTGCAAGGAACGTGGCGAAGCTCATCAGCGAATTGAGTTCCGCCGCCCAGCGGCGCGAACCGAACACGGCCAGCAGGCCGCCGCCCAGCAGCGGCGTGAGCAGCAACACCATGAGTTGCAGGTCAATCATCCTTCAGCTTCTCCATGTGGGTGATGTCCAGGCTGTCGAAGGTCTCGCGGATCTGGAAGAAGAAGATGCCGAAGATGAAGGTGGCCACCAGCACATCCAGCGCAATGCCCAGTTCCACCACCAGCGGCATGCCCTGGGTGGCGCTGGTGGCGGCGAAGAACAGCCCGTTCTCCAGCGACAGGAAGGCGACCACCTGCGACACCGCCTTGCGTCGCGTCAACATCATCAGCAGCGACAGCAGCACGCTGGCCAGCGCGATGCCGATCAGGCCGCGCGTCAATCCTTCGGCCAGTTGCGTGATCGGCGCGGCGAGGTTGAAGGAGAAAATCACCAGCGCAATCCCGACCAGCATGGTGGTTGGGATGTTGATCAGGGTTTCCACGTCCCAGCGCACGTTCAGCCGCTGGATCAGCCGGTGCAGCAACCACGGCAGCAACAGCACCTTCAGCAGCAGGGTCAGGCCTGCCGAGTAGTACAGGTGATGCTGGCCGGTCGAATAGGCGACGACGAAGGTGCTCAATGCCAGCACGGCGCCTTGCAATGCAAACAGGTTGATCAGCGACAGGATGCGCCGCTGGGTCAGCATGGCGAATGCAACCAGCAGCAGCAATGCAGCCAGCAGATTGATGAATTGCAGGGTCAGCGGGATCGGCATCAGGCCCCCAGCAGGAAATGGATCAGCAGTCCCAGCACCGCCAGCAGGAAGGCGGTCCCCAGGAATTCCGGTGCGCGGAAGATGCGCAGCTTGGCCGAGACGATCTCGAACACGGCAAGCGCCGCGCCGGCCAGCATCAGCTTGACCAGCAGGGCCACGATCGCCAGCGGCATCCCGCCCCAGTTATCCACTTCCGCAATGCCGTGCGGCAGGAACAAGGCGATGCCGATGGAGATATAGGCAAACAGCTTCAGGCTGCTGGCCCACTCGATCAATGCCAGGTGACGCGCCGAATATTCGAGGATCATCGCCTCGTGGATCATGGTCAGTTCGAGGTGGGTGCTGGGGTTGTCCACCGGGATGCGCGCATTCTCGGCCAGCAATACGATCAGGAACGCCAGCCCCGCGAATGCCAGGCTCGGATACAGCATGAACTGGTGATGCGCCAGCGTCTCCACGATGCGCGGCAACTGGGTGGAGTGGCTGATCATCGACGCGGTGAAGAACACCATCAGCAATGCCGGCTCGGCCAGGAAAGACACCAGCATCTCGCGTCTGGCACCAAGCGAGCCGAACGCGGTGCCGATGTCCATCGCGGCAAGCGCGAGGAACACGCGCGCCAGCGCGAACACGCCGACCAGCGCGATCACGTCCGCCGCCAGCGAGAACGGCAAGTCGACCGCGATGATCGGGATGATGGCGGCGGCCAGCCACATGCAGCCGAACACGATGTACGGCGTGACGCGGAACAGCGGCGAGGCGTTATGCGCCATCACCGCATCCTTGTGGAACAGCTTGCGCAGCACGCGATACGGTTGCAGCACGCCTGCGCCGGAACGGTTCTGCAGCCATGCCTGGCACTGGTTGACCCAGCCGGTCAGCAGCGGCGCGAGCAGCACCACCACCAGCAGCTGCGCCAGCTGGAACAGGATAGCGAAGAGGAGGTTGGCGTTTTCCATCATACGAACACCAGCAGGACGAGCAGCGTGGCAAAGGTATAGGTCAGATACAGATGGATGCGCCCGTGCTGCAGGAGCGAGGTCAGGGAAGACAGCCGTTCCGTCAGCTGCTTGACCGGCAGATACAGGATGTACCAGAGGCGGTCGTCGCTCTGCCCGTGGTAACGGGGGTGCGTATCGAACGGGCTCGGCACGTTCCGTTCGATCCTGAAGAACGGTTCGAAAATGCGCCGGATCGGCTGGCCGAAACCTTCGGCCGTATCCTGCATGCGTGCAGTCTGGGCCGGGAAGCCGCAATCCCACGGCGGGCTGCGCCGGACCCGGCCGTGATACAGGCGCCGCACCAGCACCGTAGTGAGCAACATCACCGCCAGCACGGCCAGCAGGAAATACAACGGACTATAGCTGGCGCGTTCGGTATCCACCGGCGCGAGGAACACCCAGTTGGCGGCCGCATTGCCCAGACCGGAACCGATCAGCATCCTGGAGACCAGATCGATCTGCTGCACCACGAACACCGGCGCCAGTCCCAGCGCCACGCAGACCAGCGCCAGCCAGGCCATGCCGATACGCTCCCAGTTCCCTGCATCGTGCGCATGCTCCAGCACCTTCTCGCGCGGCTGACCGAGAAAGATCACGCCATAGAACTTCACCATCACATAGGCGGCCAGCGCCGCCGCCAGTGCGATCACGGCGGCCGCCACCGGCACCAGCATGTTGATGTAGCTGTTGGGCAAACCGGGCGACAGCAGGAAGGCCTGCAGCAGCAGCCACTCCGAAACGAAACCGTTGAGCGGCGGCAGGCCGGCAATCGCCAGCACGCCGACCAGCATCAGCATTGCCGCCCAGGGCATGCGATGGATCAACCCGCCCAGGCGCCCCATGTTGCGCTCGCCGGTGGCATGCAGGATGGCGCCGGTCCCGACGAACAGCAGACTCTTGAACATCGCATGATTGAGGCTGTGATACAGCGTCGCGGTAAGCGACAGCGCGGCGAGCGTGTTCTTGCCATAGACGTGGAAGATGATGGTGAGCCCGATGCCTACCAGCAGCAGGCCGATGTTCTCGATCGAGGAATAAGCCAGCAAGCGTTTCATGTCGCCTTGCACGGCGGCGAACATCACGCCGAACACCGCAGTGAGCAGCCCCAGCGCCAATGCCAGCACGCCCCACCACCACAGCTGCGTTCCCAGCAGATCGAAGGTGACGCGCAGGATGCCGTAGATCGCCGTTTTCAGCATCACGCCGCTCATCAGCGCAGACACCGGCGAAGGTGCGGCAGGATGCGCCTCGGGCAGCCAGACGTGCAGCGGCAACACACCGGCCTTCGCCCCGAAGCCGAACAGGGCCAGCAGGAATGCTGCCGACGACCAGAACGTACTCAGCTGGGCACCGCGCATGGCATCGAAGGTATAGGCGCCGATGCCATGACCGCCCTGCATCACGCCGAAGCTCAGCAGGATGGCGATGGCGCCGACATGCGCAATCAGCAGGTAGAGATAGCCGGCCTTGCGGATGTCGGGGATGGCGTGGTCGGTGGTGACGAGGAAATAGGAGGACAGCGCCATGGTCTCCCATGCCACCATGAACATGTAGGCGTCGTCCGCCAGCAGCACCAGCGTCATGCCGGCGAGGAACAGGTGGTATTCAAGGCACAGCAGGCCGAGCGTGCCGCCCGCCATGGTGCGGAAATAGCCGGCACTGAACAGGGAGACGCCGAGGGAGGCACCGCCCAGCAGGATCAGGAAGAAGCCGGACAGCGGATCGAGACGGAGATGGAACGGCAGGTCGGGCAGGCCAAGCGGCAGCACCATGATGCCGGGCGTTGCGGCAAGCGCCCACAGGCCCGTCGCTGCCAGCAGCAGCGAGGCCAGCGCACTGAGCGGGAAGACGACGTTATTGATCAGCTGCGGGGATCGCTGCAAAGCCAGCGCCACGATTCCGAGCACGATCCAGAACTGGACCAACCAGCCAGCCACATCCAGCGGCGATATCCCAACGGCGTCCATCTGGTGTTACTTATACACCCCTCGATTGAAAGCACATCTTGCAGGCCGGCGATTCTACTCCTGCGTTAAAGGGATATTCAAGGAAGCAATTGCGATTTCGGCCGGAATAACCCAACGGCGTAACCCGCATGAGTCATAGCCTGAGCGCACAGATCCCGATGCGAGGCTGAGCCGGCGCAAATCGCCGCAGGTGCTAGCTTGCAGCAAACCCGACGATCGCCGGGCGCAATTCCTGTTTGAGCAGTTTTTCCACCTCGATCAGCGCACGTGTACGCGCAGTCCGGGCGTCCTGTGCCGACGCCTTCACTGGCCAGGTCTGGGTACCGCGTACGCGACGCGATGCCTTCTCGACCAGCGACACCTCAACGGTCGCGCGCATCCAGTTCCAGCCCTCCTGGCGACCGATGTCGGTCATGGTCAGCTTGCCTTCCAGCACCAGATCCGCATCCTCCATGCCGGTCGCCAGAAAGCCCGCTGCCGCCAATCCGCCCTTGAGTATAGAAGCAAATGATTTCGCTCCGCCGTCCTGCACGACTTCGGGGGCGATCCGGATACGCTTCAGCGTATCGTCGATCATCTGCTGTACCGATGCCTGGGAAACCTGGCTCTGCACACCGCGCCCGGACGGGTCGATCACCTTCAGCGATGCCTGGAAGCCGTCCCGCCGGATGGCGGCCTGCGACGCCCTGGTCAGCGCACCCACCTTCAGCAACAGGTCTCCCGCTTGGTTTGCCGCCTGCAGATCCTGCTGTATCTCCTTGTCGATGTTGCCCAGTTCCTCGCTCAGGCTCGCTGCGGCTTGCGCGCGCGACAGCACTGCAAAGGCATGGTAATCCGCAGTCTCCGGGTCGAACCAGATGCCGGCGATCGTGATGCCGCTGATCACCTTGTCGGTCCTGGCGGATACCTGCTGGGAAGATTGCCGGCTGAGCTGTTCCTTGCTGCCGGACTGAACCACCGTGGTGGCGTTCTCGTTCGCCACCTGGATACGCACTTCAAAGATGGTTGCCAGATCGCCGCGGGCTCGGTCCTGCGCCTCTGCTTCGGTCGAAGCCTCGCCGCGCCCCACCAGGTATTGATCGTTGGGGTATTCCGCCGATTCGCCGCTCACCCAGTCCGGCCGACCAGCCCATGCGGCTGCCGGCATGCCCAGCACAGACAGGATCAGGGCCAGCGGCAAGAGTTTTCTGACGATTCCCATTTGCATCTCCATAGCTGTTCTTTCGATCTTGCGTGGCATTTGCACGCTTCAAACTACCTGCGCCCGGGCTGGCTCAGGAAATAATCGGACACGAACGATTTTTGTCCCGGCTTGACTTCGACGTCCTTGAAATCGCGGCTGCCCAGCACGTTTCCGCCACCGTCGTAATACGTCGCGGTCACATCATACCTGCCTGCGGGCAGCGACAGGCGCGCCATCAGGATATTGCCCGGCATCAGTGTCCAGGAACGGGTGTCGGCCCGCTCGGATGCGTTGGCTGCGATATTGGTGAAGATGCTCACCATCGGGTTGTCCGCTTCCTTCTTGTTGACCTCGGCTTCCGCGGCCAGCTTCACCGCCATCCTGGCCACCCCGCGCGCGATGATCGCCGGCAAGCGGTCGTTGAAGCTCTTTTCGGCAATCCAGTTCACGTCCTCGACCTCTTCCGAAGCGGCGGAGGATGCGCCGGTACTCAGCACCACGTGGTCGACGGGTACCGGCCGCCTGACGAAGCGCGGCACGGCAAGGCTGATCATGCCAATGCTTTTGGGATTGCGCGGATCGTATGCCGGATTCGCCACGCGGATGATGTTCTCGGCCAGCGTCGCCCCCAACCCGTTGTGCAGGATGAACACCACTTCGCTCGGCGCCGGCTTCCCTGCTTTCAACCGCGCCAGATCGTCGCCGAGTTTGCGCGGGATCGGGAATCCGGCGTTCTGCGCCTTGTAGCCATCGACGGCTTTCTGCATCTCGATGCGCGCGGAATCCGGCTCACCCGCGGCCTCGTATACCATGCCGTTCAGGTAGCGCACAAAAGCGCCCGACAGGTATTTCGCGTTCCGGTGCTTTTCGGCCAGCAGCCGCTGTTTCAGGTTGAACTGGCGCGCCTCGACCGCCGCGTCATCCACCGTGCCCATCTGCAGGTAGTTCAGCGCCTCGAACGAGTACACCATGAGCTGCTCGCTGGGCAGCCCTTCATATGCCTTGAAGGTGTCGTTGATCGTCACCGATGCTGCCTGCTCCTTGATGCTGATCGCATCAAGCTGTTCCATCAGGTTCTTCGCCGCTTCGAATTGCGTATTGGAATCGGCGTATTGTCCCTGCCAGCGCAATAACGTCCCCTTGTTCAGATGCAGCAAGGTTTCGTCCGAGCCGCTCAACTTGAGTTTGTCCAGCGCCTTGCTGGCGCCGTCCAGGTCGCGATCAGCCGCGGCCTTCTCCACGCTGGCAAGGCTTGCACTGTAGGTGGCGCAACCCGGCAACGCCAACACCAAAGCCATTGCCGCCAGGCCAAGAAAGATTTGCGACAGATGATGCAATTCTTGTTTGCCGGTTACGACCTCCGCCCCCCCTGTAACAATATCTCGCATTTCTCTTCCCTGAATTCCTGGTTGCGCAAAGCCGCGTCATGCGCTCATTTCAAGACCGTCGCGAATCTCTCTGCCATGTCGCCGCCCCGCGAGGGGGGCAACGACATCGCGACTGCTAGCGGAAGCGCGCTTCCGTTATGTCTTTCTTGAGTTTCTTCTGTCCGGTCCAGACCATGCGGTTGTCCGCCAGGCTGATCAAGGTCATGTCGATCTGGTAGAAACGGATCTGTTCCCGCCCCGACGCATCGGTGATGGTATTGATGGTGCCCATGAGCATGAAGTCGGCACCCCGCTCCTTGCCCATCTCCTTGCGGGTGGCATCCGATGCATTCAGGTCCATATCGGAACGCTCCTGGCGTATCCCTTCGCGTTGCGTTTTGGAAGCGACCACATCGACACGGCCGGAATTGACGAAGGCACGCTCAAGATCGTTGACGAAGGTACGGGTGTTGATATGTTCATTCGACAGGTTGCGCACCTCGCCGACGATCACTGCCGGCGTATGGCTGGTCTTTTGCGCATAACGGTCGATCCAGCCGCCGGACAGGGAGTCGCGGATCATCTCTTCCGCCACCAGGCGCGAATCGGTATCGTTCCAGTAACCGGACAGGTCCTTGACCTCATCGACCCCGACACGTTTCACTTCCGTCGAACAGCCCCCCAACACCAGTGCAGCCACGAAAGTGCCCAATAGCATCCAGATTCTCTTGCTCAACATTTCCGTCTCCCTTTGCTAAAAATATCCAAGTAAATCGCCAAACTGCGGGGCTCGCAACCCCAGAATCTAACAGCAAAAACTTTTCGATACCATTAAAAAATTATTGAACTTCCAATAGCCGCATCCGGCGGGATCGCCCCGGCAGGGGCGCCGATTGCGGCACTCCGCACTACCGGATATCCACCACGCGATTCGGCTTCAGCTTCGCATAGGAGGGCATCGCCATTCCGACCGAGGCGTTGATATAGGTCGGATCGGCGATGACGTACTGGCTGCCCTGGTAATCCACCGTGGCGAATTCCGGCTTCACGCGTTTGAGCTTCACTGCAGTGGTCAGGTGCCCAGGATAGAGCAGGCCGATCACCTTGATCCCCAGCAGCTCGCGCACCAGCCAGGAGAACACCGCCGAATGTTCCTTGCAGTCGTTATAGGGGAAATACATCGACTCTTCGACGAAGAACGATTTCTCATGGCCGAACTGCTCCTCGTCGGTCTTGTAGGCAAACGATTTCTGCACGAAGGCCAGCAGGAAGTTGACCGCCTCCTCCTCATCCATCGCAGCGGTATATTTCTTCAGTTCGGGCAGCAATCCCTGGCGGAACAGGGAGCTCGCCCCGGTATTGAAATAGAGCTCGAAGTCGGATTGCGGATAGGTATCGAGGTACTCGACCAGGCGGCGGTCGTAGGGGGCGTTCACCTTGACCTGGTTGCCCTTGTACTCGAAGGCCAGTGCGCGCTGCCCAGGTTCCGGCCTGGGGAAGCCGATCGCGGCGGAGCGAATGTCGAGCGGCTTGAGCTGGACCGGATAGCTGGCCTCATAGGTATAGAAACTGCGGATGCTGTCGCCATGATCCTGGGCCAGCACGGCGTAATAGGTCTGATCGCCAACCTTGATGAACTTGGTCGAATAGACCTGCTGCCGGACCGCCACGAACAGGTGCACATCCATCCCGACATAGCCCAGGCGAACGTCGTAACCGGACTTGACCAGGAAGAACCAGAGCAGCAGGTTCTGCTCGGTCCTGCGGTCCGGTTGCAGCGCCTGCACGACACTGCGCCAGAGCGATGCATAGCCCCAGTCGTCCAGTTGCAGCTGGCGTCGCGCATCGCTGATCGCCTGGAATGTCGGCTCGTACTGGCTGCCGCTCATCATGCTCCAGAAGGCGCTCATCTCTTCCGGCTTTTCGCCGGTCGACACACGATATTCCCGCCATTGCGGATCGAATGGGAACCTCACCGCATTGCCGTAAAACATGACTTCCAGCGTGTTCGCCGCGAGCGGCAGCTTGGGCTGCGGCGGGGCCGGCGGCAACACAGGTGGAGCGGCAGGCTGCTCCACGACGGGCAACGGGGCCGGCTTTGCCGGTACCGGCGGCGTATACACCGGCGCCTGTTTGGGCTCCGGCTCCTTGATCAGCGGCTTGCCATGCAGCGTCTCGAATTCGCGCCAGCGGCCTTTCAGGAAGTCGGCGAACTCGGCATCCTGCTTTTCCTTGTATGCCTGGAATTCGGTCTTGAGTTTCTGCGCGCCCTGTTGTTGCTGTTCGCGATATGTCTCGAAATCGCTCTGGGCGCAAGCGGCCTGCCCGTACATCCCCACGGAGAACAGCAGTGTCGCTGCAAACAATTCGCCAAACTTGCGCATACATCCTCCTCGATTCATCGTCACTGGTCGCTGGGTACCAACCAGACCCACAGTTCATCGGTATCCGGGTCGCGCCATTTCGCCTTGACCATGGCCTTGACGTCGACCTGCCTGGAATCCTCATGTGCAACCCGAGCCCCGACGGTGCTCGACCTGTCATGCGCCACGGTCGTGGAAACGACCTGCGCAGATTGTATGTTCACCCCGAAACGTTTCGCATACTCTTCACGCGCGCGCAGGATCGCCAGCTCTTCCTGGGCGGCATCGCCGCGCACATGCATGCCGGCTGACGCGGATACGCCATTGCCCGGATTGTCTATCCATGCTGGCCGTTCATTGGCCGCTTGCGGAACACCGGCCACACACGCCGACAGGGCAAGGGACACCAGCATTGCAAGCAGGCTGTGCAGCATCGATCCATTGCACCGCACGCCCTCAATCGTTGACCTGCTTCAACCATTCATCCGCATACGACTCGAAGTTCTCCAGGTCTTTTACCGATTCGGCACTGAGCGGACGGTCCTCCACCTGATTGCCGTCGAAGCTGGCCATGCGATTCGCCCCCAGGCTGAATTCGCGCTTGTATTCGATGAACTCCTGCTCAGTCCTGGCCTTGTATTCGTCGAACTTGCGCTGCTCCTTCGCAATGGCATCCTGCGCTTCCTGCTTGTAAGCCTCGAATTCATCCTGTTCGGCCTTTTTGTGTATCTCGAATTCGCCGTCCGTGCTGCTGATGCTGACCTGGCCCTTGCGCATGTCGACCTCGTTGCGGTCGGGCAGCACCGCCACCAGGAAGCGCGTGCCGCGCACCCCGATGGTGGCAGCCTCGGTGCGGACCTCGAGCTTCTGGTCGCCCTTGAGGGTGTTCATCGCGTAATAGATCAGGCCGGTAAGTTGCCTCAGGAAGCCGGCTTTCTCCTGGCTGTTGTCGATCGCTATCTTGCTGTTCTTCTCGAGCACGATGTAGCCGGAACTCCCCACGCGCACCACCGCACGGCCGTTCGGCCCTGTCGACAGGGTATTCCCGGAAGGCAGGATCGCCTTGACCCCGACAGCCTTCTGCTTCTTCCCGGCCGCATCGCTGGTGGCTACCGCGCCTTCCGCCTTGACGATTTCGATCCGGCCTCCTGCAGCAGAACACGGTATCGCCGCGGCGATACCGGTCAGGCAAAGAAGGATACCTGCACTCAACTTGGCAATGCTCATGACTGACCTCACTTGTGCACTTCCGACGACAGCTCGTCCTGGGCCCCCTGGGCATGGCTGCGCTGGGTCTCGGGACTGTTCTCGACCTTGGCAGGCGGTTTTGCACAAGCGGCCAGGCCGAACAACAGCAGCAACAAAAATACTGCACGAATCGATTGATGCATGAGTCCCTCCTTCATTGCCGCCACAAGATTTGCCCAAAAGAGAAAGGGCAGCACTAGGCTGCCCATCCCCGGTATCGTCTGCTTCAATGGCTAGCGGGCTTTACCAGCCACCATTCGGCGCAGTCTGCTGGTTATTGACCAGTGCCGCTGTTGCCGATCTTCTGCTTGGCAATATCTGCCGCCAGTTCATCCTGGCCCTTTTGTGCCCTGAATTGCTGCCAGGCTGCCTGGTCGTTGTTCATGCTGGTCTTGACTGCCGTTTCGGTGAGCTTCTGCGCAGCGGCCTCATCCAGACCGACGAGCACATACATCGTGCCATCCGGAGCCACGATGCTCCGGAATATCTTGGTGCCCTGCAGAGTCTGGTCGGTGATCTGCTTGGTGACCGAAGTGTTCACGCGATCCACGGTTTCCTTGCTGCCGGCACCGGTCGTCTCGGCATATTGCTTGATCATGTTCTGCACTTGCACTTTCATGTTCTGGGCAAGCTGGACGCGCGCTTCGGTGGCGGCCATCTGTTTCATGAAGGCGATACCCGCATCCGACTTCGCTGCAGAACCGACTGCACCGACGGACATGCCCTCAACCGGCGCATCGCAAACCCACAAGGGCGCCGCCTTGTCGGTGCCCGGGAATACGCAGTCGGCAACCTTCTCGACCTTGGCCGGCGGTGTAGAACAGGCAGCAACACCCAGCGCGATAACAGACATCAACAGCACATTGGTGATCTTGGACATTTGAGTACACTCCTAATCTGGGTTAACGAATAAACATGGTGCAAAATACGGCGATCACATGTGGGGGCATTTTAGCGCGCCGCCACCCACCGATATCCACTTTCTGAAGAACCTGTTTGAAATCTACAGCATGCGGGCAGATGCTACAAGCCGGCCCGGCAGAGACACAAGCGCCCTGTCGTATTTATGCCAAACACACCAGAAATCCGGCCTCGGCTCTACTATTCTTTACTCCATGCCACCAGAAACAGCATGCCTGAAAAACCGTCTTAATACCACCCTGCGCAAACAGTGTCCGAGCCACCCCGGATGCATATCCTTACTCAGCGTTTGCGATACCAATCCAGGAATTCCGCAGCAGTCATGGGATGGGCCAGCCCATAACCCTGCACATAACCGCATCCCATGCCGGCGAGCACCTGTATCAGCCTCGGGTCTTCGATACCTTTGGCCACGGTCTTGCGGCCGAACGTGTTCGCCAGTGCGATTGCTCCCTGCACGATGGCGCGGTCGCCTTCGTTCGACGCCATGTCCTGCACGAAAGACTGGCTGATCTTGAGTGTGCCGGCACCAAGTTTGCGCAGGTGCATCAGCGAGGAATAACCGGCACCAAAATCGTCCAGAGCGAAACTGACGCCGAGGTCGCGGCACGCATCGATCAACGCGGCAGATTGTGCGATGTCTTCCAGCGCCAGCGTTTCGGATATTTCGATCTGCAACCTGCCATGCGCCATTGCCGGATACTGCGCCAGTTTGCGTTGCAACTCGGCAACAAAGTCCGGCGACTGCAAATGGCGGATGGAAACATTGACACTGACCTCCATCGCGACGCCGGCTTGCTCCCAAGCCTGAAGTTGCGCCAGCGCAGTATCGATCACCCAGTTTCCCAGCCCGACCTCCTGCTCGGCATGCTCGATGTTCGGCAGGAATGCGGCCGGGTGCAGCAAACCATGCTCCGGATGATGCCAGCGGACCAGCGCCTCCACACCGGTGATGCGGCCCGTCGCCAGCTCCAGCCTGGGCTGGTAATACAGCTCGAACTCGCCCGCTTCGAGACCCTGCGATATGCGGCGCCTGGCTTCATGCAGCGAATGTACGCGCTGGTCATGGATGGTGTCGTAGAGATGGAAGCGGTTCTTGCCGGACTGCTTGGCCACATACATCGCCTGATCGGCATGCCGCAGCAGGGAATCGCCGCTTTCATCGTCGGCCGGATAGAAAGTCACGCCGATACTGGCCGACACGGCGATCTGGTGTTCCCCGAGCAGCATGGGCCGGGCGATGGTCTGCACGATGCGTTCCAGCACCTGAAAGCATTCGCTCTCCAGCGACAGGTCGTTGAACAGCACGACAAACTCGTCGCCGCCCAGACGCGCCAAGGTATCGCCCGCGCGCAGCACTTCCTGCAAGCGGCGGGTGATATCCACCAGCAACCGGTCTCCGATCTCGTGTCCGTAGCGATCGTTGACGTCCTTGAATCCGTCGAGATCGATGTAGCAGACGGCCAGCATCTTGCCGTTGCGTTGCGCATGGGCAATGGCCTGGCTCAACCGGTCGGCCAGCAGGCGCCGGTTGGGAATGCCGGTCAGCGCATCGTAGTTGGCGATGCGGCTTAATTCGGCCTCGTGTTCCTTGAAATAGGTGACGTCCGAGAACACCGCCACGTGGCGCTGCACCTTGCCCGCATCGTCGCAGATGACCGAAATGGAAAGCAGCTCGGCGTATATCTCGCCGTTCTTGCGCCGGTTCCATATCTCGCCGCGCCATGCCTTGTTCTCATTCAATGCTTTCCACATCGCGGCATAAAACGAATCGTCCTGGCGTCCGGAGCTCAGAATCCGGGGATTCCGGCCAAGCACCTCCTCGCGGCTGTAACCGGTGATGCGGGTGAATGCCGGATTGACGTCGATGATGGCATTGTCCGCATCGGTAATGGTGATCGCTTCCTGGCTGTTGCCAAACACGCTGGCGATGATGCGCAATTCCGCTTCCGCCCGTTTCAGCTCGGTGATGTCGCGCCCGACGATGACCAGCCCCTTGCGTCCGCCTTCCGCCCCGAACAGCGGCTTCTTGATGACATCCAGGTTCAGTTCGCCGCCCCCCGGAACCGGGACCATCTCTTCCAGACGCAGGACGCCCTCCGCCTGCCAGGCCGCCTCGTCACTTTGATGGCAACGCAACAGCGCCTCCCTGTAGCCAGGTTGCGCAATCTCGGCCAGCTGCCGGTCGGTCTTGCCGCGGCAATCCACCGCCGTCAGCCCGAAAGTCTGCAGTGCCGACTGGTTGTATTCCAGCCAGCGTCCTGTACCGTCCTTGAAACGGATGGGATCGGGGATCGCCTCGATCAGCGTGCGCAGCAATTCTTCGCTCTGGCGCAAGCTGGCCGATTTCTGCTCCACCAGCCGGGTCAGTTCTTCCTTGCTGCGCCGCAGCTCGGTCACGTCCACCAGCGTCCCGATGATGGCCGGTCGCCCCTGATACTCGATCAGGCGCCCATGGGAATCGACGATGATCTCGCTACCGTCGCGCTTGTATGCGGTGAAACTGTAACGCGTTGCGTCCACCTCGGCGGCGAACCGGCGCCGGATATTCTCTTCGACCCTCGCCCGGTCTTCGGCCTTGACCAATTGAATGGCTGGAAAAACGTCGACCAGTTCCTCGGCCGAATCGTAGCCGAACATGCCGACCAGGCCGGGATTGACGTAGCGGAACAATCCGTCCTGGATGATATAGATCCCGACCAGCGACTGCTCCACCAGTGCGCGGAACTTGGTCGATTCTTCGGCGACCAGCCCTTCCAGGCGACGGCGATAATCTTCCAGCTGCTGCGCGGTATGTTTGCGCCGCGTGATGTCGCGCGACACCCCCAGCACGCCGATCAGTTGCCCCTGGCTGTCGTGCATCGGCGTCTTGATGGTCTCGAACAAACCGCGGTAACCATCGGTCGCGAAAGTCAGCCATTCCTCATTGATGCTGTGCCGCTCCTCCGACATCGCCTTGAGGTCGTGCTTGCGAAAGCAATCGGCCAGCTGGCTGTCGACGAAATCGAAGTCGGTCTTGCCGACGATGTCCCGTTCTTTCGCGCCATATAGCTGTTCGAAGCGCCGGTTGCATGCCAGGTAGACGCCCTGCTTATCCTTCAGCCAGACCAGGTCGGGGATGGTATCGATGAAGGTGCGCAGGAACATTTCATCCACTTCGTGCTTCTCGTCCAGCAGCCCCGTCGCCATGGTCTGGGTCAGGTCATGTTCGCTCACCAGCCCGACCATCTTGCCCGCGCCATCCACCAGGGCCAGATGACGCACTTTCCTCGCCAGCATCTGTTCGGCCGCCTGGTTGATGGTGGCATCGCCGGGAATGGTCAGCACCGGCGACGTCATCACTTCCGCCAGCGGAACGGAGACACGCTCCGGCCCGCTTGAATACAAACGCACCACATCCCGCTCGGTGACGATGCCGACTGGCTTCTCCTCGTCCACCACCACCACGCAACTGGCGCGCTGCCCCTGCATCAGGTTGAGCGCCTGCATCAGGCTGCTATGCGGCGGCAGGCTGGGAACGGCCCGCTGCGCCACGGAGATGAGCTGGCGCCGCCCGGCCAGCAGGGTCAGATTCAGATGCAAGCGGAAATCGGTTTCGCTGACCACGCCGGCGACGACACCGTCGCCGTCCACCAGCACCAGGTGGCGTATCCCTTCGCGCATGCAAACTTGATAGGCATCCAGGCAATCCATGGCAACCGGGACCACCACCACCGGTGCAGACATGCTAGTGCGCAACGGGGTTTCGGGCGGGGAAGCCGCACGCATCGCGTGCAGGATGTTGCGTTCGGTGACAATGCCCAGCGGAACGTTCTCCGCATCCGTCACCACGATGGAAGAGAAGCGGCGCTGCGCCATGATGCGTGCCGCCTCGCCGATGGTCGCATCGGCGGTAAGACAGGTGACATCGCGCGTGGCGATGTCGATCAATTGTTGCCGTATATCCATCATGTATCACTCACACGACAAGCTTCAGTTGCAGCGGGCGACCGGACGCGTTACTGCGCGACGCCCAGCAGCCGGGTGAATTCCTCCCGCACCACGCCGTAACATTCACAACAGAGTTTTTCCAGTTGGGGACGATCCAGCATCTTGATATGCCCCCGGTTGTATTCGATCAGCCCCTGGTCGCGCAACTCGCCCGCCACTTCGGTGATGGTCTCGCGGCGTACCCCCAGCATGTTGGCGATGGCCTCATGTGTCAGCCGGAAATCGTCGGACAGCGACTTGTCGTTGATCAACAGCAGGTGCTGGCAGAACTGGTTCAGCAGAGAATGATGCTTGCCGCACACCACCGCTTGCGCCACCTGGGTCAGCGACGCCTGCGCGTACAGCAACAGGATGTGCTGCAGGCTGGGCAGGCGTTTGCCCATCTCTTCCAGCGTATCCGCCGCCACCTGGAACACATGGCCGGACGTCTCCACGGTGGTCCAGTAGGGCATCGCCGCACCGCCCAGTGCCTGGGCGATGCTGAACATGCCTTCGTTGCCGATCACGGCGACTCCTGCCGTCTCGCCGCTTTCCAGCCGGTAGAGCAGCGAAATCGCGCTATCGATGGGGAAATACACATGGTCCAGGCATTCGCCCGGTTCGGCAAGCTGCTCGCCCGCTTTTAGATGGATGACCTGCAGGTGGGGAAGCAATGATTCGAGTTCCTGTGGCGGCAGCGCAGCCAACAGCCGGTTCTGGTTCGGGTCATGGTGATGCGGCATCTGTGTCCCTGTATTTTCTGACTTGCGCTCTGCGCTCATCGAAGCACTGTTTCAGATGACCACCTAAAACCTTGATCGAGAGCCCATTGGCACAGTTCGCGCCTATGGAGAAACGCGGGCTCCCTTAAAACCCGTCGGGTCGCAAGACTAGCAAGGCCGGCCCGACATAGTCTGTACGGTAGCACACACAAGTTCAAACGGCGCAGATTAACAGAGCAAAAAACAGGGTTATGCGTACACGACTTGCACATTCTTCGCGCCGCATACCGACCGCAGCCCGTCGAGCAACTCGTCCGGCAAGGTGACCTGCCAGGCATCCCCCAGGCGCAGCGGAGCGGCGCCGATAAGGTTGCGGTAATTGATCTGCACCGGACACTGGCCGCCGCAGTAGGGTTTGAGTATCTCCGCCAGCTGCGGCACGCGCACCTTGTCGTCGATGGAACAGAAGATGTCCAGGCGCTTGGCAAAGGCCGCACGCGCGGAAGCGAAATCGTAGAGCTCGTCCGCAGTGATGCGCATGCCGCCAGAATAGGCATCGATTTCCGCCTTGCCGTTCACCACCAGCAGTTCGTCGTCGCGGATCCAGGCGCGGTTGGCATCGAACAGCTCGCTGAACACCACCACCTCCAGCGCGGCGCTGCCGTCGTCCAGCGTCAGCACCGCCATCTTGCCGCGCCGCGTCTGCAGGATGCGCACGCCGCTGACCATGCCCGCCAGCACCAGCGACTTGGCGTTGTTGCGCCGCCCGCCGCCGTTGCCGTAGCCGCCGCCGTTGCCGCCGGCCGGCGCGACGATATCCGGCGTGATGTCCGCCAGCTTGTGCTTGACGAAGTGCGACAGCTCGGCGGCGAACTCCTGATACGGGTGTCCGCTCAGGTAGAAGCCCAGCGCGGTCTTCTCCTGTGCCAGTTGCTCGCGCATCTTCCAGCGTGGCACGTCCGCCATCTGCACCGGCATGTCGACGCTCTCGTCGTCGCCGAACAGGCTGTTCTGGTTGGCCGCGCGCGCGTGCTGTTCGGCGCTGCCCAGCGCCGCATCCAGCGAGGCGAGCAACTGGTAGCGGTGATCGTTGATGCCGTCGAACGCGCCGGCGCGGATCAGCGCCTCGATGGCACGGCGGTTGACGATGCGTTTGTCCACGCGGCGGCAGAAGTCGAACAGATCCTTGAATGGTCCCGCCGCGCGCCCCGCCACGATGTTCTCCACCGCCGCCTCGCCGGTGCCCTTGACCGCACCGAGGCCGTAGGCGATGGTCTTCTCGTCCACCGGGGTGAAGCGGAACAGAGAACTGTTGATGTCGGGCGGCAGGATGCCCAGTCCCTGCTGCAGCGCGTCCTGATAGAAGAAACTGACCTTGTCGGTGTTGACCATTTCCGAGGTCATGGTCGAGGCCATGAATGCGGCGGGGAAATGGCACTTGAGGTAGGCCGTCTGGTAGGCGACCAGCGAATAGGCTGCCGCGTGCGACTTGTTGAAGCCGTAACCGGCAAACTTCTCCATCGTGTCGAAGATCTCGTTCGCCTTCTTCTCCTCGATGCCGTTCTTTGCCGCACCGGCCACGAAGATGCTGCGCTGCTCCGCCATCTCCTCGGCCTTCTTCTTGCCCATCGCGCGGCGCAGCATGTCGGCGCCGCCCAGCGTATAGCCGGCCACCACTTGGGCTGACTGCATCACCTGCTCCTGGTACACCATGATGCCGTAGGTGTTGCCGACCACTTTCTCCAGCAGCGGATGCGGCAGCACCACCTGCTCGCGCCCGTGCTTGCGGTTGATGTAATCGGGGATGAAATCCATCGGGCCCGGCCGGTACAGCGCGTTCAACGCGATCAGGTCTTCCAGGCAATCCGGCTTCGCCTTCACCAGCGTGTCCTTCATGCCGCGCGACTCAAACTGGAACACGGCAGTGGTGTTCGCGGTCTTGAAGATCCTGTCGTAGGTCGGCTTGTCGTCGAGCGGGATCGTGTCGATATTGAAGGACTGCGTCCCCTCGATGCCGGATCCCTTGATGTAACGCACCGCCCAGTCGATGATGGTCAGCGTGCGCAGACCGAGAAAGTCGAACTTCACCAGACCGACCGCTTCCACATCGTCCTTGTCGAACTGGCTGACCGTGCTCTCGCTGCCTTCCGCGCAATACAGCGGACAGAAGTCGGTCAGCTTGCCCGGCGCGATCAGCACCCCCCCGGCATGCATGCCGACGTTGCGGGTCAGGTCTTCCAGCCGTTCGCCCAGCTCCATCAGCTCTTCCACGCCTTCTTCGCTGGCGATGACGGCGTTGAACTCGGGTTCCATCTCGCGCGCCTTCCGCAGCGACACCGGCTTCACGCCTTCCACCGGCACCAGCTTGGAGAGCCTGTCGCACAGGCCGTAGGGGAAATCGAGCACGCGGCCGACGTCGCGGATCACGCCCTTGGACGCCATGGTGCCGAAAGTGGCGATCTGCGACACGCACGCTTCGCCGTAATGATGGCGTACATACTGGATCACCAGTTCGCGCCCGTCCTGGCAGAAGTCCACGTCGAAGTCGGGCATGGACACCCGCTCGGGATTCAGGAAGCGCTCGAACAGCAGTTCGTAGCGCAGCGGATCGAGATCGGTGATGCCGAGCGAATACGCCACCAGCGAACCGGCACCGGAACCGCGCCCCGGTCCCACCGGCACGCCGTTGGGGAATCTCGCGTCGCGGAAGGATTTCGCCCAGCGGATGAAGTCGGCCACGATCAGGAAGTAGCCGGGGAACTTCATGTTGATGATGGTGTTGACCTCGAAATCCAGCCGCGCCTGGTATTCCGGCATCTTCGCCGCGCGCTGCGCCTCGTCCGGATACAACTGCAGCATGCGCTGCTCCAGGCCGCGCTGCGATTCGCTGCGCAGGAAATCGTCCAGCGATTCGCCGTTGGGGGTGGGGAAGTCCGGCAGGTGCGGCTTGCCCAGCTTGAGTGTAAGGTTGCAGCGCCTGGCGATCTCCACGCTGTTCTGCAGCGCCTCGGGCAGGTCGGCGAACAGCGTCGCCATCTCGGCTTGGGTCTTGAAGTATTGCTGTGCGGTGAATTGCTTCACGCGGCGCTTGTCGTTCAGCACGTAGCCCTCGGCAATGCACACGCGCGCCTCGTGCGCCTTGAAGTCGTCAATGCTGAGGAATTGCACCGGATGGGTGGCGACCACCGGCAGCGCCAGTTCCGCCGCCAGTTTGACCGTATCGCGCAGGTGCAGTTCTTCGCGCGGCGCGCCGTAGCGCTGCACTTCGAGATAGAAGCGGTTGGGGAACAAGCCGGCGTATTCCTGCGCGATCACCTTCGCGCCTGCCGCACTGCCGTTCAGCAGGGTCACTCCCACTTCGCCGAGATGCGCGCCGGACAGCGCGATCAGCCCGTCCGTCCCGTCGCGCAGCCATTGCCTGCGGATCTCTGGACGGCCGCGATACTGGTTCTCGAGGTAGGCGCGCGTGATCAGGTCGCACAGGCGCAGGTAGCCGGCATGCGACTGGCACAGCAGCAGCAGCCGGAACGGCTGCTCGCGCACCGCATCGTTGGTCACAAACACATCGCAGCCGACGACCGGCTTGATACCGGCGCCGCGCGCCTCCTTGTAGAACTTCACCAGCCCGAACACATTGGACAGGTCGGTGAGCGCCAGCGCGGGCATCGTGTCCGCCTTGGCGGCAGCGACCGCCTCGCCCACGCGCACGATGCCGTCGGCGATGGAATATTCGCTATGCAGACGAAGGTGGACGAAGGAGGGTTGCATGACGCTCGTGAAAAAAATCTCGGCGGAATTTTACCACCGCAGATATGCGCCCCCGGAAAAGAAATTGCCGTCTCGATTATAAATATTGATTTTATCGAACGCCGCACAGCCATAGACCCGCGCACCAGGCATGGGCACGCAACGCTTGCGCAGCGGCCCTCTGCGGGTGGGCGCAAAAATATTGTTGCGGCCGGCATGCCCCTGCCGGCGATTATTGGCTACACTGCCCGCCCTGAGATCGGGCTCCGCGGCGACGGGCATGCCGCCACCGGAAGTACAAGCCGGATCGATATCATCCAAGGAGGAAAAGCATGAAGCGGGTCGCAGTGTTGTTGCTGGCGCTGGAGGTCAATCTGGCGCACGCGGAAGCAGGCAGGTTATCGGTTCCCAACAATGCAACCTGGAAACAGGAATGCGGCAGCTGCCATATCCCCTACCCTCCGCAACTGCTGTCGGCCGAGAACTGGCAACGCCTGATGGGCAGCCTGGACAGGCACTTCGGCGTGAACGCGACCCTCGATGCCGGCGACAACCGCAAGATCCTCAACTTCCTCGAGCACAACGCAGGCAGCGGCGCACGCTACAGTGCGGACAGCCTGCGCATCAGCGACACGCCCTGGTTCAAGCACGAGCATCACGTCATCTCCGACAAGGAATGGATCAACCCGGAAGTGCGCAGCCGCTCCAACTGCTCGGCCTGCCACGGCAAGGTGATACTCGGCGACTGAGCCGCCGCTGCTAGAAACGTCAGCCGGTCACCGTCATGAATGCATGGCGCATCTGCCGCATGACGGAGATCGAGAAATGCGGATCGACCTGGTCCAGCGCCATCACCACCAGATAGCCGACAATCACCGGCTGTACTAGGAAGAAAGCGCAGATCGCGAAGATGCCGAACGAGAACCTGAACCAGCATCCCGAGCGATAGAAATGCGCGAGGCGCGCCCGGATGTTCACCACCCGCTTGCGCATGAAGACGATCTCGCTGACCATCAGGAAGAACGCCAGGACCATGCCTGCCATCACCGCGATATACAGCTCTGTGCTCATCGCCCGCTTTCTGTTTTAATGATCGGATCGTCGTTTGCCGCAGTGCGATAGCGTTCCCGCACTGTGCATACGGAATTGTGCGCCTGATCGCCCAAAAAACGAACCCCTCGAAACTTGACCCTCTGCCGCTGAAATATCGATCGATGTCCTCTTCCCTGAATCGCTGGCTGCCCGCAATCGCCCTCGCCGTCCTCTCCCTGACCTGGGGATACACCTGGGTGCTGGCCAAGCAGGCCCTGACTTACGCCCCGCCGTTCGCCTTCGCGGCGGAACGCTGCGTTGGTGCGGCACTGGCATTGATCGTCGTGCTCAAGCTCACCGGTCGCAAGCTCAGGCTGGATGCCCCGTGGCCGACCCTGGCCATCGCCATGGCGCAGGTAACCGGCTTCATGCTGTTCCAGACCTGGGCCCTGGTCGAAGGCGGCCCCGGCAAGACGGCAGTACTGATCTTCACCATGCCGATCTGGACGCTGTTGCTGGCCTGGCCGATCCTCGGGGAGCGCATCGTCGGCAAGCAATGGCTGGCTGCCTTGAGCACGCTGACCGGCCTGCTGCTGATCATCGAACCGTGGGACATGCATGCCAGCCTGTTGAGCAAGTTCCTCGGCGTGATGGCCGCGCTGTGCTGGGCGACCGGGACGATCCTGGTCAAGCGCTTGCGTGCGCGGCATCAGGTCGACCTGCTCTCCCTCACCGCATGGCAGATGATCCTGGGCGCGGTCCCGCTGCTCCTCCTGGCCGGGGTCATCCTGGAACGGGCCACGGACTGGTCGTTTTCCTTCGTGGGGATACTGGCGTTCATGTCGATCTTCAGCACCGCGATGTGCTGGTGGCTGTGGATATACATCCTCGACCGCGTGCCCGCCTGGGAGGCCAGCCTGTCGGTGCTCGGTACGCCGGTGGTGGCGATACTTTCGTCCCGCCTGATGCTGGGCGAAAGCTTCAAGCTCCTTGAGATAGCGGGGATCGTGCTGATCGGCGGCGGCCTGGCGATGCTTTCGCTGATCAGCTGGGCCGCGAGCCGGCGCAAACGGAAATAACTGCGGGGAAACGCGGGAACAAACGCGGCAGCAGCTTGCCACAGGCAAAAAAATGCCCCCGAGCCTTGCGGATCGGGGGCGAGTATCTTAACAAAGGGGAAGTTAAGATCGCGCGCTCAGGGAGGAGAAACGCGGGGCAACTTGCGTCACCCGGAGAATAAGATAAGGAAACACTTAAATAGTTCCTTCGGCGCGAAAAGATTTTATATATCGTTAATAATTAAACAGTTGTATTTTCAACCCCATCCGACGCCGGCTTGCCAACGCGCCTTCCTGCCACAGTTCCAGCCCCGCCCCCGTCACAAAACGAAGCTCGCGACGACAGTCTGCTGTCGTCCCTCTGGGGTTCCATCCGGTAAGATAGAACCCTGAGCGGCAACCCGTCACCCGCAATAAATCACCAACCGATTGAATAATGGCTACTTATAACGAAGCAAGTTTCAAAGTACTGCGCGGCCTGGAACCGGTGCGCCAGCGCCCCGGCATGTACACCAACCTCGAATCGCCCAACCACATCATCGCCGAAGTGGTGGACAACGCCTGCGACGAAGCGCTGGCGGGCTTTGCGAAGAATATCTTCGTCACCGCGCACACGGACGGCTCGGTCTCGGTAAAGGACGATGGCCGCGGCATCCCGGTCGGCATCCACAAGGAGGAAGGCCGCTCGGTGGTCGAGGTCGCCTTCACCGTGCTGCACTCCGGCGGCAAATTCGACAAGGAGAAGGACGGCGCCTACAAGTTCGCCGGCGGCCTGCACGGCGTCGGTGTGGCCGTCACCAACGCGCTGGCGAAGAAGGTGGAAGTGACCGTTTACCGCGAGGGTGGCCAGCATGAGCTGCGCTTCGTGGACGGCGTGGCCGAGAAGCCGCTGGCGAAAGTGGGCACTTGCCCGAAGAACCAGACCGGCACCATGGTGCGCGCCTGGCCCAATCCCAAGTATTTCGACAGCCCCAACGTCAACCTCGCGCAGCTCGAATTCTCGCTGCGCTCGAAGGCCGTGCTGCTGCCCGGCGTCACCATCACGCTGCATCTGGAGAAGAGCGGCGAGACCAAGTCGTGGACCTACCCCGACGGCCTGCGCGGCTACCTGGCCGAAGCACTGAGCGAATTCGAACTGGCCACGCCCATCCTGCTGCAGGAGAAGTTCACCCGCAAGGGCGACAGCAGCGGTTTTGCCGAAGGCGAAGGCGCGACCTGGGCGCTCACCTGGAGCGCCGAAGGCAACGTGGTGCGCGAATCGTATGTGAACCTGATCCCCACCCCCGCCGGCGGCACGCATGAAGCGGGCCTGCGCGACGGCGTGTTCAACGCGGTGAAGGCCTTCGCCGAGATCCACAGCCTGTTGCCCAAGGGCGTGAAGCTGGTGCCGGAAGACGTGTTCTCGCGCGCCAGCTTCGTACTCTCGGCCAAGGTGCTCGACCCGCAGTTCCAGGGCCAGACCAAGGAGAAGCTGGTGTCGCGCGATGCGCTGCGCCTCGTTTCTTCCATGATGAAGGACCCGCTGGAACTGTGGCTGAACGAACACCTGGAGCCGGCGAAAAAGATCGTCGAGCTCGCCATCCAGCAGGCGCAGGCACGCATGCGCTCGGCGCAAAAGGTGGAGAAGAAGAAAGGCTCCAGCGTCGCCGTGCTGCCTGGCAAGCTCACCGACTGCAGCTCTTCCGATTCCAGCCGCACCGAACTGTTCCTGGTCGAGGGCGACTCCGCCGGCGGCTCCGCCAAGCAGGGCCGTAACAAGGAATTCCAGGCCGTGCTGCCGCTGCGCGGCAAGGTGTTGAACACGTTTGAAGTGGAGAAGGACCGCCTGTTCGCCAACAACGAGATCCACGACATCGCCGTCGCCATCGGCGTCGATCCGCATGCGCCGAACGAAGACGTCGACCTCTCCGGCCTGCGCTACAACGCCATCCTGATCATGGCCGATGCCGACGTGGACGGTTCGCACATCTCCACGCTGCTGCTCACGCTGTTCTACCGCCACTTCTACAAGGTAGTGGAAGCCGGCAAGATCTACATCGCGCAGCCGCCGCTGTTCCGCATCGACGTGCCCGCGCACGGCAAGAAGCAGGCGCACAAGATCTACGCACTGAACGAAGCCGAGCTGACCAGCACCCAGGACAAACTGCGCAAGGAGAAATACCGCGAAGGCTCGTGGTCCATCTCGCGCTTCAAAGGCCTGGGCGAGATGAGCCCCGAGCAACTGTGGGAGACCACGCTCAATCCGGACACCCGCCGCGCGCTGTGCGTGAAGGCCGATGCCGCTTCGTACAAGGCGACAATGGGAATATTCAACATGCTGATGGGCAAGCAGGAGGCTTCCACGCGCCGGGCATGGCTGGAGTATCACGGGAATGAGGTTGAGGCGGATATTTGAGATGCGTGAACATTCACCCGCATAAAACCTCAACCTGATTCGTCACACCGGCGCAGGCCGGTGTCCAGTCGAATAAGAACACTGGATTCCGGCCTGCGCCGGAATGACGACTTGGAAGTGATGTGTCACTGATAATTTATATTGCTACATAAAAAATGACCATAAACGAAAACGATCCATCCCAGGACACACCAGAAGCCGAAGCCGCCGCAGCGCCGGTTGAAACCACCACCGGCAAGCGCGAATTCGCCCCCCTGCCCCCGCTGCCCGACAGCGACGAAGTGCGCATCGCCGATTACGCCGAGCGCGCCTATCTCGAATACGCTGTCTCCGTGGTCAAAGGCCGCGCGCTGCCGGAAGTGTGCGACGGCCAGAAGCCAGTGCAGCGCCGCATCCTCTACGCGATGCGCCAGATGGGACTCACGCATGGCAACAAGCATGTGAAGTCGGCGCGCGTGGTCGGCGATGTGCTGGGTAAGTACCACCCGCACGGCGACTCTTCCGCGTATGAGGCGATGGTGCGCCTGGCGCAGGATTTCGCGATGCGTTATCCGCTGGTGGATGGCCAGGGCAACTTCGGTTCGCGCGACGGCGACAACGCGGCAGCGATGCGTTACACCGAGGCGCGGCTCACGCCGATCGCCGACCTGCTGCTGTCCGAGCTGGACATGGGCACGGTGGATTTCATCCCCAACTACGACGGCGCCTTCCAGGAACCGGCGATGCTGCCGGCGCGCCTGCCGATGGTGCTGCTCAATGGCGCCTCTGGCATCGCGGTGGGCATGGCGACCGAGATCCCTTCGCACAACCTGAAGGAAGTGGCCAAGGCCGCGGCCGCGCTGGCGAAGAACCCCAACCTCAAGGACGACAAGCTGATGTCCTACGTCAGCGGCCCGGACTTCCCCGGCGGCGGGCAGATCATCTCTTCCGAGGCCGACATCCGCGACGCCTACCGCACCGGGCGCGGCTCGCTGAAGATGCGCGCACGCTGGACCGTGGAGCAACTGGCGCGCGGCCAGTGGCAGGTGGTGGTGCATGAGTTCCCGCACGGCGTCTCGGCGCAGAAGGTGCTTGAAGAGATCGACGAGCTGACCAACCCCAAGGTCAAGGCCAACAAGAAATCGCTCACGCCGGAGCAGACGCAGAACAAGCAGCTCATCCTCGGCGTGCTGGATGCGGTGGCCGACGAATCGGACAAGTCGCAGAAGGTGCGGCTGGTGCTGTCGCCCAAGACCTCGAAGCTGAACCCGGACGACATGATGGCGGTGCTGCTCACCCACACCAGCCTGCAGAACTCGGTGTCGGTCAACCTCACCATGATCGGCCTCGACGGCCGCCCGCAGCAGAAGTCGCTGGCGCAGGTGCTGCGCGAGTGGGTCGAGTTCCGTTTGCGCACCGTCACGCGCCGTTGCGACTATCGCCTCGGCCAGGTGACCGACCGCCTGCACATCCTCGATGGCCGCATGATCGTGCTCCTGAACATCGACGAGGTCATCAAGCTCATCCGCAATTCGGACAGCCCGAAGGAAGACCTGATGAAACGCTTCGATCTGTCGGAGCGTCAGGCCGAGGATATCCTCGAAATCAGGCTGCGCCAGTTGGCCCGCCTCGAAGGCATCAAGATCGAGAAAGAGATCAAGGAACTTAAGGCCGAAGCCAAGGAGCTCAAACGAGTATTGGGCAGCGAAGACGCGCTGCGCGAACTGGTGGTGAGCGAGATCGAAGCCGACGCCAAACAATACGGCGACGAGCGCCGCACGCTGATTGAAGAAGCGCAGGTGACCAAAGTGACCGCGCAAGTGAGCGACGAACCGGTGACCGTGTTCATCTCGCAACGCTTCTGGGTGCGCACAAGACTGGGCCACGGCATCGACGCCTCGGCCATCGCCTTCAAGGACGGCGACAGCATCGCCGCCACCTACGAGGTGCGCACCACCGACCAGTGCATCGTCATCTGCAGCAACGGCCGCGTGTGCAGCGTGCCCGTCTCGTCGCTGCCCTCAGGCCGCGGCGACGGCGCACCGCTCGCCACCTTCATCGAACTCGCCCCCGGCGCCAAGATCGCGCACGCCTTCTGCGGCAAAGCCGAATCGCCCGTGCTGCTCTCCACCAGCGGCGGCTACGGCTTCCCCTGCTTCATCGGCGACATGGTCGGCCGCAACAAGGCAGGCAAACAGTTCATCACCGTGAAGGAAGAAACCATCCTGCCGCCGGTTATCGTAACCCCCACGCAGCACTCGCTCGTCGCCGTGCTGAGCAAGAACGCAAGGTTGCTGGTGTTCATGCTCTCGGAACTGAAGCTGCTGCAAGGCGGCGGCAAAGGCATGATGCTCATCGACCTGAAGGACGGCGACGAACTCGCCGCGTGCAAGGTCATCAACCAACCCGAACTCACGCTCGAAGGCACAGTGGGCAGCAAGATGCAGCAACTGAAGATCGGCGGGAAGGAATTGCAGAGTTACTTTGGCGCGCGGGCCAGAGCAGGGAAAGTGGTGGAGACTAGGCAGAAGGGGTTGAGGTTTGAGTAGGTAAAGTATTTGGCCAAAGAGCATTGCATTGACTTACTTCTAGTTCAGGAAAATTCATTATGTCAGGTACATATAAAGAGAACATGAGTTTCGAGGCGGATGTCCGGCGCGTTGCTGAAGCCGTGTGGAATCTGGCTCCAGGCACATGTCAGCCAATGCATTACGAAAGTGACCCTGTGATTCGTGAGCTAGATGGAATTGCTCGTCTCCGCGATGTAACACATTTACTAATGGTCACGACCAGCACAAAACTAGAAAAAGCAAAGTCCGATGTTAAGAAACTAAACGCCGCAGAAACCATCGAGCGCGTAAAGGCTCCAGCAGTTTCAAAGTGGCTAATAACTCAAACACAGCTTGATGCTCAACATATTGAACACGCAAGAAAGTCAAACGTCACCGTTCTAACTTTTGAGCAATTTCAGAGAAGGTTCTTTGATAGTTTTAAGTACATATCCCTTCGTGCACGTGCTGCTTTTGGATCAGCCCGAGACCCGTATACTGATTCAATAAGTATTTCTGAGAATGCATATGTGCCACTTCCGATGGCGGTTACATATGACTCAAACTCTCGGCCAACCGGATCGGTGAATCAGTCAATTCAATTGCAGGATATATGTCAATATATTTTGGGAGGCGGCATAGTTGTATTGCTTGCCCCCTTTGGGGCCGGGAAGAGCCTAACGGCTCGTGAAATATTCCGTGAGCTATCCAAACGACACATGTCCGATCAAACTGCGCCAACGCCATTTGTGTTGAATCTACGCGAGCATTGGGGCGAAGATTTCAGCGATGAGATATTGGATAGGCATGCTCGCACCGTTGGGTACACTCCTCGAGAAGATCTCGTGATTGCGTGGCGAGCTGGCCTGTCATGCCTCTTGCTAGATGGATTTGACGAAGTGGCTTCGCAATCCGTCGTGCGCACTGACGATAAGAATTTTATGCGGGACGCACGTAGAAATGCTCTTAAGGGTGTACGCGATTTCACCAGCAAGATTCCAGCTAATACCGGAATATTTTTGTGCGGGCGGGATCACTATTTCGATGCCGAACAAGAACTCATTTCATCACTCGGTATTAGCGGCAAGAAATTTCGTATTGTCACATTGGACGAATTTACAGAAGACGGCGCTCAAGAATTTTTGCAACGAAATGGGATTAAGGACGCCCTGCCAGATTGGCTCCCACGCAAACCTCTGATTTTGTCTTACTTGCTTCGACACCAGCTATTCGGCGACATATTGTCAATTGACTCATCTAAAGGCTTCGGTTTCGCCTGGGACACTTTCCTTGACAGAATTTGCGAGCGAGAAGCATCTTTGGAAGGCTCCGTAATGGATCCCGAGAGTCTAAGGGCGGTTTTGGAAAGGCTCGCAGACTCAGTCCGCAGCAAAGCTTCAGGCTCTGGCCCAATAACTGGAAATGACCTTTCTGAAGCGTATAACTTGGAGACTGGGCAAGCGGCAGGTGAAGGTGTTCTTGCTCAACTGCAAAGGCTGCCTGGTCTAACACAACGAGATAGTGAACCGGGATCTCGTTCTTTTGTAGACGAGGATATGCTTGGTGCACTTCAGGGTGGCGCCTTCGCAAAACAGATACTAGGTAATTTAAGGAAAGGCCACAAAATCCCACTTGCTGAGTTATCAGACAAAGCAATTGCAATGGCCACGTACATGCTCCTGAAGAGCAACTCCAGACCGGAAACAGTTGTATCGATTGCAGAGGGTTTACACAGAGATGCGCGTTTCGAAAGGAACTCACATCAATTATTGGCTGATTGTGTAATGGTCGCGCTTAACATGGCGATAGAACTTGATATGCAACAGCTGTCTTTTCGCGGAATTGTAGTTGAGTCAGCCAGCCTCGGCCGAATCGGACTTGATGAAATTTCAATTGACGGCATTGAGATACGAAACTGCACTGTAAAGGAAGTTACGATTGGACCAAATGAAGTTGATGGCGCAATTAAATTCAACGGCTGTCTGATTTCGAGAATTGGAGGTGTTGCGAATGACGATGGGCTCCCTAGAAACATTATCGGGACAGATTGTGAAATTATTCAGTATGACAACATGGCTACCAATAATGCCGTGCTTCAATTGGACATATCACCCCAGCTAAAAGCCCTGCTTACCATTCTACGAAAGCTCTACAAACAATCTGGAGCGGGACGGAAGCTTGAAGCTCTTACAAGGGGAATTACTCAAACTGACGTTCAGAATTATATTGACCCCGTGCTCCAAGTGCTGGAACGCAATGAGTTCATAACAATCTTTAACAAGGTAGTACACCCAGTTCGCAAAAAAGGCTCAAGGGTAGAAAAGATATTAAATAGCCCCAGAATTTCAACTGACCCTATCGTTGCAGAAATTACGGCTCTATAACCGAAACGAAAAGGACAAACAATCGGGGACAGTCCACAATTCCCGCGCTCAGAACTAAAGCAGGAGTGAGATGGAGTCAGTGAGATGGGGTCAGCATCGCATTACCTTCTCAGCCTTATCCACAAAAAAACAATTCGATGCTGTCCTCTTTGATTTGCTTGATCGGAAAAAAAAGCGCCTGCGGGCGCTTTTTTCATTTCCGCTTGCGGGGTTTTGCGGGGCTTCGAGTAGGCAGCCCAAGGGCGCTGCGGGAAAGATGGTCTGCCTCTGTATTGCGGTGCTGCGGAATCCAGCGTAACTCGAATTGGTCAAAACACTTTATCTGCGCGCGGATTTCGGCGAATAAGGGGGCTAGGCGGGCAGCTTCGGTGCTACTGGCATTTTGCGCAAGGCGCACGACGACGTCGCTATCGCAGTGAATGAGCAAGGCGCTGGCTTGCAGTGTGCGTGCCAGTTGCAGGGTGGCCAGCAGGGCGCGGGCTTCGGCTTCGTTGTTGCAGCCGCTGTGCGGGCTGCGTTGCGAGAGTTCGTGGCGGCTACCATCCGGTTCCAGCAGGAGGGCTCCGAGGCCGATATGGCCGGGGTTAGGGTGGGCGCAGCCATCGCACCAAGCTTGCCAGAGATGCTCTTTGTTCATGCCCACATGGTAGCGAGCAAGGCGGTGTTTGTGCTGATTTTGTGCTGCTAAAAAGGAATCAAAGTGGCTCGAATTGATTTTGCACGAGCCCCCATCACCCCTCTCCCCGCGCCCACCCCCTGATTGCCTTCACCTCCACCGCCCCCAGCCCCAGCGACTCCAGAAACTTCCTGTGCGCTTCCGGCGCCTGTGCTTCGAACACGGCATGCCAGCGTTTCATGTCTTCTTCCGAGAATCCCGCGCTGCGCATCAACGCGACCCAGGCGTCCTTGTCTTTGACCTTGCCGGGCAATTCCAGTGTGGCTTGGGCGAGCAGGCGCGCGAGGGTGATCTGCTGTTCGCGCAGGACGCTGATCTCGCGGTCGAGGTCGAGCAGGCGGTCTTCGAGCAGTTGCATCGATGCCTCTGGTTTGTTCGCCAGCAGTGACTGGATGGCCGGGATGGAGAGCCCGGCCTCGCGATAGGCGCGGATGGTACGCAAGCGCTCGATCTGTTCCGGCCCGTACAGGCGATAGCCATTGGCATCGCGTCGGGCCGGGGTGAGCAGGCCGAGCGATTCGTAGTGCAGCAGTGCCGCGCGGGAGAGGCCCGCACGGCGGGCGAGTTCTCTGATCTTGAGTGGGCTCATGGCAAGGGGTTCAGGTCTGGCGGCATGAAAGTCTTTCGGGCGGTGTCTGAATTGAGGCGTTCGTTGCTGTAGTGACGCGCAAGAAGCCCGAGCGCATCTTTCACCAGTTGGGGATTTTCTTCAAGGAAGTCGTTCCATGTCTTGTGCCTGTCTGTTGCGCCGCCGTGGGCCATGAGGATCATCAGGGCTTCGGATAGTGTGCGGTTGTATTTGCCGGGCGCGCCGAGGTGGTTGGCAAACCGTTCGATGCCGTCGCAGGTGCGCTGGATGGCTTCCGGCACAGGATAGCGTTGCAGGTGGATCCAGCCGATGCGAATGTGGCCCAGATGGTTGAAGGCGGAAGGCGGTGCGGAACAGTCGTTGAAGGCGGCGAAGAATGCGTCGTCGGTGGACAGGGTGCTTGTGTTCATGATGGCTCCTGGTTGAAAAACCGAAGCCTGAGGGTGTCAGCGATAGACAGGTCAAGCACAGCCCATAGGCATCGCTCCATAGAATTCAAAGGGGCCAGGCTCGAATTGTTAGCAGCAGCCAAGACATTGCGTTCATTCAAATCAAATGGAGCAGCGTCGAAATATTTCCAGTACGACCTGCTGCCAAAGCTGACGTTTGCAGGAGTGGTATTGTTGACATCCGCAATCGGCTATACAACAATGATTTCCCGATACGGCGCCCCGCCGTCCCGTCCGACGACGGGATGCCCCTCGAGATGTGACGAGGAGTAGTCATGAAAAAACTCAGCGTTCCCCAGCCGTTTTCCAGTGAATCGTTTTCCTCCCGCTTTCTGACTGCGAGGGCGATGGCATTTACGCTGGCGCCGGCCGAGTCCGAGCTTGAGGGCTGTTCCGGCCATCGTGATTCTTACGAGCACTTTGGCCCCGGACCATTCGTAAACCTGCGCGATGACAAAGGCAGCGAGATGATCTGCCGCACGAGCGGAGTGGCCCGCATGACGCTGAACGAATGGGCCAACAAACTCACCTGAGTTTCGATGGCCCGTTAACGCAAGATCAAGACAAGGAGATCACCATGCTTGATATCAACCACATTATTAATGAACAGGCGAATGGCCGCCTTGATCCTGAAGGCCATATGTACGATCTTGAACATTGGTCTCCGCTCCTTGCCAAGCAACTGGCGCTTGACGAGGGGATTGGGGAACTCACCGAGGCGCATTGGCACGTGATCTATGCGTTGCGAAACCTGTATCGCGAACAGGGACGTGCGGAGAATGCGCGCATCGTCATGCAGATGCTGGCGCAGGATTTTGTGGATGAAGGCGGACGTCGCTACCTTTACGAGCTGTTCCCGAAAGGGCCTGTCAGCCAGGGTTCGCGTCTGGCGGGTGTGCCCGTTCCCCAGTATGCGAGCGATCCCTCGTTCGGCTGGGCGAGCTGAGTACGCTACGCAGCTTTGATTTGCTACAGCAGTTTCCCGCAACGCAAGGAGAAGATCATGAACACTGCAGATATGTTGATCTACGTGCATCCCACGCTGGATGCGAAAAGCAGGAGTGCGCTGGAAAGAATTGTGGAGGGGCGTCTCGGCGTCGATTGCGCACAGTTCAATTCTCACACGCATCATCATGCAATGATGGTCAGGTATGATCCGGACGCGATTCAGGGCATGCAGATATTGAACATGGTACGCAATGCCGATCCTGCGGCGGCGATAGTGGGGCTTTAGTTTCGGCAGACAATGCGGTTGCCGATTGGACGGCCAGATAAACTGTCAAACAGCCGCTCAATCTTCAACCCGGGTTGCCCCGCAACACTTCTTGTATTTTCTGCCGCTGCCGCAAGGGCAAGGTGCATTGCGGCTTATTTTTTGAGTTTCATTGTCAGCGGTTTTGCCCCTGGCGCTGTCTGCCGCACGGCGTTGCGGCGCCCAGAATTTGTATACCCAACCGATGCTGGCCGGGATCTGTCTGGATAGCTCTTCGCGCTGCGCCGGCGTTTGTACCAGTGCTTCTTCGGCCTCGGTGATCTCCGCCGCACCCAGCAGGTAGATCGGCCGCAATGCCACCGGACCGTGTCTGGATTCGAACAGGGCCTTCCATTTGTCGCGCTGCATGTCGATGCCGGTCATGAATCCGTGCGCCCACATCTCGCCGTCCATGTATTCGTGTTCGTCGCCTTCATAGACTTGCAGGTCGAAGACGGGCTCGAAATGTTCCGCATCCTGCTGCAGGCTCCAGACGATGGCATTCAGGTGGCGCGTCAGCAGGTCGGTGATCCTTGCAGCCTGGGCGTCGCTTGCAAATGCCGGCGTATCTGCTGTCGTCGGGCCCCATATGCGCGGCATCCATACCTCCGGCTTGGGCATGGCCGGGCCGGAAGCGAGCGCGGTGAGGAAGCCATCCAGGCAATCCAGCAGCATGACTTCGTTGGTGGTGGCATCGGACATAAGGAAGCTGTCGAGCTCGTCCATCTCCTCTTCGGAGAGCGCGGGGGTGACTTCTTCTTCCTCGAAGGATTCTTGTTTGGGCATGGTGTTGTTACTTCCCTTGCAAATGATTATTGAGTTCCATAATTGACGACAGTGTCTCAGAGCACTCTACTCCGTCATTCCGGCGCAGGCCGGAATCCAGTTTATCCACAGCTCCGCGCAGCGGGCAAAGCCATATCTGCTATGTTGTCCCACTACGTGGGATTTTGTTAATTGTCTGGATTCCGGCCTGCGCCGGAATGACGAATGCTGAAGATCGGTGCGTGATGAATTATGGAACGATCATTAAATATCTAGCCTTGAGCGAGCTGTAGAGTTCGTCGCGCACATTGGCCGAATCCAGGTCGACCACTTCCAGCACTTCGACCAGATGTTCGTTGTCCTCGCGACCATCCCAGATCTTGATGTAGGTACCGGCCTTGTAGCCGTGGTCCTGGCGGAATACGTTGAGCACGTTCTTGCCGACGTATTGTTTGAACAGATCGTTCCATTCCATGTCGCAGTCGTGCAGCAGCGATTCGAACAGCGCCAGGCTGGTGCGTTTGGCTGCGGCGAGGCCCACGAGCAGGTCGAGCTTGTCCAGCAGGCTGAGCTGGGCGAGCACGTAGCTCTGGTTATCGAACTGCACCGACTTGTGGTGCAGAGCCAGCTCGGCCTGCATCTCTGCCTTAGCCTGGGCGATGTCGCCGAGGTTGCGCTGGATGGATGCGGACAGGATGAAATGCCAGATATCGACCAGCTCCATGCGCAACTGCGCCCAGTCGCATTCCTGCTTCTTCCACCATTTCCAGCCGTGGTGTTCGATCGCTTCGACGCCTTCGACCTGGATGGCGCGATGCCAGTTGTTGTTGGCGGCAACCCAGTCGGGGTTGACCTTGCTGTTCATGCCGTCCTGCAATTCGAGCATGGTGAGGAGCTGGGTGTCGGAGATCGTCATGATTCTGGCTTTGAATAAAACAGCCATTTTACAGTAAGGCCCGCCCCACACTTCCCGCTGAATGCACCACGAGCGCCAGCATCAGTTTTGTCTGGCATTGACCGGAACGCTGCGGCTGCGGATACTGCGATTCATGCGATCCAATTTCCTGTGCACATGACATCCTTCTGGACATGGCTCTCCATCATCGGACTGTCGATGACCCCCAACCTGATACTGGGGCCGTCGGCGGCGATCGGCGTGGGCATCGCAGCGCACTACGACCCGTGGCTGCTGCTGCCGGTGGTGGCGGTGGCGGGCTACGTCGAGGGGTTGGCCGTCGCCTGGATCGCCTGCGAGAGCACGCGCATCGACTTCATCGGCAAGTGGGTCGCGCGGATGCGCACGCCGAGGAGCACTGCATTGGCAGACAGGTGGGGAGTCTGGGGCGGCCTCACGCTCGGCTGCGCCCTGGTCGGGCAGGAGCCGATCCTGGTGGCGCTGCGCTGGCTGGGTGTGGACATGCGCCGGATCTGGCTGCCGCTGGCGATCAGCAACGCGGTGTTTGCGGTGCTCTACTACGCGATCGTGTGGTTCGGCTTCGACCAGGTCGCGAAGTTCTGAATCAGGCCAGTCGGTTCGACATCGCAACCTCTTCGGCGCCATCGTTGCCGCGACTGCAGGCAGTTTACTTGACCAGCTTCGACAGCTTCTTGAACGCGTCGGTCCCGGCGATCTTCAACAGCTGGAACACGACAGACTCGGTACTGGTGGGCACGGCTCCGGCCAGCACCATGGCTTCGATGGCGGTCTGCCAGTTGTCGCGGCTGCGGCTCATCACCGCATCCTTGACGATATGCACATGAAAGCCGTCGGCCAGCAGTTCGATGACGGTCTGCAGCACGCACACATGCGTTTCCATGCCGACGACGATGATTTGCGTCCGGTCGCTGTCTTTCAGTTGCTTGACGAAAGTCTGGTTGCCGCAGCAGCTGAAGGTCAGCTTCTCGAAGCTCGGGGCTGCGGTTGCCCGGCTCTTCAGCTCGGGCAAGGTCGAGCCCAGCCCTTTGACATACTGCTCGGTGAAGAGCACCGGCACCGCCAGTTCGTTCGCGCTTTCCAGCAGGATGCCGGCATTCTTGGTCAGCTGGCGCAGCACCTGCTGATCCATCGCTGCGCACAGTTTTTCCTGCACATCGATCACGAGCAGCAAGGCCTTTGCCGGATCCAGCAGAAATTTGTTCTGGGTGGACATTCATCTCTCCATTCAATATCGAGATCCAGCGCCGGCATCATGACCGAAAGTGACCGATGCTGCAGGAACCGGGCTACTTGATCGTGGCGGCGCCCACCTTGCAGACGACCTCGTCCTGGGAACCGCTGCCGCCGGAGCAACCGATGGCCCCGATCAGCTTGCCATCCTCGACCAGCGGAATGCCGCCGCGCGAACCGATGGCGCCATCCAGCGTCGCCACGTAGGGCATGTTGTTCACCTGGATCGCATTCTCGAATACCTTCGTTTCGCGGCGGAAGCTGGCTGCGGCACGGGCCTTATGTTCGGAGATCTGGATGGATGCCAGCTGCGCTCCGTCCATGCGCTGGAACGCCACCAGGTTGGCGCCGGAATCGACCACCGCGACATTCATCTTCCAGCCGCGTTTTTTCGCCTCTGCAACCGCGGCGTTAATTGCTACCGTCGCACGCTCCAGCGAGATGGGCGCGCCATACGGGATATCGAAATTCATCTTTTCCGGAACGGCATCGAGCGGATTTGCCGGCTTGGCCTCTTCGGCCAGGCAATCGACGGAAACGAGCAATGCGGGACAAAGCACAACGGCAGCCAAGATCGATTTCAATTTCATGATGTCACTCCCCTGTTGGAAATAGCGATGGTCAAGTTGTCAGGATGCTCCGGTTCCGCATTGCAAACCACGCACGCTCGCCAGCCAAAGATCGGGGCTGCAGCAGAGCGGCTGCCACGCAGGAACTGCTGCGCATTCTGACAGAAAGCGATGAATAAAAAACACCGCCTGCAGCAGGGTGTTCGCGGTGGATCGAGGCCATCGCCGATCCGGACTGGTAGGAGTCGGCCGCAGGTTTCCAGCCCACCATGCCGGACCGTGCGCCGCCAAGTCATTGCCAGTCGATACAAAATTGGAACAGGCACAACCCGCCGCCCCGGAAAGCCCATGCTGCCGTCATTGTGGCTGTTGGCAACTGAAAGTTGCTGTAATAAAAATGAGGCATAATCCGCGTCGATTTCATCATCAACGAAGCGGTTTTGCTGAACTGCTGGACCGTTAAGACAACATATCCGATCACCAGATCGCAAGCGATAAAAAATTGGGCGACAAGACGGCAATACAATCTGCGCAGTTGCGACAACTGGTTTCCGTAAGCAGGGTGTCCTTGATCGCCAGTATCTCTCTCGCCGCGATCCTTGCCTACATACAGAGCACGGTGGTCCCTGCCAGCGCACTCTTTGTCTGGTGCTCCCTCACGGTGTTGGCCTCGTTGCTGCGGATCGGCTTGGTCTTTTCACCGCATTCGCCGCAGCCGAGCGGCAATGCTACCCGCACCCAGCTGCGCTGGTTCCGTTTTGGGGTGATCGTTGCCGGCGCGGTCTGGGGTTCGGCCGGCTTCCTGCTCTTCCCGGACCAGCATCCGCGACACGCGATGTTCCTGATCTTCGTGCTGGCCGGCATGACGGCCGGCGGGGTCATCTCGTTCTCTGCCGACCTGTTCAGTGCCATTGCCTTCTCGGTGTTGCTCAGCTTGCCGATCACGCTCCGCCTGTTTGCCGAGGGCGACAGCCTGTCCGTGGCGATGGCAGTGGCGGTGCTGCTGTACCTGGGCTTCATGATCATGAGCATGCGCCGCATCAACCGGAACGTGTCCGAAAATATCACCCTGCACCTCGATGCCGGCAAGCGCGAGAAAGAGATGCGGGAAAGCGAGGAACGCTATCGCCTGTTGCTGCGCCATTTGCCAGTTGGCATCTTCCATTACGACACCGATCTCATCATCACCTTCTGCAACGACCGTTGCGCCATCATGCTGCGCAACTCGGTTGACTGCATCGTCGGGCTGGATCTGACGCACCTGAAGGATCGCTCCATCCTGCCCAGCCTGTTCAAGGCCCTGAAAGGCGAGATGAGCCATTACGAAGGGCGCTACCAGGCGACTTTCAGCAACGCCGAGGGGTGGATATACATGACCTGCGCTCCGGTACTGGACGACAGCGGTCATATCGTCGGCGGCATCGCGATCGTCCAGGATGTCACGGAGCACAAGGCGGCAGAAGAAAAGATCAACAATCTGGCTTTCTACGATCCCCTCACCGAACTGCCCAACCGGCGCCTCCTGCTGGACCGGCTGCAGCAGGCGCTCGCTTCCAGTGCACGCAGCGGCAGGGAGGGCGCGCTGCTGTTCATCGATCTGGACAATTTCAAGACTCTCAACGACACGCTGGGGCACGACATGGGCGACCTGCTGCTGCAACAGGTCGCGCAACGACTGACCGCCTGTGTACGCCAGGGCGATTCGGTAGCGCGACTGGGCGGGGACGAATTCGTGGTGTTGCTGGAAGACCTGGGGGAATACGATCTGAAAGCGGCGGCACAGACGGAAAGCATCGGCGAGAAGATCCTCGCGACGCTGGGTCAGCCGTGCCAGCTGGGTGCGCACGAATACCGCTGCACCCCCAGCATCGGGGCGACATTGTTCAACGGCCACCAGCTGACAAAGGAAGAATTGCTGAAGCAGGCGGACATCGCCATGTACCAGGCCAAGAAAGCCAGCCGCAACACCCTGCGCTTCTTCGACCAGCAGATGCAGGATGCGGTAACTGCCCGCGTCGCGCTCGAAGACGAATTGCGCAAGGCGATCCAGCGAAAGCAATTCCGTTTGCTCTACCAGATCCAGGTAGACCGATTGGTTCGGCCTTTGGGCGCGGAAGCGCTGATCCGCTGGCAGCACCCCGAGCGCGGCCTGATGTCCCCCGACCAGTTCATCACGGTCGCCGAAGAAACGGACCTGATATTGCCCATCGGACAATGGGTGCTGGATACGGCTTGCGCCCAGCTCAAGACCTGGCAGCAGGATGCGTGCACCCGCAACCTCGTGCTGGCGGTGAACGTCAGTGCCAAGCAGTTCCGCCAGGCCGATTTCGTTGCCCGCGTGCAGGCGACCGTGCAGCACCATGCCATCGACCCGGCATTGCTCAAGCTGGAATTGACCGAAAGCATGCTGCTGGAAAACATCGAGGACACGATCAGCACCATGAACGCATTGAAAGAGATCGGGGTGCAGTTCTCGCTGGACGATTTCGGCACCGGTTATTCGTCGCTGCAATACCTCAAGCGGCTGCCGCTCGACCAGATCAAGATCGACCAGTCGTTCGTGCGCGACATCACCTCGGACAGCAGCGACAGGGAGATCGTGGGTACCATCATCGCGATGGCCCAGAATCTTTACCTGGGCGTGATCGCCGAAGGCGTGGAAACCGAGGAACAACGGCAGTTCCTCGTGGGCAAGGGTTGCGAACAGTTTCAGGGATACCTGTTCGGCAAGCCGGTGCCGGCCGAACAGTTTGCAGCCGAACTGATCACGGTCGTCGACGCCAGCCTTGACCAGGAAGATGCGAAGGAGAGGCTGTGAAAATCGATTGGGGCCTGGTCGTCGTGTTGCTGTGCGTATCCATTCCCGCACTGATCGTATTCGGCGCGTATTTCTGGTCCAGGCGCAACGAGCGGAAGGCGCGGCAGGATGGCTCGCGCTTTCTCGGCACGCAGATGGACATCGCCATCCTCGTCTTCGGTATCCTCGTCCTGCTGGTGCTGGCCAGCTGGATACATCAGGCGTTCACCGGCAGCTGAAGCGCGGGAAAGCCGGGGATTGACGCCCTCCTCCGCTCCGATTTACCCTTCCACGGGAAAGGGGCGATTTTCCCGATGCCGGCCCGCCATGAAGTGATCTGAAGTCAAAGGAGAAGCACGATGTTGAGTCGAGACGCAGTCCTGCAGACACTGAAATGCAGCCAGAGCGATTATCCGTTCATGCTGGAAGAGAAGTTCCCGCATGTGCTGGAGAGGATCCTCTCGCTCTGGAACTCGCCCGAAGGTGAATCCTATCTCAACGACCTGTTGCAGCCGAACGGGCGCGGCGGCGGCCGCTTCGACCGAGACGGTTTCCCGGACCAGGCCTGGCAGGAGATATTCAATCTCAAGGCTCTCTACGACCAGTCCCGCCCCGGCCTCAGAAGATGAGCGTTGCGCCGCGCAGCCTGCGCTTCACAGCTGGAAGGCCAGCCACAACAGCAGGCCTTCCCTGATCCGTTTCCAGAAGCTCGGCGGTTGCGGCGCGTAGCGCTCGGCAGGCGCTTGCCGGCGTTCGACCCACTGCGCGATGCGCGCGACATCGCCCGGTTCATAGAAGGACACCATCAGCTCGTAGTTCAGGAACAGGCTGCGCTCGTCCAGGTTGGCCGTGCCGGCCAGCGCCACCTCGTCGTCGATCACCACTACCTTGGCATGCAGCATGTGCGGCAGGAAACGGACGCACGCCCCGGCGGCAGTCAGTTCACGCAGCGCGTGGTGGCGCGCCATGTCGGCCAGGCGATGGTTCGAGCGTCGCGGCATCAGCAGATCGACCGTGACGCCGCGGCGCGCGGCCAGCGTCAGCGCCATCAGCAACGTGGGATCGGGCACGAAATACGGCGTCGCGATCAGGATGCGCTTGCGCGAGATGAAGAAGCCCGAGATCAGCAAGGTATAGAAGGTGTCGTCCTTCTGGTCCGGCCCGCTTGCGATCAGCTGCCCGATGGCGGCACCGGGCGTTGCCTCTGGAGCGGCCGATGCGCGCGCTTCGGCAAATTCGCCGCCGGTGGCGAAACGCCAGTCCTGTTCGAATTGCTGCTGCGCCTGCTGTGCCAGCGCGCCGCGCAGGTCGAAACTCAGGTCGATCCAGGGCGGGTTGCCCGAGGCATTCGCTTCGCCCTCGAAGTATTCTGCGGCCAGATTCCTGCCGCCGCACCATAGCCACTCGCCATCCACCACCACCATCTTGCGGTGGTTGCGCAGGTTGGTGCGGCCGCGCAGCGACGAACGCAGCGGCGGCACGAACAGCGCCACCTGCACGCCCGCCGCGGACAGGCTGCGGTAGTCGGTGCGCCGGCCCAGATAGGCGCCGATGCCATCCACCAGCAACCGCACTTGCACGCCTTCGCGCGCACGCCGTGCGAGCAGCGCGGCGATCTCCGTGCCCAGCGCATCGCGCGCGAAGACGAAGGTGCTGAGGTCGATGCTGCGCGTCGCGGCGGCGATCATCCCGCGCAACGCCTGCAGTGCCTGCGCGCCGTCTTCATGCAGGGCGAGCTGCCGGTACGCCGCGGCGGCGGGCAGCGCCATGATGGCGGCAAGCTGCCGGGTGCGCATCGCGAGCGAGGCGAGATCGGATGGTTGCGCAGGTGCGGCCAGCAGCCGGTTGCCCGCGTGTCCGCTGCCGACCTTGCGGATGCCGAAGATCAGGTACAGCGGCAGCGTCGCATAAGGCAGCAGGACCAGCGCCACCACCCAGGCGATGGAGGCCGAGGGATGGCGGCGCAGGTGCAAGCTGTGCGATGACGTGATGTAGATGGCCAGCCCCGCCATGGCGATCAGGCTGTGCAGCGTCACCCAGTGTCCGATCAAGGACTCGTATATCTCTTTCATCCCTTCCCCTTTGCCGGGTCCTGTCCGCCCGGCATGTCTGATTGTCTATTCCCGTTCGATCCTGATCAGCGCGATCTCGGGCGGCGCGAACAGCCGTATCGGCGGCCCCCAGGTGCCGGTGCCGCGGCTGACATACAGCTTGCTGCCGCCGGCAAGCTGGGTGAGGCCGGTGTGCACATGGTAGGTGAGCTGCGTCAGCAGGCCGAACGGAAAAATCTGGCCGCCGTGGATATGACCGGAGAGCTGCAGGTCGAACGGGATCCCGTTGTCCACCACGGGCTGGTGTTTGAGCAGCACGACGAAGCTGCCCTTGGGCACCGTCGCCAGCAAGTGCGCAGTATCGAGCCGCACGCCCTGGCCGGTCATCGCCGCACTGGGATCGTCGACGCCCACCAGCACGATGCCGCCGACATGTGCCGCTTCGCCGCGCAGCACGGTGAAACCGGCACTGCGCAGGAAGTCCAGCGAGCGGTCCAACCCGACATGGGTCTCATGGTTGCCGATGACGGCGTATGCGCCCATGGGCGGCTGCAGCGCATGCAGGCGGCTGGCCAGTGCATCCAGGTGGTCGCCCTGCCCGTCGACGATATCCCCGGTGGCCACCACGATGTCGGGTTTGGCTTCGCGCAAGCCGGCGATGACGCGGTCGAGGAACTCGTCGTTCAGCATCGCGCCCAGGTGCAGGTCGGAGATCTGCGCGATGGTCACGTGCCCGACGGTTGCCGGCAGTTTGGATGTGGTGACGATGACCTGCGCGATGCGGATGTGCCGCGCCTCGAAGGAACCGTAACCGAGCAGCGCCAGCGAGAGCAGGCCGACGGCAAGCAGCGATGCGGCGTCGCCGAGCGGCCACCGCATACCGGCGAATACGGCCAGCACATGGGCGATATCGAACAGCAGCGCGGTCGAACAGAACAGGAACAGGTAGCCCATCCAGACGTAGGACACCCAGGAGGTGAGCGCTGCAGCGCCGTGCCAGTTCAGCCGCGTGATCTGCCACAGCAGCAGCGGCAGGAAGGTCAGCAGCAACCCCACCGCCAGCAGCGACAGGCCCAGCCACCACGAGTGCGGCAGCACCTGCCACAGCTTGGCGAAGGCATAGAGGTGCATGCTGCCGTAGATGAAGAACGCGACGATCAGGAAACCCAGCATCTTCCATCCCCCTGTTGTGATTGCTGCTGCCGCCCGGGCGGCTAGTTCCAGCGTGCCACCAGGTGCGTCACCTTGGGCGCTCCGGCGCCCAGATGGAACTCCTTCACCCTGGCGATGGCTTCGCTGTCGGCGACGGTCTGCCGCTCGTGCTGGCGCAGGTGCTCCAGCCACGATTCGACCATGAAGCATTCCACCATGTGGCCGGGCGCCTCGATGTTGCTGAACAGTTCCCACATGAAGGCGCCGTCGCGCCGCCGGATCCGGCGGATCTGCTGCATGCTGCGGGTGAATTCTTCGACCCGCTGCGCATCGATGCGGTATTCCACCGTGACCATTACCGGCCCGCTGTCGATCTCGAACTCGTCGGCGGTCGCCGGCGCAGGCGATTTCATCGAGGGCGACAGGTCATGCAGGTCGTGCAGCCCGATGCGGTAACGCCATGCGGCGGCGCTGCCCAGCAGCGCGCCGACGGCGGACGCGGTCAACGCGGTGGAGATGCCGACCCACGATGCGACCTGTCCCCAGAGCGCACTGCCCGCCGCCATGCCGCCCATCAGCACGACCCAGAACAGCGCCAGGCCGCGCGCGCGCACCCAGCCGGGCAGCGCGGTCTGGGTAGCGGTCATCAGCGACGAGACGACGCTGATCCAGGCCAGCCCGGTCGCCAGCATCGCCGCTGCGGCCGCATAGATATTGCCGCTGTGTGCCAGCGCCAGCATGGCCGCCGCATACAGCACGGTGGCACCCGCCACGATCCAGTCGCGCGACAGGTGCAGGTGCACGCGCGGCAGCAGCAGGGCGCCGGCTATCGCGCCCATGCCGAGGCAGGCCAGGAACAGTCCATACGTGCCCGGACCGCTATGCAGTTCCTGCCGCACGATCAGCGGCAGCAGTGCCCAGGAGGCGCTGGCGAACACGAAGAAGGCGCTGCCCCGCGCCAACGCCGCGCGCAATTCCGGCGAGTGGCGCGCATAACGCAGACCGGTGCGGATCGCGCCGAACAGACGCTCTGCCGGCAAATCCGAACCCTGTTGCGGACGCTGCCAGCGCTTCAGCGCGGCGATCACGCCGAGGAACGAGACGGCGTTGAGCAGGAACACCGTACCGGGACCGGTGGCCGCCACGATCAGCCCGGCCAGCGCCGGCCCGACCGACCTGGCCACGTTCATGCCCAGCGTGTTGAGGCCGATGGCGGCGCGCAGTTCGGCGCGACCGACCAGTTCCGGCGTGATCGCGCCCCACGCCGGCATCATCATCGCGGTGCCGATGCCGAGCGCGAACGTGCACAGCAGCAGGATGGTGGCGGTGGTCAGCCCGGCCAGCGTGCACACGCCGAGGATGGCGGCGGTGATCATCATCCACAACTGCGAGGCGATCAGGTAACGCCGCCGGTCGAGGATGTCGGCGAGCGCGCCGGCCGGCAATGCGAGCAGGAACACGGGGGCCGAAGTGGCGGCCTGCACCAGCGCCACCATCAGCGGGCTGGGCGCAAGCGAAGTCATCAGCCAGCCCGCGCCGACCTCGTGCATCCAGCTGCCGATGTTGGAGAATACCGAGGCGATCCACAGCATGCGGAACACCTTGTGGCGCAGCGGCGTCCACGGCGATGCGGAGGAGTTGTTGTCGGCTGCCGCGCTCATGCCTGTCCGCTGTTGGCGCCGAGCGCGCGCTGCCACATGCGCAGCGGCACGCAGGTCTGCAGCCGCACGATGGCCCGCGCAGCCAGTGCGTCGTGAAGTTCGTGGCCGACCGTCGACGCGACATCCAGCGTGGCGTCGCCCTGCAGTTCGGTGAGCCGCGCGTAGCCCGCATACGCGTGGCTGACCGGGATCACGGTGTCGTTCTCGCCATGCAGCAGATGCAGCGTGGTCAGTTCGGGCGCCTTGTCGGGCAGCTGCGCATAGCGGCCGGAGAATGCCAGCACCCGGCCGACTTCGCCGTCATGGCGCGCGCTGAATTCGAGCGCCATGATGGCGCCCTGCGAAAAGCCGGCCAGCGCCGTGTCGGTGGGCAGGATGTTGTAGCGCTGTTGCGCCTGCCGCAGCAGCGTGCGCAGCGCGGGGATCGCTGCCGCGACCCGCTCCGGCCGGTTCTCGTCGGTCACGCCGCGGATCGAGAACCACTGCCGTCCGCTGCCGCCGCCGTCGAACGGGAAGGTGCCGTCCGGCAGCAGCAGGGCGGCATCCGGAAAGGCTTCCAGGATTTTGTGGGCCAGCGGCAGCAGGTCGGACGAGGTCGCGCCCACGCCGTGCAGCAGCACGAACAGCTGCCGCGCCGGACCGGTGGCCGGAAAGAGTTCGATGCCTTCGAAGGAGGGGTCAGTCATGGCGGCTCCCGCTTGTCGCATGTTCAATTCGCCGCATAGGCCATCGGCGCGACATAGGCGGCGCGGGCGGCGCGCACCGCGTCGTGGTTGTCCAGCGCCCACTGGATCATGCTGCCCAGCGGCAGCAGCAGCGAGTGGCCGAGCGGCGTCAGCGTGTACTCGACGCGCGGCGGCACGGTCGGGAACACCTCGCGCGACACCAGCCCGTCCTGCTCCAGGCGCCGCAGGGTCTGCGCCAGCATGCGCTGCGACACATCGCCGATGCGCTTGCGCAGTTCGGTGAAGCGCAAGGTGCCGCCTTCCAGTTCGTGGATCACCAGCAGCGACCAGCGGTCGCCCAGCCGGTCCAGCACATCGCGGATCGGGCACAGGCCCGATTTGGGATCCTTGGATTTGTGCAGAGTCATGGTGCTGCCTCCTTTCATGGTTACCGCCGGGTAACCAAGTAACTTTCGACGCCCTACTTGTGCGGTATTTTTACCGTGGTGCAATATAGTAACCAGATTCCTTTTTTGAATCTAATGCTTTTTTTGGAGAGCCTTCATGAGCAAAAAGACCCTGGTTGTCGTCGCCCACCCCGACCTGGACAAATCCCGCATCAACCGCACCTGGCTGAAGCACTTGCACCCGCATGCCGACAAGGTCACCGTGCATGAATTGTACAAGTCCTACCCGAACGGCAAGATCGATGCCGCGGCCGAACAGAAGCTGCTGGAATCGCATGACCGCATCATCCTGCAATTCCCGCTGTTCTGGTTCAGCACGCCCGCCTTGCTGAAGCAGTGGATGGACGATGTGTTCGCCTATGGCTGGGCGTTCGGTCCCGGCGGCGACAAGCTGGAAGGCAAGGAGATCGGGGTGGCGGTCTCCACAGGCGGGCCGGCGCACGCTTACCAGGCGGGTGCACAGAACCAGTACACGCTCAGCGAACTGCTGCGGCCGCTGCAGATGACGGCCCAATATACGCGGGCGAAATATCTGCCGGTGTTCGCGATGCAGGGCGCGCTTTACAATCCGTCCGACGCCGAGGTGGAACAGAACGCCCAGGCATATGTGCAACATGTGCTGGCGACGGCATAAGATCTGACGACGAAAGGTACTCATCATGGATGCTCCGGCACGTCTTCCCACCCTGTTCATCCCGCACGGCGGCGGCCCCTGTTTCTTCATGGAGCCGATGCCGGGCATGCCGCCCGACACCTGGGACAGGATGGCCGCGTACCTGCGCGGCATCCCGCAGGCCATCGGACAGCGGCCCAGGGTGGTGCTGGTCATCTCCGGCCACTGGGAATGCGAGCAGGCCACCGTGCTGAACAGCGGGAACTACGAATTGCTGTACGACTACTACGGCTTCCCCGAGCACACCTACAGCCTCACCTACCCGGCCCACGGCTCGCTCGCCGTCGCCGACCGGGTGCGCGAGCTGCTGGCACAGGCCGGCATCAAGACCGACGAGGAACACGAGCGCGGCCTCGATCACGGCGTATTCATCCCGTTCAAGCTGATCTATCCGGATGCCGACATCCCGGTCGTGCAACTCTCGCTGCTGCACAGCCTCGATCCCGCCGCTCACTTCGCATTGGGCCGCGCGCTCGCGCCGCTGCGCGACGAGGGCGTGCTGATCGTCGGCAGCGGGCTGAGCTACCACAACCTGCGCGAATTCTTCCTGCCGGTCCCGGCAGCCGATGCGGCAGCAGCCAACTTCGACCGCTGGCTGCGCGCTGCCGTCACTGCGCCGCCAGCGGAACGCGAGCACTTGCTGATGAACTGGCGGCAGGCGCCGAATGCGCGCGATTGCCATCCGCGCAGCGAGCACCTGATCCCGCTGATGGTGGCGGCAGGCGCGGCAGCCGACGATGCCGGACATGTCGCCTACAACGACAAGGTGCTGGGCAAGAGCGTGTCCGGCTTCCAGTTCGGCCGGGCACCGGCCATCTGACGGTCCGGCCGGATTCGCAGCGCTACCTGGCCTGTGGAGTGTTCAACCCGGACGCCTGGGCATGCGCCGCGCCGTTGCGGACGCACTGCCGCAGCGAATCGGCGGACGGACTGGCGGGGTCATGCTCCAGCGTGCATGCGCACACGCATGCGGAGGCCTGGTAACAGCCCGCCATGTTCTTGCTGGAGCATGCCGCCTGCAGAGGGGCACACTGCCTGTTGCAAACGTCGGCGATGCGCTGGATCTTCTGGTCTTCCTGCAGGCGCTTTTCCTTGTCGGCGATCTTTTGCGCGGCGGCTTCCGCGCCCCATATCATCAGGGCGCACCCGAGCAGGAAGAGGACACCCACCAGCCACCTGGATCGGGCGAAGACCTTGCCCAGCATCTTGCGCCAGGTCATCCGGTTTTCGCTCTCCCCGACCTTGAAGCGCAGCAAGCCGATGGTCCCTGATTTCGCATGCAGGCGGTCGCAGGCATCGATGCATTCGCCGCAGTCGACGCAGGTATCGGTGATCCGGATATTGGTGGGTTCGATATCGGTGATGCAGGTGGTTGCGCAGTAATTGCATTTTTCGCATTCCGATGCGCGCGAGGCATCGTAGGACACATGCAGCGCATCCGGGCTCCTGAACAGCCGCAGGCCGACGCGATACAGGCAGGGGTAGTCGCAATACAGGTAACGCACCGTGGCAATGTCGATGAAGATGAAGAAAGTCGTCATCCAGTACATGACGATCATGCTCGGCCGCCGGCTAGATGCGCCGGTGACGAAATCCCACATGTCGCTGCGCGTATAGAAGAACATCAGGAAGAAATAGGCCAGCACCGCAGAGGCGAGCAGGAAGCTTGCTCCGAGGACCAGCCAGTTGACCGCCTTGTTCTTGGATGCCGCCACGACCATTCCCGGGCCGTCCACGCGCACATCGGCGCGCTTGCCCAGCAGTTTATGGGTCAGGCCGTTCGCCATTTCCGAGAACAGGTTCTGCGGACAGGCCCAGCCGCAGAAGATGGAGCCTATGGTCATGTAGGTGATGATGGGAGCGGTGCCGACCACGAGCACCAGGCCGACCAGGAATGGATAGTTCGTCCATTCCACCTGGAGGTCGCGGATGAAGAAACTGGCGGTGGCGAAATCGATCCGGAACAAACCGAAGATGGGAATCAGAACGATCAGCAGCAACATGCCGAACTGTGTCGCTCTTCTCGTCCAATGGTATTTCGGTTTGAATTGCGGTGTAGCCATCTGTTTCCCCATTTAATGCGCGTCGTCAGAAGCGCTCTGAAATTCGAAATATGTGCCCGGTGATGCAACCCGGCATTGTATTCCGGCTCGCCGGATAAATGGTCCGGATTATCCTGACCATGACAGATCAGTTCGTCGTCCGGCACCCGCAGTGCGGCCGAACTTGAACCCTGCCATTTCCCCTATCGCTGCAGGGATATGCACGCCCTGGAAACTGTCGCGACACGCGCATCGCCTTTGCACAAAGAGCGAGGGGCGACCCATGGCCGCCCCTCTTTTCAACGTCGCTGCTGCGACCGCTCAGCTCATGGCAGCGCTGGACGCTGGATGCGGTTGAGGCTTTCGTCGGTCAGGCTCTGCAGGAAAGCGATCAGATCCTCCTGTTCCTGCTCGCTGAGTTTCAGCGGCATGATCAGCGGGTCCTGGTTCGCCACACTGGGATCGCCACCGCGGTTGTAATGCTCGACCACCTGGCGCAGCGTGGAGAACGAGCCATCGTGCATGAAGAAGGCCAGCGATGCCGAGTTGTACAGCGACGGCGTCTTGAACTTGCCCTTGTCCGCCTCGTCCTTGCTCACCGCATAACGGCCCAGGTCTTCCTTGAGCGGCCCGACCTGCGGCGTGCCGATGTTGTGGAAACCGTTGTCGGTCAACAGCGGCGGCGTATGGCAGGTGATGCACAGCCCCTTGCCGCGGAACACCTCGAAACCGCGTTTCGCGGCGGGAGAGAGCGCCTTCTTGTCACCCTTCACATAGCGCTGGAACGGCGCATTGCCGGACACCAGCGTACGCTCGAACGCGGCGATGGCCTTGGCAACGTTCTCCGGCGTCGCATCCGCGCCGAACACCTGGTTGAACTGCTTCCTGTAGGCGGGGATGGCATTCAGTTTCGCCACCACGTTGTTGATGTCTTCGCCCATCTCGCCCGGCGAAGTGATCGGCCCCATGTGGCCGGGCAAGGCGCCGGTCTGTTCTTCCAGGGATACTGCGCGGCCATCCCAGAACTGCGAGGTGTAATAGCCAGAATTATCCCAAGTGGGCGCCCACCGCCCCAGCTCGCCGCCCTGGCCGAAGGCCCTTGCGGTCGGCCCGCCGCCGCCTGCGGCAGGCAGGTGGCAGCCGGCACAGCTCATGGCGTCGTTCTTCGACAGGCGCGGATCGAACGACAGCTGGTGGCCCAGTGCGATCTTGGCGGCGGACTGCGGATTGTCCGCGGGCACGGGAACCTGCGGCAGCTTCCAGCCGGACAGGTCTACCGCATGCCCTGCCGGAGCAAACCCCGCCAGCGCCAGAGACAGGACCATCGCACGGAATCCGCCGACGGGAATGGACTTGATTGCGTTTCGTTCCATGTCAAACTCCTTTCAGTTCATCGATAAAAAAGCGGGTATTGCTTCTCTTCACGGGACGGAAGCTTATGGGCTTCGCGGCTATCGAACAATTTTATTGTTCAAATAAACGCGATTAGATTTATCAATCGGATGTCGGCACGGGGGCCGATGATTTCGTGCAGTGTCACTTCGTTTCCTCCTTGCGCCGGACAGCCCGCGGGGGATGTCCGGCCATGCGGCGGCGATGCGAACAGTCTGAACAGGGACGTGCGGATATGCGCGTCAGATGGGGCCGGCCAGCTTGCCGATGAACGATGCCCTGGCTTCCGGGTTATCGATGTGCTGAGCCAGCTGCTCGCACAGATGCCGATAATCGTCGGTCTTTTTCAGTTCGTTCTTCATCAGGATGCGCCCGACCGGACCGATGAATTGAACGAACAGTTTCTCAAGCCTGGCAACATCCTCTTCAGTCAGCGCCGACTTCAGCGTGTTCGTGATACCGGGTTTCGCAGAACCCATGTCGTTCATCTTAGACCTGCTGCCCGTACTTTGCGAGCCCCCGGTGATACTGGAAATGGCGCTGAGATCCAATTGCCGGCCCGAGCTGGAGAGGAACGACTGCTTCTGTACCGGGTCCGTGATGCTCTGGCTCAATATCTCGCGCAGGTCGTCGACCGACCTTGCCCGGGCGACCGCCTTGCGCACCAGGATCGGCGCCAGCGGGCCGATCAACCGGCACAATTCGGCGCCCAGGATCTCGACGCTCTCCGCATCGATCGGCTTCGCCGCCTCCGCTTCCGGCTGCGGCATCAACCGGGTGCGCACGCCGCCATCGTCTTCCCCCACCTGCGAGATCACCGCATACAGTTCGTGGGGGCGATCATGCTTGTCGCGGTGCTCGCCCAGCCTGCGGAAGCGTTTGGCCGCGTCGTCCGACAGGCACGAGACCACATCGTAATAGGCACGCGACACCAGCAACTGGTTGTTGTCGGCGAAGCTCATCACCCGCTGCGCGACGTTGATCCCGTCGCCGATCAGGTTGTTGCGGTTGTTCAGGTCGTTGAGGATGCGGATGGGTCCGATATGCAATCCCATGCGCACCTGCAGGCGCTGCTGCGCCAGGAACATCTTCTGGATCTCTTCCGCGGCGTGCAGCACCTCTTCCGGATCGCCCATGAAGCAGATCGCGGCGCCGTCGCCGGTATCCAGCGTGATCCTTGAATCATGCGGGATGTGCGACAGCCGCGCGGAGATGATCTGGTTGAATTCCGACTTCAGCGAAAACTGCTCGTCGACCGAGCATTTCGAGTAGGCAACGATATCGAGGAACATCAGCGTGCAGATGAAATTGCGCTTGCCGTTCGCCTCGGTCTGGAAGTTGGCATTGAAGCGGGTATTCGAATCGATATGGAAATCGAGCCGGTTTGCCTCCGTACCGGCGCGCGATACCGCCGTGGGGCCGGCCAGCGACTGGTTGAGCCGCGTGCGGAATTCCGGGATGCTCTGGGGACGCTGGCTTTCTTCCGTCTCCAGCGCCCAGTCTATCGCCTCCAGGAACGCGGCCGGGAACAGGTTGTTGCGGTCGATGCCGACCGCGGGCACCATGGCATGGTTCTTCAGGCGCGCCGCCGCTTCCGTCGGCTTCTCGCCGCCGATCATCCAGTACATCACGGCTGCCAGCGAATAGATATCGGTCCACGGGCCCTGGTTGCCATGCGAGTGGTACTGCTCGAACGGGGCGAAACCGGGACTGAAGATGGCGGTCAGCTCACGATCCGGCGTCACCCGCCTGGCTGCACCGAAGTCCAGCAGCACAGGGGTTCCGTCGCGCCGGATATAGACGTTGTCGGGCTTGATGTCGCGATGCAGGAAATCGCCCTTGTGCATCAGTTCGAGGCCGTCCAGCAGCGGGTTGATCACGGCAAGCAGGCCTTCCGGATCGATCGGGGAATGCGCCGACATCCAGTTCTTGAGCGGCTCCCCCGATTCGTATTCCATCACGATATAGGCGGTGCCGTTCGCCTTGAAGTAGCGCAGGACCCGCACGATGTTGGGGTGGCGGAAATTGGCCAGCACCCTGGCCTCGTCGATGAATCGCTCCAGCCCCCACTGGAACAGCTCCTGCGACTCGTCGCTGTTGGCCCGGACATGCTGCGAACCATCCCGCACCGACAGGTCCATGGGCATGTATTCCTTGATGGCCACGGTCAGATCGAGATTGGTGTCGCGCGCCAGATAGGTGATCCCGAATGCGCCGCCCCCGAGCGTGCGCTGGATCTGGTATTCGTAGAGCTGATGCTGCTCGGGCAGCGCCAGCACATTGGCCGTTGCGCCCTTCGGCTTCTTCCCCCTGTTCGGCTCGATCTGGTTCATATGCTGGCGTGCCGCGCGCTATCAGTCTTCCATCATCTGGATGGCCTTTTCGAGGCTCCTGCGCATGCGGTTGAAGGAGCCCGACAGCGCGGACATCTCGTCCTTGCCGGCCTCCGACAGCTCGGGTTCGCCGAACTCGCCATTGCTGATCTTGTCCGCCGACTGCGAGATGCGGCGGATCGGGTTGATGATCAGATAGGTCAGCATCAGGTTCAGGATGATGAAGATCACGCTGAAGATCACGAACAGCGACGTGATGAAGGTCGCGAACGTCTTCCTTGCCTTGCCCATCGGCACATCCATCGGCACGGTCACCACCTGCGCCCCCACGATGTCGTTCAGCTGCCAGCCGAACCCGTTGGCAACGCCGTAGACCTTGACCATGCTGGGCGGCGACGATTCGGCCGAGGTATGGCACTGCAGGCAGGCCGGATTGCTGATCTTGATGGGCTTGGCGATATAGAGCTGGCGCCCGGTCGGGGTGTCGCGTTCCGCCACGATCTGCTTGACCTCGCCGTTCTGGCGGAAATTGTTGATGATATCCGCCTCCCAGTCGCTCGCCCGGTCGCGCGGGTTGGTCGGGTTGAGCGTGGCCTCCTTGTAGCTGTAGTCAGGATATTTCTTCCTCAGCTCGGCGAAGGTCTCCGTGGCGGCGTAGGCGGGAACGGTCTGCGGCAGGAACACCGTATCCAGTTGCGCGATCAGCTTGGGCTGGATCTGCTCGACCGTATAGGTGCGCACGGAATAGGCCGACTCCATCATCAGCGAGGCATTGTGGAGGACTTCGTCACGCGCGTTCTCCTGCAACAGTTGGTATGACACCGCCCCCGCAGTGGCAAATCCGATGACGAAGACCGCGATCAGAACCAGATTTAATTTGAATCGAATTCCCATGTTTTCCCCATCGCCAAGTCGGCTCAGAAATCAGTACAGGCCCGGAACTGCCAAGCGGCGGCCAACGCCGTGCTTATCGCATCCGGGCTACATATTCCGCATTAAAAACAATAACACATTCATCTTGCAAGACTAACCGGCTCAACTATATCAATAACCCCGCACAAAAAACATCGAACCGCGCCATTTTCAGATCGATGGGGACATCATGAAGATTGTGTCGGGATAGCACCGCACTCGGCCAGCCGGGAGATGGGAGGATGGTTCAGTTTGCGCGCCCGACATTGGGCCTGCGCCGCAACTCGCGGCGAGTTATCGAATCGGCGAGGTCGCGCCCGCGTTTCCGATGCGCAAAATCAAAAACCGCCCACGAGGGGCGGTTCTCTAATTTGGCGGAGAGGGAGGGATTCGAACCCTCGGTACGGGGTTACCGTACGCCTGATTTCGAGTCAGGTACATTCGACCACTCTGCCACCTCTCCGAATACTGCTCTGCTGCACCTTGCCGCAACTGCCTCGGCAACGTGAGGGCGCGCATTTTACCAGCAACCTCGGAATTTCGGGCAGAATGTTCGCCATGCGAAGTCTATTACCCCTGCAACTCGCGGTTGTCCTCGCGCTGTGTGCCTGGCTCTGGATGAAGACCACCGCTGTCGACCCCTTGCCGGACTGGCGCCAGGGCGAACTGGTGGTGATCGTGCCGCCCCCCGACATGGAGACGGAGAACGCCTTCGATACCGAACTGGCGGGTCTGTTCGCCCAGCAGTTGCAGGTGAAACTCAAGACCGTTCCGCTGGCGATAGACCAGGCGCTGCCTGCCCTGGCGGCGCACAAGGCGCATCTGGCGACCGGCATGCGCAGCACCACCGACTACCCCCTGCATTTCAGCAAATCCTACCAATCGCTGGACGAACTGGTGATCTGCCACGGCGCCACGCCGGACGACATCGACAATCTCGCCAGGCACACGCTGGTGGTGGCAGCCGGATCGCCGCAGGAAACCGCCCTGCGCGAAGTCCGGCGCGACCATGACAGGCTGTCATGGAGTTCCCGTCGCGACACCTCCCCCGTCGAATTGCTGGAAGAGGTGGCCGACGGCAAGCTCGACTGTACGGTGGCCAACGAGGAGCAACTGGCGACAGCGCGCAACTTCTATCCGGAGCTGGGCAGCGCGCTCGATCTCGATTCCCCGACCGACCTGTCGCTGGCATTTGCCAGGGACAGCGACCCGCAGCTGTTCGACGAAGCGCAGCTCTTCCTCACCCATATCAAGCAGGACGGCACCCTGCGCCACCTGATCGACCGCTACTACGGTTACAACGAACGCCTCGATTCGATCAACGCGGAAGCCTTCATCACGCAGACACGCACCCTGCTGCCGCATTACCGGCACTGGTTCGAGGAAGCCGCCGACCTCACCGGTATCGACTGGAAACTGCTCGCTGCGCTGTCCTACCAGGAATCGCACTGGGACCCGAACGCCACCTCCTACACCAATGTACGCGGCATGATGATGCTGACCGAGGAGACCGCCGACCGGATGAACGTGGAAGACCGGCTCGACCCGCACGGCAGCATCCTGGCCGGCGCCCGCTACCTGCAGTTGCTCAAGGAACAGCTGCCGCTGCGCATCAACGATGAAGACCGCCTGTGGATGGCCCTGGCCGCATACAACCAGGGCATGGGACACCTGGAAGATGCACGCATCCTGGCCAGCGAATCGGGATTGAACCCGGACATCTGGGCCGACGTGAAGCGCATGATGCCGCTGCTCTCGCGGCCGTCCTTCTACAAGAAGACCAAACACGGCAGGGCGCGCGGCGGCGAGGCGGTGATCCTGGTCGAAACGGTGCGCCTGTATAGCGACATGCTGAAACGGCTGGAAGCGCAGAAATCGCTGTATCAGTTGCCGCCAGTGCTGAAACGCAGCTTCGTCGGCAGCCTGATCAAATAGGCCTAGCGCCGCACCGCCAGCAGGAAGCGGTTGACCTCCAGTGCGATGGCCGCGGGCGAGAACCTCGCGCCGGCCGCCAGCAGCTTGTTCAGCAAGCCCGGCACCGCCACCCCGCATCCGCGCTGCATCGCCCGATAGCCGGCAAGCGCCACGGTGCGCGCCTCCATCGGCCTCGACCAGTAGAACAGCAGCGTCCCCTGCGCACCGGCGGTTTCCTCGAATTCGGTGCGCGTGGGACCGGGACACAATGCGGTCACGCTCACCCCGCTGCCGCGCAATTCGCGCCGGATGCCACGCGAAAACGACAGCACATAGCTTTTGCTCGCGTAATACACCGACATGCCGGGCCCGCCCGGCTGGAAACCGGCCAGCGAGGCAACATTGAGTATGCGGCCGTGCCCGCGTTCAATCATGCCCGGCAGTGCATGGCGCGTGAGCAACGTCAGCGCGGAGATGTCGAGCTGGATCATGCGCTCGATGGCTTCCGGGCGCTCCAGCGCGAATGGGCCGGAATCGCCGACACCGGCGTTGTTCACCAGCACGTCGACCGCGGGCGCGATATCGCGGATCACCTGCCACAGCGCGTCGGCCGCACCCGGCTGTGCGATGTCCATCGGAACGATGCGAACCGCGGTACCGCAGGCATCGCGCAGCTCGCTCGCCAATTGCTGCAATCGCTCCACCCGGCGTGCCGACACGATCAGGTCGTAACCGTCCGCCGCAAACAGGCGCGCCAATTCCTGCCCGATACCGCTGGATGCCCCGGTGATCACTGCCGTCTTCCTGTTCATGGCTCCTCCACCCGCAAGCTGCGATGCCCGCACAATAATAATGAGCGCCTATTGCGCCTGGCCGAGATCGAATGCGGACGCATCGATCTGCCGGACCTGCACCCCGGAAAATTCCATCGTCGTTTCGGCATCGGACAGCGCGTCCTCGATGACCATCCTGCTGACGAAGGGGAGGGACTTCCCTCCGGCTTCGATCGTGTTGCCGTATTCGAAGCGCGCCGTCTTCAGCAGCTTGCCGCTGACCGATTCGAACTCGGCCTTGATGCCGACCATGCGCCTGACCGAGACCCAGTAACGGATGCGGTCGTAAGTGACCCGTTTGTTCTTCGCATGCAGGTCGAGCACATAGCACGCTTCGCCGGCCAGCGGCTCCGTGCCGGCCAGCCGCGCATCGTAATCGCCCGCATAGTTGGTCGCCGCGATGTCGCCATTGGCGGCCTGCCCGATCAGGCGCTGGTGCGGGGAGATGGGCACCGGCCTGGACAGGCCAGGACGCGCCAGCCACATGTCGCGCCCCACCTGCAGCACCCGGTAACCCTTGAGGCGGGCGGGTTCCAGCGTCTCCGCCACGCTGGCATCGCCCATCGCCATGACCCGCATGCGCTGCGGCTCGGCCACGCGGTCGGCGTCATGCGAGGTCACCCTGATCTCCCATACGATGCCGGGCAGGCTGCCGCCGCGCGCACGGTCGGCATCCTGCAGGATGCGGTTCGCATCGGGCACCGCCGCTGCGGGACCGCCCAGACAGCACAGCCCGAACAGCAGCGCGCCGAAGACCCGCCGCATGGCAACGTGTTCACGCATGGCAGTCACACATGTCCCAGGGCATCGATGATGTCCTTCCGCGCCGCGCGCCTGGCCGGCAGGTAGGCCGCCACCGTGCCCACCACCGCCATCAGCACGAAAGTGAACAGCGTGCGCCCGGCATCCAGGTCCACCAGCAGCGGCACGCGGCTGGCGCTGTTGGGCGGCACGTAGGAAATATCGGCCATGTTGACGCCCCAGCGCACCGCAAAGGAGATCAGCAAGCCGACGCTGCAGCCGATCAGCGTGAGCAGCATCGATTCGACGGTGAACAATCGCACCACGCCGCTGCGCTTCAGGCCGATGGCGCGCAGTGTGCCAATCTCGCGGGTGCGCTCGATCACCGTCATGCCCATCGAATTGGCCACGCTCATCACCACCACGGTCAGCACGATGGAGAAAATGAAGCCGAAGATCATGTCGAACATGCCGTGCACCTGGTTGTAGAAATCGGACAGTTCCTGCCAGGTCATGATCTCGACATCGAATCCTGCCGCCTGGAGCCTGGCCTGCAAACGGTCGCGCATCGCATCGGTCCGCGCCATGTCGTCCAGCAGGATGGTCAGCCGGTCCGCGCGCCCTTCCGCATCCAGCAGCGTGCGCGCCAATGCCAGCGAGGCGAAGGCGAACTTGTCGTTGCTGCCCGCATTGCCGGTGTTGAAGGTGCCGCCCACGCTGACGTCCAGCGCGTTGGCCTGGCCGGCCAGCGTATTCACCAGCATCTGTGCCTGCCCGCCCGCGGCCAGATGCAACATGTCGGCCAGGCCTTCGCTCAGTTCCACCACGTCGGGATGCGCCGGATCCAGCTGTTTCCTCAGCCGGTCGAACATGCCGCTCTTCTTCTCCGCCTCGGTCAGCACATTCTGCTGCAGGCGCTCCATCGCCGCCGGTTCGATGCTCTCGCCGACGAAGATGGTGCTGGCGCGGCCGTTGCTGACCAGCCCGCTGAACGCCAGGCGCGGCGCGACCATCTCGACGTGCGGCTCTTCCTTCAGCAGCCTGGTGATGGCATCAACCTCAGCCGCGGTGAGCATATAGCGCTCCGGATCGAGTTTGCCTTCCTTGCGCATGCCGCGCTTGCTCAGCGTCAAGTGGCCCAGCATCTCACCGTGGATGGACTGGCGCGCCAGTCCGCCGTACACGTTGTGCGTGTAACCGGCAAACAGCACGATGGCGGAAAACCCGAAAGAGATGGCGAGCAGTGTCACCAGCGAACGGCGGCGGTTGCGCAGCAGCCCGCGCAAGGCAAGCTTGAGCATGTTCCTCATGCCATCACCTCGGCAATCGTCATTCCGGCGCAGGCCGGAATCCAGCAGAAAACAGATTCCGCGCAGCGGACAAAACCGGAATGTCGTCCTGCTGCGCAGGAGATTATTGGATTGCCTGGATTCCGGCCTGCGCCGGAATGACGGGTTTGATTGCTCATGCCATCACCTCGTCGCTGACGATGTTGCCGTCCTGCAGCAATATTTTCCTGTCCACATGGTCGAGCAGTCGCTGGTCATGCGTGGTGAACACGAAGGTGACCTTGCGCGCGCGGTTCATCTCGCGCATCAACTCGACCACCATGCGGCTGTTCTCGGAATCCAGGTTCGCCGTCGGCTCGTCGGCGATGACCAGCCGGGGATCGACCACCAGTGCGCGCGCGATGGCCACGCGCTGGCGCTGGCCGCCGGAAAGCTTGTCCGGCAGCGAGTCCTTGAATCGTTCCAGCCCGACATCCACCAGCCGCGCCGCGGCCCGCTCGCGCGCCGCGTGTTCCGCCACGCCCTGTATCTGCAACGGCAGCATCACATTCTCCAGCGCCGAAAGCACGGGCACCAGGTTGAAGTTCTGGAACACGAAACCAATCTTCTTGCTGCGGAAATCGGTGAGTTCGTCGTCCGCCAGCGCGCGCGTGTCCTGTTCCTCGAAGTGCACCTCGCCCTCGGTTGGATTGTCGATCAGGCCGATGATGTTCATCAGGGTGGATTTGCCGCTGCCGGAGGGGCCCCACACGGCCAGGAATTCGCCCGCATGGATGTCCAGCGAGATGCCGTGCAGCGCATCGATGGTGGTTTCGCCCAGCAGGAAACGGCGGCGGATGTTGCGCAGCTTCAGGATCGGCGGATGACTGGCCTTATCGCCCATGTTCGACCTCAACCAGGAATGAATGACGTACTGGCAGCAACCGCTGGCAGCGTACATGCCGGACAGGCGACGCCGGCAAACGGGAAGCAGCCATGCTCCCCGTCCGGATCAGATCGCGTTGATGGAAGTCAGCCCGCCCATGTAAGGGCGCAGCACTTCCGGCACCAGCACGCTGCCGTCGGCCTGCTGGTAGTTCTCGAGGATGGCCACCAGCGTGCGGCCAACGGCGAGACCGGAACCGTTCAGCGTGTGCACCAGCTCCGGCTTGCCGGCGGCGTTGCGGAAGCGTGCCTGCATGCGGCGTGCCTGGAAGGCCTCGAAGTTGGAGCAGGAGGATATCTCGCGGTAGGTGTTCTGCGCCGGCAGCCACACTTCGATGTCGTAGGTGGTGGCGGAGGAGAAACCCATGTCGCCCGTGCACAGCTTGACCACGCGGTACGGCAGGCCGAGCAGTTTGAGGATGGTCTCGGCGTGGCCGAGCAGTTCCTCCAGCATCTCGTAGGACTTTTCCGGATGCACGATCTGCACCAGTTCCACCTTGTCGAACTGGTGCTGGCGGATCATGCCGCGCGTGTCGCGCCCGTAGGAACCGGCTTCGCTGCGGAAGCACGGCGTGTGCGCCACGAACTTCAGCGGCAGTTTTTCCAGTGGCACGATCTCGTCGCGCACCATGTTGGTCACGGGGACTTCGGCGGTGGGAATGAGAAACCACAAACGTTCAAATACTTTGCCCGTTTGTTCACCTGTAGAAAGATCGGTCTTAACTTCATAGCCTTGCTCAATAGCTTTTGAATCAACTCCTCCAAAACTTACTTGAAATAAATCTCGCTCGAATTTTGGAAGCTGTCCGGTACCGCGCATCGACTCCGCATTCACAATGTAGGGCACATACGTTTCGGTGTAGCCGTGCTTCTCGGTGTGCGTGTCCAGCATGAACTGCGCCAGCGCACGATGCAGCCGCGCCAGCGGCCCTTTCAGCAGAGAGAAGCGCGCAGCACTTATTTTCGCGGCGGTATCGAAATCCAGTCCGCCCAGCCCTTCGCCGATGCTGACGTGATCCTTCACCTCGAAGGCGAACTTCGGCACGTCGCCGACCTTGCGCACTTCGACGTTGTCCGCCTCCGATTTGCCGACCGGCACGTTCGCATGCGGCACGTTGGGGATCTCGGCGAGGAAAGCATCCAGCGCCTGCAGCACCTTGGGCAAGGTGTCCGATTCCAGCAGTTTCAATTCATCTCCCAGCGAGGACACCTCCGCCATGATGGCGGTGACATCCTCGCCCTTGGCCTTGGCCTGCCCGATCTGCTTGGAAGCCGCATTGCGCCTGGCCTGCAGTTCCTGCGTGCGGGTCTGGATGGTCTTGCGTTCCGCTTCCAGCTGCTCGAACTTCGCCGTGTCCAGCGTGTAGCCGCGCGCCGCCAGGCGTGCCGCGACGCCGGCCAAGTCATTCCTCAATGTTTGAATATCCAACATGCTGCCTATCCTTTTTTGTTTTTTGCCACTTCATCCAGCTGCCGCAGATGCGCCAGCTTCTCTGCAATCTTCGCTTCCAGCCCGCGTTCGGTGGGCTGGTAGAAACTCACTTCCGGCATATCGGCGGGGAAATAATCCTCTCCTGCCGCATAGCCGCCCGCCTCGTCGTGCGCATAGCGGTAATCCTTGCCGTAATCCAGCTGCTTCATCAACTTGGTCGGCGCGTTGCGCAAGTGCAGCGGCACTTCGCGCGAACCATCCTGCCTGACCCAGGCGCGGGCGGCATTATACGCGACGTATCCGGCATTCGACTTGGCCGCCACGGCCAGGTAGATCACCGCCTGCCCCAGCGCCAGCTCGCCTTCCGGAGACCCCAGGCGCTCGTAGGTTTCGGCGGCGGCAAGCGCGATGTCGATGCCGCGCGGGTCGGCCAGGCCGATGTCCTCCCACGCCATGCGCACGATGCGCCGTGCCAGGTAGCGCGGGTCGGCGCCGCCGTCCAGCATGCGCGTGAACCAGTACAGCGCCGCATCGGGATTGGAGCCGCGCACCGACTTGTGCAATGCGGAGATCTGGTCATAGAACGCCTCGCCGCCCTTGTCGAAGCGGCGCAGGTTCTGCGCCAGCGTGGCATCGAGGAACTGCGTGTCGATCCGCGCGACCCTGGCGGTCTCGGCGGCAGTCTGCAATTGCTCCAGCACATTGAGCAGCCGGCGCGCATCGCCATCCGCATAGCCGATGATGCGCCCCTTCGCATCGTCATCGAAAGCGATGCCCTGCAGCGCCGCCTGCTGCGCGCGCACGAACAATTGCCCCATCTCGGCCTCGGACAGCGACTTCAGCACATACACCTGCGCGCGCGACAGCAGCGCGCCGTTCACCTCGAACGACGGGTTCTCGGTGGTGGCGCCGATGAAGGTGACCAGTCCCTGCTCGACGAACGGCAGGAAGGCATCCTGCTGCGACTTGTTGAAGCGGTGAACCTCATCCACGAACAGGATGGTGTGGCGACCGCTCTGTTGCAGCGTGAGCTCCGCCTGCGCGATGGCTTCGCGGATGTCCTTCACGCCGGACAGCACGGCCGACAGCGGCACGAACTCGGCATCGAAAGCCGACGCCATCAGCCGCGCCAGCGTGGTCTTGCCCACCCCCGGCGGCCCCCACAGGATCATCGAGTGCAGCTTGCCGGACTGGAACGCCAGCCGCAGCGGTTTGCCCTCGCCCAGCAAATGGGACTGCCCGATGACTTCGTCGATATGTTTTGGGCGCAGCCGCTCGGCCAGCGGTGCGGCGGGTTGGTTGGCAGCGAAGAGGTCTGCGCTGCTCATCACTCGCCCAGCACATCCGCCCCCTCGGGCGGAACGAAGTGGAACAGCTTCGACGGCAACGCCGGATTGTTCTTCAGCTCCGTAAAACGCAACACGGTGTGGTGGCCGAAAGCATCGTACAGCTCCATTACCGCCAGTTCGGATCTGGCATCGAACGCCATGAGTATCTTCTCGAAGGTGGTTTCGTTCGATTTCGGCGTGGCCTGCAGCCATTCGAGGCCGTCGCGGCCTTCGATGTCCTTCAGGACGAAACCGCGCTCGATCTCGTTGTCGCCGGACAGCAGCGCCGCCGGGCTGCTGCCCAGCGCGGCATCCAGCTTCTTCACCGTGACCTGGTTGAGGTCGATGTCGTACAGCCAGAACTTCTTGCCGTCGCCGACGATGAGCTGCTCATACGGTTTCTGGTAGACCCAGCGGAACTTGCCCGGGCGCACGAACTGCATGGTGCCGGAGGCGAGCTGGATGCGCTTGCCGCTCTTGTCCAGCACTTCCTGGGTGAAACCGGCCTGCGCAGAGCGCGTTCCGGCGATGAACGATTTCAGCTTGTCGGTGGCCGCCGCATGCGCGGATACCGCCACAAACAACAAAAGGGAAGGCAAAAGTTTATTGAGCATTTTCCAGACCTGCATTAATGGGAAACAAGGGAAATGACGGCCGGCTTTGCATGCCGAGGCGCACCGGTATTCCGCTCACCCTTCACGACTCGGCGCCAGCACCTCGCGGTTGCCGTTCGGCTGCATCGCCGATACCAGACCTGCTTTCTCCATCGCCTCGATCAGGCGCGCAGCGCGGTTGTAGCCGATGCGCAGGTGGCGCTGCACCAGCGAGATGGAAGGACGGCGCGTTTTGAGCACGATCTCCACGGCCTGGTCGTACAGCGCATCCGCTTCGGCATCTCCGCCGCCGCCATCGTATTCGCCTTCGGCCGGTTCATCCAGCGAGGTCAGCACGCCTTCGATGTAGTCCGGCTGGCCCTGCGCCTTGAGGTGCTCGGTGACGCGGTGCACTTCCTGGTCGGAAACGAAAGCACCGTGCACGCGTTGCGGATGGCCGCTGCCTGGCGGCAGGTAGAGCATGTCGCCCTGACCGAGCAGCGATTCGGCGCCCATCTGGTCGAGGATGGTGCGCGAGTCGATCTTGCTGGACACCTGGAACGCGACGCGCGTCGGCACGTTGGCCTTGATCAGGCCGGTGATGACGTCCACCGACGGCCGCTGCGTCGCCAGCACCAGGTGGATGCCGGCGGCACGCGCCTTCTGCGCCAGCCGCGCGATGAGTTCTTCCACCTTCTTGCCCACCACCATCATCAGGTCGGCCAGTTCGTCGATGAAGATGACGATGAACGGCAACTCTTCCAGCGCCTCCGGATTCTCCGGCGTGATGCTGAACGGATTGGTCAGCGGTTCGCCGGCCTTGATCGCGTCGCGCACCTTCTGGTTGTAGCCGGCGATGTTGCGCACGCCGAGCGCCGACATCAGCTTGTAGCGCTTGTCCATCTCCTGCACCCCCCAGTTGAGGGCGGAGGCAGCCTGGCGCATGTCGGTGACCACCGGCGCCAGCAGGTGCGGGATGCCTTCATAGACGGAAAGCTCCAGCATCTTCGGGTCGACCAGCAGCAAGCGCACCTGCTTGGGCGTGGACTTGTACAGCAGGCTCAGGATCATGGCGTTGATCGCCACCGACTTGCCGGAACCGGTGGTGCCGGCCACCAGCACGTGCGGCATCTTGGCCAGGTCGGCCACTACCGGCTTGCCGGAGATGTCCTTGCCCATCGCCATGGTCAGCGGCGAATTCATCTCGGCATACACCTGCGAACCGAGGATCTCGGACAGGTGCACGATCTGCCGCTTCGGGTTGGGCAGTTCCAGCGCCATGTAGGCTTTGCCGGGGATGGTCTCGACCACGCGGATGCTCACCACCGACAGCGCGCGCGCCAGGTCGCGCACCAGGTTGACGATCTGGCTGCCCTTCACGCCGACGGCGGGATCGATCTCGTAACGCGTAATGACGGGGCCGGGATAGGCGCCGACCACCTTGACTTCGACGCCGAAGTCCTTGAGCTTGCGTTCGATCAGGCGCGAGGTGAATTCCAGCGTCTCGGCGGACACCACCTCCACCTGCTGCTTCGCCTCATCCAGCAGGTGCAGCGGCGGTAGGTCGGAATCCGGCATCTCGGCGAACAGCGATACCTGCTTCTCCTTTTCCACGCGCTTCGAACGCGGCACTTCGTAGACCGGCATCTCGATGTGGATGGGTTCGTGCTCTTCCACGCGTTTCTTTTCCTCTTCCACCACCACGCTGCGCTCCTGCATCGCCTGCGCGCCGATGCGCTTGTCCTGCCGGGTCTGCCAGGTATTGCGCGCCCACAGCCAGCCGTTCTCCAGCATGCCACCCAGCCAGTCGGCGAACCTGAGCCACGACAAGCCGGTGTAGAGGCTGAAGCTGACCACCATCAATGCCAGCAGGAACAGGGTGGCGCCGGTGAATCCCAGGGTGTGCGACAACGCGCTGCCCAGCACCGCACCGAGCATGCCGCCAGGGGCCAGCGGCAAGGCGACCTTCCAGGTATAGAGGCGCAACGCTTCCAGTGCGCTGCTGGAGAACAGCAGCACGCCGAAACCGAGCAGCGAAACCCACAAGGCGCGCTGGTCGAACAGGCTGTCGGCGCGCATGCGGCGATAGCCTGCCCACACGCGCTGCAGCATCAGCGTGACCCACCACCAGGCGGAGAACCCGAACAGATAGAGCAGCACATCGGCCAGCCATGCCCCCAGCACGCCGCCGGGATTGTGCGTGGTCGCGCCGCTGGCGCTGTGCGACCAGGACGGGTCGGCACGATCGAAACCGAACAGGATGAGGATGAGATAGAGCGCGACGGCCACCAGCAGCAGCCAGCGCGATTCGCGCAGCAGGCCGAGCAGCCTTTCCGGCAAAGGCGGACGGGGACTTGCAGGCAATGCCATCAATGCCCCTCGGAATCGTTGGGGGCGGGCGGCAGGAATCCCAGTCGCCGCGCCGCGCTGACCGCCTCCAGGCGCGAATTGACGTGCAAGGCCTGGTAGACGGCGGCCGTATGTATCTTCACGGTACCCTCGGCCAGGTTCATCTTCTTGGAGATCTCCTTGTTCGCCATGCCGGCGGCCAGGTTGGTCAGCACCTCTAGCTGGCGCGAAGTGAGGCCGAACTTGGCGGCGCGCTGCGCGCGGCGGCTGGCCAGCGTCTCGCCCTGGTCGACGTTGTTGACCGCCTGCTGCAGCAGTTGCGGCGGCAGGTAGACACCGCCTTCGAGTACCATGCGCAACGCCGACAGCATGATCTTGCTGGAGGACATCTTGGAGATGAATCCCATCGCGCCCGATTCCATCACGCTTTCGATGTCGTCGCGATGGTCGGAGCCGGAGACCACCACCAGCGGGATATCGGGATGGCGCAGATGGAAGAACTGGATGGACGGAACGCCTTCGCTGCCTGGCATGTTCAGGTCGAGCAGGGCCAGGTCCGTGTCGGGATTGTCATGCACCAGTTGCAGGGCATCCTGAAAATTCCCCGAATCCAGTATCTCGACTTCGTCAGCCAGCTGCTGCAATACATAGCGCATTCCATCGCGAAACAACGCGTGGTCATCCGCCATCAACACCTTTATTTTCATCTTGCACCTCTCCGACCCATGGCACCCGTAATCATATCACTCCGGGCAGGGGTTTCTAGCTCTCGCCATGCATCGCGAAATACATCATCGCCCGCAACCGCATCGGGGCGATGGGCTTGTGCAGCAGGATCGCACCGCTCGCATGGATCTCGTGCAGGGTCTCGCTGGCGGTATCGCCGGTCAACACCACGGCCGGCAATTCCTCTCCCCATGCTGCGCGCATCTGCCTGATGACCTGAATGGCAGTCGTGCCATGGGGCAGGCGGTAATCGCACACCAGCAGGTCCGGCTTCGCCTGGGCGATATCCAGCTTGCGTATCACATCCTCCGCATATTCCCCCGCCACCACCCTGCAACCCCATTGCTCCATCAGGTCGGTGGTGACATCGCGGATATCCTGGTCGTCTTCGACCAGCGCCACCACGCTGCCGCCCAGGTCGTATTGGGAATGCGCGGTGACGAAGGGCTGCACCAGGTTTTCCGCATTGCCTGTCGGCACCTCGAAACCGAACACCGAACCGACACCGGGCTGCGAACTCACCGTCACCTCGCATTCCAGCAGTTCCTCGATCCGGCGCACGATGGCCAGCCCCAGCCCCAGCCCCTTGCGGCGGTCGCGATGCGGGTTGTCCGCCTGGTAATATTCCTCGAAGATGTGCGGCAATGTCTCTTCCGCGATGCCGATGCCGGTATCCGCGACTTCCAGCGCGACCTTGCCCGGCAGGCTGCGGCAGCGCACCTCCACACTGCCGCTATGGCTGTAACGGATGGCATTGGAGATCAGGTTGCGCAGCATGCGTTCCAGCAGGAACGGATCGCTGTAGATTGCGACATCGCATCCGCCTTGCCGGTTGCATTCACCCTCCAGGCAGACGGGCAGGCGGAAATCCAGCGCTTTCGCCTGGGCCAGCGGCGCAAAATCGCCGTATATCCGGTCGAACAGCGCCCCCAGCATGAAATGCTGCTTGCGCGGCTCGACGATACCGGCATCCAGACGCGACACGTCCAGCAGGTCGTCGAACATGTCAACCAAGGCATTGACCGATTTGCCGATCTGCCCGGCCAGGCGCGCGGTCTCCTTTTCCTTGGCCGTGTCCTGCAAGGCATCCGAGAACAGGCGCAATGCCTGCAACGGCTGGCGCAGGTCGTGGCTGGCGGTGGCCAGGAACTTCGACTTGGCCTGGCTGGCCTGCTCGGCAAGCTGGCGCGATGACTCCGCTTCGCGTTTGCGTGCAATCAGCGCCTCGACCAGGATTTCGTTTTCGAAACGGCGCCGCTGCGATTGCTCGAAGGTGCGGATCAATTCCAGCGCCGACTTGAGCACGAAAACGCAGAACATGCCCAGCATCGTGAACAATATCCAGTGCGTCGTATCGTTTTCCCAGGCCAGCCTGCCCAGCAACGGCAGGATAATGCCGGTCAGGTAGATGAACATCGAAGGGGGATGGAAGGGGTTGCTGGTCGCCGCGCCCGCTGCGATGCCCATCGCCACGCAGATCAGCAGCGCCTGGTAGGCCAGGTCGCCGGGAACGAACATCAGCACCCCGGCACTGCCCCAGGTGAGCGAGACCATCGCCGTCAGCTGCCTGAACTTGCGATCCCAGTACAGATTCTCGGCCACATCCCTGGTCTGCTTGCGATGACGGTACCAGACGTAATATTCGATCGCATGCACGCAATAGACCGCCGTCAGCCACACCTGCAGACTGAAGTGCGCGACCTTGTCCCACATCAGCATCACCAGCAAGGGCGCCAGCGCAAGTTGCGTGACCACCATCAGCGGATAGCTGTGGAGACGCGCGCGAATCTGCTCTGCGCGGATCGGCAGATTGACTTCGTCTATTTCGAAGCGCAGCAGATCGAAAAGCGGGGTCATTTGAATGCCAGCAATATTCTGACGTCCTGTACCCACGAATCCGCATGCTGCCAGAAAGGCGCCAGCAGCACCGGCTGGCCTCTGGGTGCGATGAAGTATGTCCCGGCCGTATGATCCAGGTCGTAGCCGCCGTTCTTGTTCGGGTGCTTCTCGTAGGTCACGCCGAACGCCTGCGCCGCCTGTGCGGTCGCCGCACTGTCGCCATACAACCCCTTGAAGGTGGGATAGAACGCGGTCGGATATTTCGCCAGCAATTCCGGCGTATCGCGTTCGGGATCGAGCGTGACGAACAGCACCTGCACCCGGTCGGCATCCTTGCCCAGCAGACGCATCATGTGCGCCAGGTCGGCGAGCGTGGTCGGGCACACCTGCGGGCAGTGGGTATAGCCGAAGAACAGCACCACCACCTTGCCGCGGAAGTCCGCCAGGCTGACCGGCTTGCCGGCTGCATCGCTGAGGTGGAAGTCCGCATGCGCATACTTCGCCGTCACATCGCCCGCCAGGAACGGGGAAGGCAATGTCTGCTCGCCGCACGAGGCCAGCACTGGCAACAACAGGATCAGGAGAAATCTATACAGGTACATGACAGCTGCCGCTCCATCCGTTTACGTAGAAGGTATAGCCGACCTTCGCCAAGCCATACACCCCGAACATCATCACCAGCAGCCCAGCCGACAGCCGCACGCGCGGCGATTGTACCCAGTTTCTGGCGCTTTCCCAGAACAGCCCGATTGCCAGCAGGTTAGGCAGGGTACCCAGCCCAAACGCGGCCATGATAAGCGCCCCCTGGGCGGCACTGCCGCTGGCCAGGGCAGTGACAAGCACACTGTACACCAGCCCGCACGGCAGCCAGCCCCACAGTGCCCCCAGCGCCAGGGCGCGCGGCACGGTGTTCACCGGCAACAAGCGGGTGGTAAAGGGCTGCAGGCGCTTCCACAGCCCCGCTCCGGCCTGTTCCAGGCGCCGTACCGCACCCCATAGCCCGGCCAGATACAGGCCCAGCAACACCAGCATCGAACTCGACAGCAGGAACAGCAGGTGCTGTACCGGTACCGCATCGCGCATCAGCAAGCCTGCCTGTCCGGCGGCACCGACCAGCGCCCCCGCCGCGGCATAACTGGCAATGCGGCCGCTGCTGTAGGCCAGGTGGAACGGCCAGCGCGGGCGGTCTGCGGGCACCTGCGCAGTGAAGACCCCGACGATGCTGCCGCACATGCCGAGACAGTGCACACCGCCGAGCAGGCCGACCAGCAACACCGCGATGAGACTGAATTCAACCATCGATCTGTTTTTTCTCCAGCAGCTCCAGGTTCAAATGCGCCGAAGCCGCGCGTGCGTCGGGCATGGCTTGATGGGGAATGATGCCCAGCAACGGCGCTGCGATGCGCTCGCGCAGCGCGTCGATATTCTCCTGCAGGGCGGGCATGCCTGCATCCAGCACGTTGGCCACCCAGCCCGCGCATTCTAGCTGGTAATCGGCGATCGCCCGCACCGTCAGCAGTGCATGATTGAGACAGCCCAGCCGCATGCCCACCACCAGGATCACCGGCAGGTCGAGCTGCTTCGCCAGGTCGGCGCTGGTCTGCCTGTCGTTCAGCGGCACCAGGAAGCCGCCGGCACCTTCCGCGATGACCTCATCGGTCTGCCCGGCAAGTTCGCGATAAGAAGCAAGGATGCGCGGGAACTCGATTCGCACCCCGACATGCCGCGCGGCAAGATGCGGCGCAATGGCATGCGGGAAACAATAGGGATTGACCTGGCCGTATGTGGCCTGGATGCTGCCCGCGGCACGCAGCAGTTTGGCGTCTTCGTTGTGATCGTCTTCGTCGCATCCGGCCGCCACCGGCTTGAAACCCGCCACGCGCCTACCCTGCGCGGCAAAGGCATGCAGCAGCGCGCAGCTGACCAGCGTCTTGCCTGCGCCGGTATCGGTGCCGGTGATGAAGTAGCTCATTTCAGCGGCCTTCTGCCACAAAGATCGCCGGGCACAGTGAGACACGGCGGAGCGCCGTTCTCTCTGTGCAATCTGTGGCAATGAATTGTGTTCATAGTCTGAAATTTGTCTTGACGATGGCACGCCCGTCCCTGCTCTGCCTGGGCGCCGCCTTCCAGGCATGGCCATAGATGATCTCGAAGGTCGCGGGCAGCTTGCCGTTGCGACGCAAGGCCTCGTAGTTCTGCACGATGCGCGCCCACCGCGCCTTGCCCAGCATGCCGGGCGCGCGCCCTGCGGTGGCGTTGTGCGCACCGATGCTGCGCAGGTCCTGCATCACGGCCTTCACGTCGTCGTAGGTGAGCGTCAATTTTTCCATTTCCATCACCGGATCGGCGAAGCCAGCCTCCACCAGCATGTCGCCGATGTCGTGCATGTCGGCGAAGCGATTGACGTGATTGTAGCCGTCCACGCCATCGAAGGCGGTGCGCAGTTCCTGCAGCGTGTCCGGACCGAAGGTGGAGAACATCAGCAGGCCGTCGGTCCTGATGACGCGGTGCAGGCCGGCGAAGGTGGCCGGCAGGTCGTTGCACCACTGCACGGCCAGGTTGGACCACACCATGTCCACGCTCTGTGCCGCCAGCGGCAAGGCCTCGGCATCGGCACACAGGAAGCGCTGTTTGCTGCCGCTGAACAGCTTCTGCCACCAGCTCGATGTGCCGCGCGCCACCTGCAGCATGCCGAAGGCGATATCCAGCGCCGTGATGTCCGCCTGCGGATAGCGTTCGCCCAGCTGGCGCGTTCCCCAGCCGGTGCCGCTGCCGACATCCAGCACGCGCGCCGGCTGGATCTTGATGATGTCCAGCTTCTCCAGCATGCGGATACACACTTCGCGCTGCAGCACGGCGGCGGCATCGTAGCGCGTCGCCGCCCTGCTGAAGGCTCGCCGCATCTGCCTCTTGTCTATTTCGAATTCATTCATTAACACAACCTTCTTGCCGCAGAGCATCCAGAGGCCACGGGGGTTTCCGCAGACAAGTTGTTTGCAGCGGTTTTTCCCTGCATCCCTGTGTACTCTGCGGCTAATTGATGTTCAAAAAACCGCATACCTGTTCAACAAAAATTTCCGGGTGCGACAGGAACGGCGCATGCGCGGCACCCTCGATCTCCACAACGCGTGCGCACGGCATTTGCTGCGCCAGATGATGCGAAGCCTGCGGCGGGGTGAGCTTGTCGCGCCCGCCCGCGAGCACCAGGGTCGGCTGCGCGATCCGCGGCAGCACCTCGCGCAGGTCCGCATCGCGCAGGATTTGCAGGCCGCCGCGCAGCGCGTCCAGATGGGGCTCGCCGCGACTGAACAACCTTTCGCGCAGGAGGCCCAGCAACTCGCGTTCGCCTTCGCTGCCGCGCACTTGCAGCGCCAGAAAACGGCGCAAGGTCGCAGCATGGTTGTTGCCCAGTTCGGCAGCGAACTGTTCCAGCGTCTGTTGCGGCATGCCGCACTGCCAATCCTCGCGCCCGGTAAAACACGGGGTGCTCGCCACCAGCACCATGCGCCTGATCAGCCGCGGCTCGCGCGCCGCCCAGTGCTGCGCGATGATGCCGCCGAGCGACCAGCCCAGCAGCATGAACGGCTGGTCGAAATGCGCGGCAAGCTGCCCGGTGACCGCCTCCAGCGTGAACGCACCCGGCAGTCCGCTCTCGCCATGCCCCGGCAGATCGACGTTATGCACCTCGAACGCCTGCGCCAGCCGCGCAACGGCATCGCTCCAGACACCGCCGTGCATGCCCCAGCCATGCAGCATGACCAGCGGCTCGCCCTGCCCCGTCACCTCAACATGCAAGCTCATGCAGGGCTCCGATCAATCGTTCGACGTCGTCCGCGGTATGCGCGGCGGACAGCGTGATGCGCAGGCGTGCCGTACCCTGCGGCACGGTGGGCGGACGGATCGCCGCCACCCAGATGCCGCGATCGCGCAGTCCTTCGCTCAATCCCAGCGCCCGCTGGTTGTCGCCGATCAGCAACGGCTGGATGGCGGTGTCCGACGGCATGAGCAGCCACGGCAGGCCGCCCAGACCTTTGCGCAATTGCGCGACAAGTCCCTGCAGATGCTCGCGCAGTGCGTCGCCCTGCTCGATCAGTTGCAGGGATTGCAGCAATGCGGCCGACAAGGCGGGCGGTGTGGCGGTGGTATAGACGTAGCTGCGCGCATGGTTGACCAGCGTATCGATGACGACCTGCTCCGCAGCGATGAACGCACCGGAAACGCCGGCGGCCTTTCCCAGCGTGCCCATCAGGACGATGCGGGCGGAATCGATCCCGTACTGCGCCAGCGAACCCCGCCCCTGCGCGCCCAGCACCCCGAAGCCGTGCGCATCGTCCAGCAGCAGCCAGGCATCGTGCCGCTCGCACAATGCCAGCAAATCCGGCAGCGGCGCAAGATCGCCATCCATGCTGAACACCGCGTCGGTGATGATGAGCTTGCGCCCGCTTTGCGTGCGTTCGAGCATTTGTGCCAGCTGTTGCATGTCGCCGTGCCGGTAACGCCGCACCTCGGCGCGCGCCAGCAGCATGGCATCGTTGAGCGAAGAATGGTTGAGCTTGTCGGCGAACACGGCATCCCCTTTGCCGACCAGCGCCTGTACCACGCCGAGGTTCGCCATGTAACCGGTGGAAAACAGCAGGGCGGCGGGTTTGCCGACAAAGGCGGCAAGCTGCATTTCGAGCTGGCGATGCGGCTCGAAGTGCCCGCTGACCAGATGGGCGGCCCCGGCGCCGACGCCCCATGCCTGCGCGCCTTGCTGCAGGGCGGCGATCAGTTGCGGGTGGCTGGCCAGCCCCAGGTAATCGTTGCTGCAGAATGCGAGATAGGGCTTGCCGTCCACGACGATGTGCGGCGACTGCGGCGAGTCCAGCGTGCGCCGCTGACGCAGCAGCCCCTGCGTGGCGCGTTCGTCGAGTTCGTGTTGGAGTTGATGGAAGATCATTCTTTGCCACAGAGATCGCAGAGAGGAAACTGTTCTGCGATCCCTGTGCATTCTGTGGCTAATGTTTTTCCGCGAAGGGATACATGCCCAGTTTATCCATCAGCGCGCGGTCGCGCTCGACCTCCGGGTTGCCGGTGGTCAGCAGCTGGTCACCGTAGAAGATGGAGTTGGCGCCGGCAAGGAAACACAGCGCCTGCACCGCTTCGCTCATCTGCTGGCGTCCGGCGGACAGGCGCACGCGCGCGGCGGGCATGGCGATGCGCGCCACGGCGATGGTGCGCACGAAGTCGAGCGGGTCGAGGTCTTCCTGCTGCGCCAGCGGAGTGCCTTCCACCTTGACCAGGTTGTTGATGGGCACGCTCTCGGGATAGGGTTCCATGTTGGCCAGCTGCGCGATGAGTCCGGCGCGTTGCGTGAGGTTCTCGCCCATGCCGACGATGCCGCCGCTGCATACATGCATGCCGGCCTTGCGCACGCGCTCCAGCGTATCCAGACGCTCCTGATAGTCGCGCGTGCTGATGATGTTGCCGTAGAACTCCGGCGCGGTATCCAGATTGTGGTTGTAGTAGTCGAGTCCGGCCTGGCGCAGTTGCTCGGTCTGTTCGTCGTTCAGCATGCCCAGGGTGGCGCAGGTTTCCATGCCCAGCGCCTTGACCTCTTTCACCATCTCGACCACGGCGGCCATGTCTTCCCTGGAGGGCTCGCGCCAGGCGGCGCCCATGCAGAAGCGGTCGGCCCCGGCAGCCTGCGCCGCCTTGGCCGCCTTGATGACCTCCTGCACTTCCAGCATCTTGCGGTTCTCCACGCCGGCATCGTGGAACGCCGACTGCGGGCAATAGCCGCAATCCTCCGAACAGCCGCCCGTCTTGATCGACAGTAAAGTGGAAAGCTGCACTGCATTCGGGTCGAAATGCTCGCGATGCACCTGCTGGGCACGGAACAACAGATCGGCGAACGGCAATTTGAACAAGGCTTCGATGGCCGCGACGCTCCAGCGCTGCGACGATGCTACCGGTTTGGCGGGGCGGGCGAATTCGATGGTTTGGGTTTGCATAAAGTTGTGGGCAAGCAAGTAGAATGGCGGATACGCATCCTCGACCCGGAACAGCAACAGGATCGGAACGACATGTCCATTTTATCCCAACGCCCGTTTGACATCGGCGCAAATTTTAAGCGCCTGCTGCCGGCCCAGCCTTGCCTGCTGTGCGGCGCCAACAGCCATGACGGCATATGCTGCACCGCCTGCGATGCCGAACTGCCGCGCCTGACCGCAGAGCACTGCCCGGTCTGCGCGCTGCCCACGCTGGCCGGCAGCCTGTGCGGCGAGTGCCTGCGCCAGCCACCCCCGTTCGACCATACCGCGGCCGCTTTCAGCTACAACTTCCCGCTCGACAAGCTGGTCCAGGCCTTGAAATTCCGCGACCAGCTGGTGCTGGTCGATTTTCTGGCGGATGCGCTGGCCGAGCGGGTGACCACGCATCCCGACCGCCTGCTTGCCTTGCCGTTGCACGCGACACGGCTGCGCGAACGCGGTTTCAACCAGTCCCTGCTGCTGGCGCGCCGCCTTTCGCGCCGCTTGGGCATCCCGCTGCTGCCGGATGCCTGCGAGCGGGTGCGCAATACGCCGCCGCAATCCTCGCTGCCGTGGAAAGAGCGTGACAAGAACATGCGCCAGGCGTTTGTCTGCAAACCCGATGCCGACATACGCGGCAAACATGTCGCCATCGTCGACGACGTGATGACCACGGGCGCCTCGATCGGCGAGTTGGCTCGCGCCCTGAAACAGGCCGGCGCGAGCGAGGTCAGCGCGTGGGTGATCGCGCGCACGCTGCCGCACGACCGCTGATTCATGCGACCGACATCAAAGTGATTTGAGCTTGTTCTGCACGAATGCCTGCAACTGGGCATTCAGGCTGTTCGAAGCCAGTGCATGCTGGTAGGCAGCGCGTGCTTCGTCGTTGCGATGCAGTGCCTGCAGGGAGATACCCATGCCCATCAGCCAGATGCCGTTGCTGGGTACCAGCTTCAGTGCGGCCTGATAATGCGCGATGGCTTCGTCGTGCCGCTCCTGGCGTTGCAGCAGGGCGGCCACGAAGGCCTGGTAATCCGCCAGGCCTTCGGCATGCGGCAGGGTCTTCTGCAAGGTCTCCAGCGCCAGCGGCACGGCTCCCCGCTCCACCTGCAGGCGTGCCAGCAGCATGGCGAACGATGCGTCGCGCGGGTCCCGCTTCAAGCCTCTTTTCAGCACGCCTTCGGCATCGTCGTTGCGCTTGAGGCTGATCAGCAACCCGGCCCAGGCCAGACGCGCATCCTTGTGCAATGGATCGATCAGCAACGCCTGCTCGTAGCCTGCCAGCGCGTCGTTAGTCCTGCCCTCCTGCACCGCCAGATTGGCCTTGCGGAACTCGTTCTCGGCGCGCTGCTGCGGTGTGACGATCTTGATCTGCTGACCCTCGAGGTCTGCCGCCTGCGCAGCAGCTGCAACCTCGGCGCTTTCATCCGCAACGCGTTCAGGCCGGTGCCGCCTCGGCTTGTCGGCAGCGGGAGTACTCTTGGCCGGCTCTTCGCTGTTCACCACCAGCAAGGGTTTGCCATGCAGCATACCGGCAGGCACGGATGACGCTGCCTCGCCAATCATGTTCACCATCGTCTCGACCGGTGCCGAAACGGGCGCCAGCGGCGCGCTGACGGCCTGCGGGACAGCGGCAATAACCGGCACAACCGCCAGTGCCTTTTCCGGCACAGGCGCTGCCGTGCGCCCCGAATACCACATGACCGCTGCCAGCAGCGCCAGCAGTGACAACGCCAGCAGCGCGTAACGCAGCAAGTGGGAGCGCTTGCGCGGAGGGACCGGACGTATCGTGGACTCGCCCAGGGGCACGGTCGTCCCCCGGTTCTCCAGTTCGTTCAGCACCTGGTTGATCAGGCTCATCGCAGCCAGATACCCACTGCCAGCAAGATCGACAGCGCAGCCGCGGCACCCCACCAGACCCGGCGCATCCAGTCCTGGTAGGATTCCGGGGTATCGGCTGCAGCCTTGCGCACATGCCGCGCCAGCACCTGCTGGCGCCCTTCCGCATAGGCCAGCATCAGCGCCTTGTGCGCGATGATGTTGACCAGCCTCGGCGTGCCGTGCGTCACCCGGTGGAGCAGACTGACGGCAGCGGAACCGAACAGGGTCTCGCCCTTGAAACCGGCTACGGCAAGGCGATGGCGCAAATAGCGATCCATTTCGTCGCGATGCAATCCGTTCAATTGATACTGGAAGCTGATGCGCTGCCGCAGCTGGCGCACCGAATTCTGCTTCAGGCGCTCATCCAGTTCCGGCTGCCCGAACAACACCACCTGCATCAGTTTGCGCTTCTCCGTTTCCAGGTTGGTCAACAGGCGCAGCACTTCCAGGCTTTCCAGCGGCATCGCCTGCGCCTCGTCCAGGCAGACCAACACGCGTTTTCCTTCGCGCGCAAAATTGAGCAGCGTGAGCGTCAGCGCTTTCAGCAGCATGTGCTGGTCGATGGAACTGTCGACTTCGATGCGGAATTCCTCCGCCAGCGCGAGCAACAGGCTGCGCGGTTCCAGATACGGATTGGGGATATAGGCGGTGATGAACTTTGCCGCATGACGGCCGCTGACGCCGCCATCCTGCGTGCCGATATCGGTGGTGGTCTCGCGGTCGCTGCTCAGCGTGGCGAGGAACTTGCGGCACAGCAGGGTCTTGCCGTTGCCGACTTCGCCGACGATCTTGATGAATCCTTCGCCGGTACGTGCCGCCACCAGCAAGGTGTTCAATCCCTCCTGGTAGTTGGTGCAAGCGAAGAAGAAGCTGGTGTCAGGCGTCAGCGAGAACGGCAATTCGCGCAATCCGAAGTGCGCCAGGTACATGGTGCCTACTTGGAAAAACCGTTTATCTGGTCGCGGCTGTGCGCGATGTCCTGCGACCAGTCCTTGTCGCTATCCACGACGGTCGGCTTCAGCAGGATCACCAGTTCGCGCTTCTCGGTGGCCCGGTTGGTCTGCCCGAAGATCGATTTCGGCAGCATCGGCAAGCCCGAATCGTTGTTGGTCTCGGCCTGGCGCATCAGGCCGCCGATGGCGACCATCTGGCCGTCGCGCGCACGCACGATGCTGTCCGTCTCCGATATCGTGCTGGATGCCAGCGGCAGATTCATCGTCCCCATCGTCGCCCCCAGATCGACCATCTTGTTCACGGTGGAAACCGCGCTGACCGAAGGATGCACATGCAGAATGATCTCGTTGTTCTCGTCGATGCGCGGCGTCACATCCAGCGCGATGCCGGAGAAGAACGGCTGCACCGTTACCGTGGGCGGTACACCCGGCACCAGCGAGGTCGACTGCATGCCGCCGGTGACGCCTGTGACGAAGAACTCGTCCGTGCCGACCTTCAGCACGGCCTTCTGGTTGTTCAGGGTGGCGATGCGCGGGCTGGACAGCACGTGCACGTTGCCTTGCGTCTCGAGGAAGTTCAACAGGGTGGCGAAGTTGCTGGTCTGGAATGCCAGCCCGAACAGCGAACCCGCCGTGGTTCCGGTCGGCAATGCCGTGGCCGCCGTCGTCTGCAGGTTGGCTCCCGGCGTCGAGGACAGGGTCGTATTGGACAAGGCGGTCGCAGCCGCACCGCCCGGTGTCAGCGTGCTGGCGGGGCTGCCCTGGCCTGCGGTCAAGTGGCTGTTCGGGCCATTCTTGAAGATGGCCCAGTTCACGCCGGACTGGAACGATTCATTCAGTTGCACCTCGACGATCTTGGCTTCCAGGATCACCTGGCGCTCGACCGAGATCTGCGAGGCCTTGAGGTAAGCCGCGACGCTGCGCAGTTCGTCCGGCATGGCGCGGATCACGATCACGCCGGACATCGGGCTGATGACCACGCTGCGCCCCTTCTCGTCGCCCACGATGGCCCGGATCGCCTGGCCCAGGTCGCTCCAGAAATCGGAGGTCGTGGTGGTGGTGACTTTGCTGCTGTTGTCGGTGCCGCGCTCAAACTTCAGGCTTTTATCACCGCCACCACCGACGATGGTCGTACCCTGGTTGGCATTCTGCATGCCTCCTGCGCTGCCGCCCATTGGCGAGGCGGATGCGCCGGTACTATCGGTCAGCGCGCTCGACGTCACGCGCACCGAGGTGGTCCCCGCGCGCAGCCCGGTCAGGTAGTTCACCTGGAAGATGCGCGTCTGCAAGGTCAGCGGCTGGATATAGATGCGCGTGCCGTCCACCTTGTAATCGAAGCCGTACATCTCGCGGATCGCCTCGAGCGCATCGAATACGGTCACGTCTTTCAGGTTCAGCGAAATGAAGCCACTGACCTCCGGATGCACCAGCACGCTGTAGCGCGTGCCCGAGACGATCGCCATGAACACCTGCTTGGCCGGGGTGTTGTTCACCGCCAGGTCGAACTTGGTCTCCAGCGGCTTGTTGTCGGTCTGCGGGGCCGGGATCGCCAGCGGCGGCAGCAATGCCTGGTCCACCGATTCCTGCTTCGCGGCTTCGCGCGGCGCGGCGGCGGCATCCATCTCCTGCTTGATCTTCTCCGCAGCCTCGTTCTTCGGCCCGCCGCCCGCCGCGCAGGCGGACAACAGCAACACCAGCAACAATCCCGATACTCGATTCATTTGATTCCTCCTGCAGCCTGCCCGGGCGGATCGGCCTGACCGGTTGCTTTCTCTTGTGTGCGACCCTCTTGCTGTGCCGCCTCGTTCTTCTTGATGCCCACCCTGGGGAACAACTCCATCACGCGCCGACCGCGCGCATTCTCCAGCACCACGCTGTTCTCGCGTACCTCGACCAGCCTTGAATCGCCGCTCTTGCCGCCCAGGACCACCGTCTCGCCGTTGATGATGGCGGCACGATACTGCGGCGAGATGATGACCGACTGCAGACCCGGCGGTGCAGCCTCGACCGGAGCGGCTTCTCCCGCTCCGCCTGCACCGCTGCTGCCCAGATCGATCGAAGGGCGGGTCGGGTCCGGCAATGTCTCTGCCGCTGCCACGTGCAGCATGCACAGCAACCCGGCTGCCAGCAGCATCCTCAGATCTGTAGCCATGTCTTGTCCAAACTCAGCGTGTATAGCGTCAACGACAACTCCGCGGTGGGGTACTCGATCACCCCCATCTTCGCCACGCCCCAATACATCTGGGTGGGCAGTTTCTCCAGCGAGGTCAGATATTGCAGCAGGTCGGCATAACTGCCGCGCACCGTGATGGTCACTCCGTGCTTGTATATCTGCTTCTCCGGCCCCGCGGTGCGGGCCGGCGCTGTTTCGCCGGACGGTTCTATCAGCAGGCTCACCGGCAGGGTATCGAGTGCGACCAGTTTCAGGCGGTCGTTACGGTTCAGCACCTGCTCGAGCAGACCGGCCATCCTTTCCGGCGGAACCAGCTTGTCACGACGGTCCTGCAGGTACGCGTCCCCTTCCGCCAGCTGCTGGCGCAATGCACGGATGTGCTCGCGCTGCGGCGAATTGGCATCGGCCTGCTTGGCCTGCAACAGCGCAGCGATCTGCGCCTGGATATCCTTCATCCGCTCCTGCTGCTGGATGACCTGGGCCGACAGGTTTTTCTGCCGGGCCAGCAGCGGCTCCAGGAACAGCGAATCGATCAGCGAAACCAGCAGGAACGCGGCGGCCACGAAAATCAGCGCGCGCTCGCGCAAGGACATGCCGTCTACTCTGGCAACGAGCTTGTCGACCTGGGCGGGCAGCTTCATTTCTTCACCTCATCGGCTGCCGCATTGGAACGCAGATTGAATTCCACGTAGCGCGGCACCGCCCGCTCGCCGTCCTTTTTCGGCTGCCGCATCTGCAAGGTCGAGAACGTCTTGCCGTGCAAGATCTTTTCCTTGCCCAGGCGCTGGATATACGACGGCACCAGTTGCGGGTTGACCACGCCCCCGCTCAGGCTCATCTGGGCGCCATCGCCTACGATGTCGAATGCCGTGATCCAGAGCCCGTTGATCGATTGGCGCGCGAAAGCGCGCATGTATTCGGAATAACCCTCGGTGTTGCCGATCACGCCACTCTTCAACGTGGCCAGCACCATCTCCTGTGCCTTGACCTGCGCCTCAAGCTGCTTCAACTCATCATCCAGCATCTGCTGCGAACGCTGCAGCGAGAACTCGTTGGAGAAATTGGCCAGCCGGGTCTGCTCGGCGGCGTAACGCCGGGTCATCTCGTCCGCCTGTTTCGACAGCTGGGCAACCTGGTAGACCGCGTAGGCATAGAACACGACCGAGCCCAGCACGATCAGCCCCAGCGCCTGCAGCATCGTGACCACAGAAAAATATTTCTTCTGCGTCATGAAGATCGGGTTGAACAGGTTGATCTGCTGGCTCATAGCGCCTTCTTCTCCTGCCGCAACGCAGCGCCCAGCACCGGCAGCGCATAGCTGGCGAATTCGCTGTCTGCCAGCTCCGGCACGGCAAAGATATCCATCCCCTGCGCCAGGTCCAGCATCTCGACAGGCATGCCCAAGCTATCCGTCAGGCGTTTGTCCAAACCCAGGGAAGCTGGTGCAGACAGCAGGATGCGGTTCACCGGAATATGGTGGAACTGGCGATCGAAATAGTCCAGCGAACGCTGCACTTCCAGTTCCATGCGATCCAGATATTGATGGCGCAGGTTCTCGTCCGCATCCTGCAGCTGTCCCAGGGTGATATCCATCCGGCGCGCCAGGAACAGTTCGCCATCGCAGGTAATGGTGAGCAAGCCGCCTTCGTCGCCGAAGGTCAGCATGGCCAGCCCGCGCGCCTCCATCTCGAACAGCGCAGCAAGGTTGCGCTGTGCCGTTTCGGGGATATCGATCACGCTCAGGTCGAGTTTGGCTTTCTCGAACAGCGCGATGCGCTTGCGTATCGTCTCGTTGGAAGCGGCGATCGCATACAGCGATTGCGGACGATCGCTACCGTATTTGCCGCTCGGAATCTGCAGCACGTCGATGGTCGCATCGTCGATATGGTAGCTGAGCGCATCTTTGATCTTCCAGCGGATCGCCGTCTTCAGCTCGTCGACCGGAACGTTGGGCGCATCCACCATCATCATCTGATATTCGTTGGCGGACAGCAGGGTGGTGAACCTGACATCGCCCAGTTGTGCATCCTTGCGCACTTTCTCCAGCGCAGCGGCCGACAACTCGGTCAGCGGATAGAACGCGCATTTCGTCACTTGCGGGCGCGCACCCATGAATTTGACCTGCGCGATGTGGATGCCCCGCTTGCCAGTAGTGACGGCGACCCACCCGCCATCGCGGCTGCTACGCTTGAAAAGCTTCAAAAATTGGGGCATTTCCATAATTAGCGCGAACTTAGTTCACTAACTCCTTGCTGTCAAGGAGATTTTTGCTATCGCGCCGTCCGCATGCAGACACTCGCCGTCTTAATTCCGACAATCGCGGGCCGGACTGCCAACATGAGTAATCCCAGTCAGTCAGTCCGGTTGTCCATAACCGGACATCAATAGCTTTCCCGACGATAGATATAGCTGTTCTTGCTCTTGTACACGCCGAAGGTCGCGGTGCCCGGAATGATCGTGCCGGTTCCCACCGCAAAGGGAGGATTGCCGGGGGAGGCCGGATCGATCGTGGGCGCCAGGATCACCGTACCCGCCGCACCCGGTGCCCCCAGATTGATGGTCAGGCTACCCAGGGACAACACCTTGGTGGCCGGGCTGACGGTGACGTTGCTCGTGCCCGTACCCACGCTGTAACCGGCATTGATCGAAGCCAGTTTGGTCACGCTGTCGGTGGTGCTGTTGAGCCATCCCGTCCCGGTGTAATACTGCGCTGTTGCCATCAAGGTCAGCGGCAACAATTCCGAACCATACGCGTTGGATACCTTGATGCGCCCGCTTGCGACCTTGACGCCGCCCTCGACCGAGGTGGTGGTCGGATTGGTGACGCGCAACGAAGTCACGTTATCGGTATCCACGGCACGCAGATAGATGTTGGTGGGCACGGTGGCCGCCGTGGCAAAGGTATAGGTCGGGATATTGGTCGTCGCGACGCCGGCTGCGAACGATGCCGCCGACACAGCTGGATTGTTCAGCGTCCCGCCGGCAGGGTTTTGCAGCACCGTACTGCCCAGCGCATCCCACGCACTCAGGGTCACTGCCTTAGCATAACCTCCCGCATAATTCTGCGTCGTGAAACCGGCCTGGTTCCTGGCGATGACCTGGGTGGTGAATGCCTGGCCAGCGTAGACGAAGCCGTTATACAAGGTCGGGCAAACCTGGCCGGACGGGCACGGCATCGGCACCCCCGCAACGGGCAGTACCGCGGTGTCGAAATGATCCGGCACAAAACGCCCGAATACCGCGGTGTTCGCCGTGATGCCGAAATTGCATCCGTATTTGCCGCTGACATCCTTGGTATTGGAATAAGCCGCTGCGGTCGTTCCGCTATTGCAATCGTTCTTGGTGGGGTCGCTGTCGGTAGCGGTCCAGTTGTCGTCGTATACGCCGGGGATGCGCGGCACGGCAAAATCCGGCCCCAGCAGGTAGAACCCGCCAACCTCGTTATAAGTGAAGCTTGTCCCGCTCGCGGTGGACGAAGGCGTACCCGATATGGCAGCAGAGAACGCGCCTGCCAGCATGCCCGCGACGGTGGCCGGGCTGGCCGGCTGCACCGACGCACTGTTGATCTTCGGCGTGCCGGTATAACCGCTGGCAAAACCCGCCACGCCTGTCGTCGTCGCCGTCAGGTCGAACAGTGCGCTGCCTGCCGTTAAAGTCGGCGTACCCGAAGTGCCTGTATTGGTAGCCGCCGCAGACGTCACCGACGCAAAGCTGGTCGGGCGCACCGAAAGCGAGTCCGCCGAACACGCGGCAGCGGTCGATGTGAAGGCATTGCACGATGCACTGGTGCATTCCTGAATCACCGCGACCAGATTCTTCCACGACGAGTTGAGGGTGAACGAAGGCGACAACGCCGCTCCCGGGCCACCCTTGGTGAAGGTCACGATTTGCGTCGCACCGGTTTCCACCGCCGGCTGGCCGGTACAGGCGCTGTTGCAGGTACGCGCAGAGTCCAGTCCGCACACCGGATTGGCACCCGCCATGACAGTGTTGTCCACCAGTTTGACCTGCGCATATTTGGCCGATGCAGCGGAATAGCCGCTGGAGATCCCCGTGTTGCTCAGCGCCGCCACCCACAGCTTGAATGGCGTGGCAGGCAGTTTCATGTAGATGTGGCCGGTCTGGAAGTTCTGGTAGGACGGAACGGTGGAACCGGCAGCGACCGGATAAGCCTCGTCGATGGCGGAATAACCACTCGCCACCCCTCCGGTGACCGGCAGCACGGTCTGCGCACAGATGCGCAACCCGCCGATCTCGTGAATGTTGGTGGAGCCGCCGGTGGACCCGGTAAAGGAGATCTGCCAGTTGTTCGGAACCGGTGCCTGGGTGAAACCCAGCGCAGTCGCGGCAGTATAGATGTTCGGGATGTTAACCAGCGAGGTATAGCCTGCGCCAGTGTCGCGATTGACGGCAACCGCGGTCGCCGCAGCATTGCGCGCATCGACGATCACCTGGTAGGAATAGCCAGGTTTCGGCGTAGTCGAGCCGCGATTGTCCACGATCGGGTTAAGCGTGGCGGTACCGCCAATCCAGTTGTATCCCGTCAGCCCCGAACCCGAACCGCGCACCCCCACGGATTCCGCGATGAACCCAGGTCCACCGACGCGGCCTTCGGTCGGATTCTGGTAGTTGCCATACTCGTCCAGTGCCACACCAATCCAGCCACCGGCAAAGCCGCTGACGTCGGACCCGCCGCCACCGGCGATGGTCCGCTGCGCATACCCCAGCGAGCCGCCGAATGCGCCCGGCGTGGCCGGCACCGAGTAATCCGACAAGGTGACCGCCACGCCGTCCGCCCCGCTACCGTTATAGGCGTAATGCTTGAACTCAACGGAAATATAGTTGCCCGCCGCCGGGAATATACCCGGTACGGTGGCGGCCTTGGCGTTGTTGTTGGTGTTTTCGGTCAGGCGCAAGAAGGTGGAGGTAGCATTGATATACGGCAGGATGCCGAGACCGTCGCTGCTGGAAACGATCCAGTTCGAATTGAAGATGGGCGAAGGATTCAGGTTGGTGCGACCGAAGTTGTCGCACACGCAGGACACGATCACGCTGGAAGGGATGTTCGCCGGCGGGCTGCAGGCAGACACCGTATACACCTGCCCGGTGAAATTACCGTTACCCAGCCCCACTCCGCCCAGCGGGGTGCCGCTCGCATTCACGATGGTGTCATTATCGACCAGATTCAATCCCAGGCTGCCGGTGCCGCTGCCGGTGCTCGCCGTGACCGTGTATGTTGTACCGCTGCCGGTCACCGAGGTGATGCTCGCACCGCCTACGCCACCGCTTTGCACCAGCACGAAATCGGTGATATCCACGCCGGTCACGCTCTGGCTGAACACCACCGTCCACGAGACGGCAGTATTGCCCGCAGTGGGATTGGGACTGGCCAGGTTGATCGAGGCGACCGATGGAGCGGAACAGAAACCTGCTCCGTAAACACCGCTGCACGGTCCGGTATAGACCACGCCGTTGATGGTCAGGGTGGAACCCGCTGTGATGACCAGCGGGGTCGTACCGGGATTGAACGCCCCGGTCACCGTGACATTGCCAGAGATGGTGACTCCCGCCGCATTGTTCAGGGTCAGATTGGCAAAGGTGATCGTACCGCTGATGGTCTGCATGGCCGTGCCGACCAGCGCCACTGTACCGTTCGAGGCGGTAAACGTGCCATTGTTGGTGAAGTTGCCGCTGAGGCTGATGGTACGATTGTTCTGCCCCACCAGCGTTCCGCCGGCATTGATCGTGATATCCGCCACGGTGTTGGTATTCGAATCGGCGGTGATGGTGGTACCGCTGGAAATGACCACCGTGGCGCCGGTGGGCGGCTGACTGTTGTTGCACCCGCTCCAGGAATTCCTGTTGTTCCAATCCTGGCTGGCGACACTGGTGCAAGTCACCGCATTCGCTGTGCCGGCAACAAGCAGCAACATCAGGAACAATGAGGCTCCTCTCCACATGCCCGAAACAGGAAGCGAGCCACGATTCGCGATACGGTTCATTTTCTTCTCCAAGTTACATCTTTGCACTAACGACGCGTTCAACATAATCCGGTGTGCCCGGTGTGCCGTACACGGCAGAGGCCGCGATATCGTGCGACCAGAATGCCTGCGTCACGCCGATCGAAGGATAGGCCGTATCGTCCACATGCTGAACGGCGGTATATCCCACCGTGACGGTGAAGGGTGCCAGGTTTCCGCCCAGCGCCGTCGCCGTGCCCGGCGCGAATACCGGCGCAGCCGCCTTCGCCACGCCGGAATTGATGGCGATGTTGTATGCCGCCCATTCGATCCCCGCATTGGCAGCCTGGTAGGCGCGCGAGCCCATCGCATCCATCGCCAGGCCCTGGCTCTGCGAGGTCGAGAACGTGACCATCGCTGCCCCCAGCACCGCCAGCACCACCAGCAGGAAGATGGCGGAGACCAGACTGAAACCACGCTGATATTTGCTTCCTCTCACTTTTTCCTCACGGTATGTTGTTCACGTGTATCTCTTGATACAGGCTCACGCTTTCGCCGCCACGGGTAATGGTAAGCGAGACCGCCACCAGACTGTTGCGTGCGTTGCTGGTGTTATAGACAAAATTGCAGGCGCTCACTTTGTCGGCCAGGATCGCGCTCGCGCCCGCCAGCGGGGGCGCCAGCTGGGTCACCTTGAAGCCATAGGCCCAATAGCGGGTGAGCGTACCGGTACCATCGCCATTCGCATCAGTGCCGGGATTCAGGCATGCATAGGTCACCGCCTGCTGGTCATACGGCACCACCGCGAAACGCCGACCATCCAGCTCCGAGGAAGCCGGGAACGGCACGGTTGAAACGATCTTCACAAATCCGTTCGTTCCCACGCCTGCAGCGGCGAGCATACGCCGCACGCCATTCGCCGAGGTCACCGCCTGGTAGGGCAGGCTGCCGTCGGATTGGGTACTGCCGATGACGACCGCGTCACCGCTATAAAAAGTGATCGGCGATCCGACGATCTCGAAGCAGGTATCCGCCACGGTGAAATCGAGATCGTCTCCCGCTGCACCGCAGCTGCCGCTGCCGCCGGTCGGATTCACCCGGTAACGTCCGCCATCGCGGGTCGGCATGAATTCGAAATACGACGAGCCGGCCGGGGACGGCAGGCGCACGCTGTTGGGCACCGCCGCATGCAGGTCGCGCGCCAGCCTGCGCAAGGCCGTATCGGCGATGTTGGTCATCTCGGCGCGGCGCGTGCTGTCCATATAACCCTGCACCGGCGCACGCAGGAATATCGCCACCATGCCGCCGATGATGCCGGTGATGACGATCACCACGATCATCTCGACCAGCGTGAATCCGCTCTGCGATTTGCAAGGCGCACTCATCAATTGCCCGCCCTGTAACCCGTGGCACTCACGGTCGCCCCCGTCGGGTCGGCAACCGTGACCGTGATCATCACACCGCTGCCCGCCGTGATGCTGGTGCCCCCCAGCGAGGAGATCTGCGTCACGGCGACGCCATTGATGTTGTAACTGCCCAACCCCGGCACCACGGCATTGGTGGAGAAATCGCGGATGCCGCCCGTAGTGCTGTAGCCGTTGTAATCGCAGACGGAACTGGCATTTGCGCGCAGCGCATTGGCCCCCAGCACGCCCGTGCAGGAAGTGCCAGACAAGTCCTGCAGCCTGATCTCTTCCAGCATCGATTCGGCGATCGCCAGCGCCTGCTTGCGTATGAGCGGATCGGCGCTGTGCCCGGTGACCTGGTTCATCACCAGCAATATGCCGGTGAGCGCGGCGCTGACGATGACGATGAACATGATCAGCTCGACCAGGCTGATCCCCCGTTCGCGCATGAACGAAGTTCTAGTGGACATAGCCGGTCTCCGCTTCGACCGTAATGGCGGCCGCATAGCCGCTCACCGTAATGCTTTGTGCGGCACTGGGCCTGCCCAATGCATCGAAACTGAATGCCGTCCCGCCGCTCAATGTCACCCCGTTCGGGGCAGTAATGGCGTAGGGCGTCTGCCCGGTCGGGCTCGTCAGATTGCTGCCGCAGGCAGCAGTCGCACCATAAGTCAGCGTGATACCGTTCGCGGCATACCCCACGCAAACAAAGCCATGTTCTGCGATGGCTGACTTCTGCGCATAGCGCAATGTGGCGATGACCTGGTCGTAGAAACTGCGGCTGTCGAACAGGTTGCGGTCAAAAAACCGCGGGATCGCCACCGCCGCAACGATGCCCAGGATGACAATGACGGCAATCAGTTCGGCTATCGTAAAGCCACGTTGGCTATTCAAAGATCCAAAAATCGAACCATTCCCCTCTTGCGAGCAAGAATGTTTTGTAGATTTACACTTTTTAGTCTTCGCCTGTCCGTCACGTAATCGCATGTATAGCACCATAGGCTACAAGCTCAATTCGTTTACAGTAAAGCAAACATACTTCATATAAAAACCGGGGGGGGGCTTCGCCCCCCCCCGCACTAACATCGGATCAGTCGCTTGCACAAATAAAATCTACCTTACGCAAGCCTCAGAAATATTTTTTAGCAACCCGAAGAGGTAGTGACAACCTGAGGACCAAGAGTAGCCGTCGCCGGGGTATAAACCACTTGACAGGTGGCCGATGGGCCATTTTTCAATTGAACGGTATTACCGCCAGTCACCGTCCAATCATTAGCTGTAATGTTAGCCGCAAACAATATACCGGTTGCCGTATTGGTATCTGGATAACCATTAATCATAGTCACAGTAGATCCTCCCAATGTGACCGAAGCATTAGATGCTGTACCGGCAACCAATTGCGCTGCGTGCGCCAAGTTAGCAGCTGAATTAATCGCGCCAGCCGCACCAGTAAGCGCCGCAACTTTTGCAGACTGCTGAACATCCAAGAATCTTGGTAGTGCTGTTGCTGCCAAGATACCCAGAATCACGATCACCACGATCAATTCGATCAATGTAAAACCTTGTTGCTTTTTCATAATATCTCTCCTAAATGTTAGGGGCCGCAGCCCCATTTTATCGGACTGATTTCTTTCGTCGAGCGTCGCAACGTCCAACGTCATAATCGGTCTCTGTCAAATGTAGCTAAAATCGTGCCAGGTTGCAAATATAAAATTGCCTCGCAGCAATGGGTTATGGCGCAAATTTAAAGGGTTTGCTGACGGGAAGTCGACATTAATGTCCGATCCAGGTCGCCAGCAGTGCCAGCACATACAGACTGCCGATCATCAACAGGATACCGGCCTGACGGGCATGTTTGAGGACATATTCATCCAAGCCGGTACGGCGGATCTCCATGGGTTTCAATGCCTTGCGCAGCGAAATCCAGCGATTCGAAGCCTGTTCGAAATCGCGCAACAGGCTGGGGCGCAGCAGCAGGAACAAACTGACGAAAATCGCCAGCAATGCGCCCAGCAATGTTGCAAGCACCAGCCCATCCAGCAATCCACTCGCCAAACCGGCAGGCAGGTTGAATCGCCTGGCGAACTCGATGACGGCGCTGTGCCGATCCAGACCGACAGTGAAAGCATAGAGGATATATCCTGCAGCCAGCAGGATCAGTCCCGCACTGGTGCGGTGATGGCGGTAGAACCAGGGGTCTAGCGTCACCGTACGATCCAGTGCCTGATTTATGTGCCGAGTGGATATCCAGCGATTGAGGACGATGCCGATTGCGCTGATGCGATGCGGACTGAAGATCAGCAGCACACCGACGACCAGGCCCGCCAGGCCGCCCACCATCAGGAAAATGACAAAGGAACGCAATAACAACGATTCGACGATTGGACTCAATCTTGGCACCTCGCGCATTAGTCCGACAGGACAGGCACTATGCTGACCCTCCTGCATCATAGCGCAGCTGTGACTGTAGGTGCAGCAGTTCCCCCTCTTCTGCAAACGAGTCAAGCTATCGCCGGTTTGGCATATTCGCTGCTCAATCAAGCCAGCGATAAGGCTCGACAGGTATAAACAGGGATGAAGCCAATTCTTTCGGACCGCTCGCCGCCACGCCAGCCGGAAGCTCGAACTGCAATTGGACGTGGAAGCGTATCCATTTCCGGCCATCCTTGCCGGGCGTGAAATAATCGCTGCGCTCCAGCACATAGATCAGGTCGTGCGACTTCAGGTCGAACATCCAGTGTCCCGGCATGACCGTCCTGTCCGTCGGATCAAAAAATTCGCCCGCATAACTGCCGGGCTTCTGCTGCAACCAGTTCATCGGATTGTCGTTGGCAAGCGCATTGAGTTCCTTTGCGTTGGCCGCACCGTGCACCATCAAGGAACCCGTCCGCATCACCAAGGCGCTTTGCAATGCCCCGACGACCTGCTCCATGGCCGTCTTCTCAGCCTGTTCCTGGTAATACGGGATACGGCTGAGGAACAGGCCCGCCAGGATCGCCACAATGGAAACAACGACGATGAGTTCGAGGAGGGTGAAGCCATGACAGTTTTGAGTGCGGAGTGCGGAGTGCGGAGTGGCACGCGCGCCACTCCGCACTTGGTACTCAGCACTCCGTACCGGGTTGATCATCGATGCAATGCCACCTTGCCCAGATCCCACATCGGCAGGAAGATACCCAGCGCCAGCACCAATACCAGGCCGCCCAGCAGGACAATCAGGATGGGCTCGATGTTCGCGCTCAGGGTCTTGATCTCGTATTCCACTTCGCGCTCGTACATGCCGGCGATCTCGAACATGAGGCCGTCCATGTCGCCCGTCTCTTCGCCCACGGCGATCATTTGCAGGACGGTGGGGTTGAACACCCCGGTCGCCGTCGCCGTGCGCAAGATGCTCTCGCCACGCTCAACGCCGTCGCGCATCTGTTCCACACGGCTGCGCATGAATTCGTTATCCACCACCAGCGCGACGGAATTCAACCCCTGCACGATGGGAACGCCGCTCTTGAAAGACAGCGCCAGGCTGCGCGCAAAACGCGCCAGCGTGGCTTTCATGATGATCCGTCCGGCGATCGGGATCTGGAACTTGTAACGATCCCATTTATAGCGCCCGTCCACAGTGCCGATCCATGAGCGAAATGCGACCACCGCACCGACCACCACCGCCAGCAGAATGGGCCAGTAATGCACCATGAAACCGGAAAAACCCATCAGGATCCGGGTCATCAGCGGCAACTCGGCATGGAAGCCCTCAAACACCTTGGCAAACGCGGGGATGACGAAGATGTTGACGATGACGATGGCAACGGCCATCGCGATCAGCACGAACA